>JBEDHL010000109.1:0-14448 GCA_041174145.1 Pseudomonadota bacterium
GTTTTGACGCGGCAGAAGCCCTTCGAATCGGCTTGGTGCATGAGGTGGTGGCGGCTGATGCCATGGAAGCACGGCTGGCCCATATCATTGATCAGATGATGCTTTCCGCCCCAAGCGCCATCGCCATGACCAAGACATCCTTCCTGGAGGCCAATGGCCTGACCCTTTCCCCCCGCCAGGTGGCGCAACTGGCGCATGAAGGCTGGATGCAGCGCGCCGCCCCCGAAGGGCGGGAAGGCTTGGCAGCCTTCCAGGCCAAGCGCCGGCCTGCCTGGTACAAATAGGGGGTATGGACAAAACCCCGGCTTGTCCGGAGCGTTGTCACAAAAGCTTCATCGAACTGCAATCGAAGAGTCGTTTGGGCTTACTAGAAGCGGGTCGCCGTCTGGCTTTGGGCGGCGTGGTTCCAGCAATCGGAGCATTCCTGTGGATAGGCGATCCTTCCTTCTCGGCGCCAGCGCCGCCCTGACCCTGCCGGCCTTCGGCGCCCATGCGCAAGCAGCGCAGATTACCGGCGCGGGCGCGACCTTCCCGAACCCAATCTACCAAAAATGGGCGGAAGCGGCGCGCGGCGCGACTGGCATTCAGGTGAATTACCAATCCGTTGGATCGGGCGCCGGGATCAACCAGATCCGTAACCGCACGGTGGATTTCGGCGCGACCGATGCGCCGCTGAGCGCCGAACAATTGGCCACCGGCAATCTGCTGCAATTCCCGACCGTGATGGGCTCCCTGGTTGCCATCGTGAATATCCCGGGTATTGCGGAAGACCAGCTTAAGCTGACCGGCCCGCTGCTGGCCGATATCTATCTTGGCAAGATCACGCGCTGGAATGACCCGCAGATTGTGGCGCTGAATCCTGGGCTTACCCTGCCGAGCCTGGCCATTGCGCCGGCCTATCGCGCTGATGGTTCGGGCACTACCTTTGTGTGGGTGTCCTATCTTTCCGCCGTGTCGCCCGAATTCAAGGAAAAAGTAGGCGTTGGCACTTCGGTGCGCTTCCCCGCTGGCACCGGCGCGCGTGGCAATGAAGGTGTGGCCGGCACGGTGCGCAATGTGCGTGGCGCCATCGGCTATGTGGAAAACGCCTATGCCATCACCAATAAGCTGGTGACCACGCAAATCCGCAATAACGCCGGCAATTTCGTGAAGCCGGACCATAAATCCTTCATGGCGGCGGCTTCCGCCGCGGATTGGTCCGTCCCGGGTTTTGCCGCCAATGTGATTGACCAGGCTGGCCCAGACTCGTGGCCGATTGTGGCGCCGACCTTTATCCTGCTGCCGACCAACCCGACCGATGCCGCACGCAGCGCCAATGTGCGCCGCTTCTTCGATTGGTGCTTCACCAATGGCAGCAAGCTGGCCGAAGAACTGGAATATATCCCGCTGCCGGAATCGGTGCATAACGCGGTGCGTGGCGCCTGGCGGCAAAGCTTCGGCGCCTGAACCCATGCCATGGGCCGGCTTGGCCCGTGGCGCCTTTCGCTTTTCTAACCCCTGGGGGTGATCCTTGGTCAACGCTACCGCAAGTGCCCATAGCGCCCCCAAATCCGCACGGCGTCCCAGCAGCAATCTGGGTGATCGTATTTTCGCCCTGCTCTGCCAGACCGCCGGGGTTTTCGTGCTGATCCTGCTTGGCGCGCTGATTATCGAACTTTTCATCGCGGGCCTGCCGGCGTTTCGCGCCTTTGGCGTGGCTTTTGTCACCTCAACAGATTGGGACCCGGTCCGGGAAGCCTTTGGCGCGGGCGTTTCCATCTACGGCACTATCGTCACAGCGGTTTTGGCCATTCTTCTGGCGGTCCCCTTGGCGTTTGGCGTGGCATTCTTCCTGACTGAATTGGCGCCGCCCTGGGCGCGCCGCCCGCTTGGCACCGCCATTGAATTGCTCGCCGCCGTGCCCTCGATCATTTACGGCATGTGGGGCTTCTTCGTCATTGCGCCGGCTTTTGCGCAAAATATCCAGCCTTGGATCATTGAAAATATCGGCGAATTGCCGCTGATTGGCTTTCTGTTTCAGGGCGCGCCCTTTGGCACGGGTTTGTTCACCGCAGCCTTCATCCTGGCGATCATGATCCTGCCCTTCATCGCCGCCACCATGCGCGATGTTTTTGACCAGGTGCCGCCGGTATTCAAGGAAAGCGCCTATGGGCTCGGCGCCACCAAGTGGGAAGTAATGAAGGGCGTGGTGCTGCCTTACACCCGCATTTCCGTAGTGGGTGGCATTATGTTGGGCCTAGGTCGTGCCTTGGGTGAGACCATGGCGGTGACCTTCGTGATCGGCAATGCGAACCGGATTTCAACCTCGCTCTTTGGTCCCGGCAATACGATTGCATCGCTGGTGGCGCTGGAATTTGGTGAAAGTGAAATCGGCAGCCTGAAGCTTGCTTCGTTATTGGCGCTTGGCTTTATCCTGTTCCTGCTATCCTTCGTGGTGTTGGCCACATCGCGCTATCTGCTGCGCTCACGGTTGAAGGTGTAAGGCATGTCAATGGCGCTTTCTTCCATGATGAGCCCCGGCCCGCGCAAGGATGCCGCTGTGGCGGCGCGGCTTGGCGCCAAGCGCAAGCGCGCGGATATCATCATCCGCACGCTGTGCATTCTGGCGACGGTGATCGGCCTGCTGCTGCTGGCCTCCATCCTTGCTACGCTTTTCTATCGCGGCATTGAAGCCATGTCGCTGCGCGTCTTCACCCATGTCACCGCGCCGCCTGGCTCGGAAGGCGGCTTGCTGAACGCGATTGTGGGCAGCCTGATCCAATCCCTGCTGGGTACGCTGATCGGTACGCCGATTGGCATGCTGGTAGGCACTTATTTGGCTGAATACGCCAAGGATTCCTGGCTTGGGAATGCGGTGCGCTTTGTGTCCGACATTCTGCTCTCTGCGCCTTCCATTCTGATCGGGCTTTTTGTCTATCAGATCCTGGTGCTGCCCTTTGGCGGGTTTTCCGGTTGGGCGGGTGTGGCGGCGCTCGCCATTATCGTCATCCCGATTGTGGTCCGCACCACGGAAGACATGCTGCAACTGATCCCGAATACGCTACGCGAAGCAGTCATGGGTCTCGGTGCGCCAAAATGGAAAATGATCACGCTGATCTGCTGGCGTTCCGCAATTGCCGGCATTGTCACCGGCATCTTGCTGGCGGTGGCGCGCGTGGCGGGTGAAACCGCGCCACTTTTGTTCACCTCACTTGGCAATAACGCCTGGTCCACGGATCTTTCCAAGCCGATGTCGAGCCTGCCGGTGACGATTTATTCCTTCGCCGGATCGCCTTTTGAAGATTGGATTGCGCTGGCCTGGGCGGGGGCGTTGATCATTACCCTTGGTGTACTGGCACTTAATATCGTCGCGCGCACCCTGCTGCGTAGCCGCATCTGAAGGACAAGGACAAACCCATGAGCCTTTCGACAGAAACCAAAGGTGCCACAAGCGGGGCGCAAAGCTTTGGCGGCATGCAGGCGCGGTCTGATGCTGCGTTGAATGACGCGCGCATCGCCATCAGCAATCTCGATTTCTTCTATGGCGATAATCGCGCGCTGAAGGGGATCAACCTCAACCTGCCGGACCGCCAAGTCACGGGCATGATCGGGCCTTCCGGCTGCGGCAAATCCACGCTGCTGCGCGTGCTCAACCGCATGTATAGCCTTTACCCCGGCCAGCGCGCCACTGGTGAGGTGATGATGGATGGCGAGAATATCATCTCCGATTCCGTGGATTTGAATGCACTGCGCGCCAAGATCGGCATGGTATTCCAGAAGCCAACCCCTTTCCCGATGACGATTTATGAGAATATCGCCTTCGGTATTCGCCTGCATGAAAACCTCTCCAAATCCGAAATGGGTGAGCGCATTGAATGGGCGCTGACGCGCGCCGCGCTTTGGAATGAAGTGAAGGATCGGCTTGATCGTTCCGCCCTTGGGCTTTCCGGTGGCCAGCAGCAACGGCTGTGCATTGCGCGCAGCATCGCGGTGCGGCCAGAGGTGATCCTGTTTGATGAACCGACCTCGGCGCTTGACCCGATCAGCACGCTCAAGATAGAAGAACTGATTGATGAATTGAAGCGCGATTTCACTATCGCCATCGTCACCCATAATATGCAGCAGGCAGCACGTTGCGCGGATCAGGTAGCGTTCTTCTATCTGGGTGAATTGATCGAAGTGGCGCCAGCAGCGCAGCTATTCACCGCGCCCAAGCACCCAAAGACGCAAGAATACATCACCGGCCGGTTTGGCTGAACCAGGCCAGGAGAAAACATATGCCCACAGAACATATCGTCCGCAGCTATGATGAGGATTTGCGCAAGCTGCGCGACATGATCGCGCGCATGGGCGGGCTGGTAGAACGCCAGGTATCGGACGCCACCCGCGCCTTGGTCCGCCGTGACAGTGACTTAGCCGGCGAAGTCGTGCAGCGCGACGTGCAGATTGACCAGTTGGAACGCGAAGTGGAAGCCTATTGCGTGCGCCTGCTCGCTTTGCGGCAGCCCATGGCTGCAGATTTACGTCTGATCATAGCCTGCATGAAGGTTTCCAATGATCTGGAACGCATTGGCGATTACGCGGCCAACGCCGCCAAGCGTTCCATTGTGCTGGCTTCCCTGCCGGGCCTTGGCAGCATGAATGGCTTTGAACGTATGGCGCATCTGGTGCAGGAAAACCTGAAAGCCGCGATGGATGCGCTGGTGCAGAATGACGCTGAAGCGGCGGAGCGCGTCTGGGCCGCGGATGAGCCGGTGGATGAAATCTATAACGGTATTTTCCGCGAAATGCTTACGCATATGATGGAAGACCCGCGCAACATTACTGCCGCCACGCATTTGCTGTTCATTGCCAAGAATCTGGAACGCATTGGCGATCACACCACCAATATCGCGGAACGCATCCACTTCGCCGTGCGTGGTGAAAGCCTGCCAGAAGATCGGCCGAAGGGCGATACCTCTGCCTTCGCAGTGGTGCGTGCGCCGGGCGAATAGGTGTGGCGATGATGGCAGAAAGTTTCGGCGGTCTCGCGAAACCAACCGTTCTGGTCGTGGAAGATGAAGCGCCGCTTTTGACCCTGCTGCGCTATAATCTGGAAAAGCAGGGCTTTCGTGTGGACGAAGCCGCTGATGGCCAGGAAGCGCTGCTGCGCGTGGCGGAAGCGCGGCCCGATATCATGCTGCTGGATTGGATGCTGCCATCGCTTTCCGGCATTGAGGTGTGCCGGCAATTGCGCCGCCGCACCGAAACCCGCGATTTGCCCATCATCATGGTCACCGCACGTACGGAAGATCAGGATGCGGTACGCGCGCTTGATATCGGTGCGGATGATTACATCGCCAAGCCCTTCGCCATCGAACATGTCATTGCGCGCATCCGCGCCTTGCTGCGCCGGTCTGGCCGCGTGGCTTCCAAGGGTATGCTGAATTACGCCGATTTGGCCATGGATCAGGATGCGCATCGCGTCACGCGTGCCGGGCGCCCGCTGCATCTGGGGCCTACGGAATACCGGCTGCTGGAATTCTTCCTGCAACATCCAGGGCGTGTTTTCGCGCGCGAACAATTGCTGGATGCGGTGTGGGGCCGCGATATCCATGTGGAACCGCGCACCGTGGATGTGCATATCCGCCGCCTGAGGAAGGCAATCAACAAGGATCAGGAGGTTGATCTGATCCGCACCGTGCGTTCCGCCGGCTATGCGCTGGATTCGGACCCGGACCGGTTAGGCTAGAGCGTTTTCAAGCCAAGTGGAATCACTTGGCGGCTCGGAAAATGCGATCAAACAAAGGCCTGACCAAGGCGGGTCCTTTGATCGCACATGAACGGAAACCACCCTAAGCGCCATCTTGGCGCGCGCGCCACAAGCGCCTAATCACCGCCCTGCAAACGGCTTATGGGGATTGCGATGCGCGTTCTGGTGGTGGGCGGCGGTGGCCGCGAACATGCGCTCTGCTGGGCTTTGGCGGCATCGCCGCTGCTGACCAAGCTGTTCTGCGCGCCAGGCAATGCCGGCATCGCCGAAGTAGCGGAATGTGTTGCGATTGGCGCCGAGGATATTCCGGCGTTGATGACCTTCGCCAAGGACAAGGCCATTGATCTGGTGGTGGCCGGGCCGGAAGCGCCGCTGACGCTTGGCCTGGCCGATGCCTGCGCCGCCGCTGGCTTGAAATGCTTCGGGCCTTCCGCCGCCGCCGCGCGGTTGGAAGGCAGCAAGACCTTCACCAAGGAAGTGGCCGATGCCGCCGGCGCGCCCACCGCCGCCTGGGCGCGCTTCACGGATGCCGCCGCCGCCCGCGCCTATATTCGCGAAAAAGGCGCACCGATTGTGGTGAAGGCCGATGGGCTCGCCGCCGGCAAGGGCGTGGTGGTGGCCTCGACCACGGCCGAAGCTGAAGCCGCCATCGCCGATATCATGGAAGACCGTATCCATGGCACGGCGGGGGCTTCTGTTGTCATTGAAGAATGCCTGATGGGTGAGGAGGTCAGCTTCTTCGCGCTATGCGATGGCGAAACCGCTTTGCCACTGGGCGCCGCGCAGGATCATAAGCGCGTGGGGGATGGCGATATTGGCCCCAATACTGGCGGCATGGGTGCCTATTCCCCGCCGCCGATTTTCACCGATGCGCTGCAGCAAGATGTGATGGCGCGCATCATCCGCCCCGTACTGGCCGAAATGGCGCGGCGTGGCACGCCCTTTAAAGGTGTGTTGTTCGCTGGGCTGATGATCACGGTGGAAGGCCCGAAGCTCATTGAATTCAATGTGCGCTTTGGCGACCCCGAATGCCAGGTGCTGATGCTGCGCTTGAAATCAGATTTGCTGCCAGCCTTGCTGGCCGCCTGTGATGGCGAATTGGCGCGGTTTGATCTGCGCTGGGAAGCCTTGCATGCGCTGGTGGTGGTGATGGCCGCGCGCGGCTATCCGGGCAGCTACGCCAAGGGCAGCGAAATCCGCGGCCTGGAAGCCGCAGGCCAGGTGCCTGGCGTGCAGGTTTTCCACGCCGGCACGGCGCGGCGCGAAGATGGTGCCTTGATTGCAACCGGTGGGCGCGTTTTGGGCATTGCCGCTACCGGCAAAACGCTGCGGGAAGCACGGGATGCGGCTTACGCTGCTGTGGACCTGCTCGATTGGCCGGGCGGCTTTTGCCGGCGGGATATTGGCTGGCGGGCATTGAACTGATCGCCCCTTGCCGACTCGGGGCGCTTCCGGCCATTGAGGCTTTGTGTTGAACCTGATCAAACTTTCCGTCGGACCCAAGGATGTCGCGGCGCTGGCGGCCTTGCAGGCGGCCCGGCTGAAGCAGGACCCGCCCTTGCGCGCCTGGACGCGCATGTTCCCCAAGCGCGTGGAGGAACTCTGCAATGGCGGTTCGATCTATTGGGTGATTGGCGGCTTTGTGCGCGTGCGCCAACGCATCCTGGAAATCCGTGAGGAGGAATGGGACGACCAGACCCCCTGCGCGGCTTTGGTGCTGGACCCGGAATTGGTGCTGGTAGAAGCGCGACCCATGAAGCCCTTCCAGGGCTGGCGCTATTTGAAGCCGGAAGAAGCACCGGCGGATGTCAATAATTCCCGCCCCACAACCCGGGGGCTGGAAGCGCTGCCGCCCAAACTCAGGCGCGATCTGGCGGAGCTTTGCCTGATTTGAGGCTCGGATAATCTTTCTGAAAATTAAGCTGCCGCTCACCACAATGAGAGGTGTGTAGTGTCAGGATAATCATGTCGCGTGGCTCATTCCCGGCATGCCGCGCTGCAACTGGTCCGTCTTCGGGCGGTACCTCTGGGCTGGCTGGTTAGATCCGGCCGGCCCTATTTTTTTGCCGCTTCGGCTTCCAGCAAGGAAAGCAAGCCTTCCAGCAATTGCGCGGGGGAAGGCGGGCAGCCAGGGATCAACAAATCCACCGGCAGCACGGCGCCAATGCCGTTTTCCACGGCGTAGGAACCTTTGAAAACGCCACCATCCACAGCGCAGTCGCCAACCGCTACCACCCAGCGCGGTTCCGGCGTGCTGGCCAAGGCGCGTTCCAGGGCTTCGCGCATATTCAGGCAGGCAGGGCCGGTCACCAGCAGCACATCGGCATGTTTGGGGGAAGCGACAAAGCGCAGCCCGAAGCGTTCCAGATCATAGGCGACATTTTGCAGCGCATTCACTTCCAATTCGCAGCCATTGCAGGAACCGCTATCCACTTCGCGGATCGCGAGGCTCCGCCCCAATCGCGCGCGGCTTGTCACGGCCATTCTTTCGCCAAGCGCCTGAATGGTTTCACGCGGCAGTAGCGGCGCATCGTCGGTCAGCGGTTTCGCGAATAGCGCGCGGGCGAGCTTCGGCCACAGCATCACAAATCCACCCCGCTATAGGAACAATTGAAGGATTTATTGCATAGCGGGAAATCGGCGACGATATTTTCTTCAATCGCCGCTTCCAAAAGCGGCCATTGCAGCCAGGAAGGGTCGCGCGGGAAGATACCGCGGATCAGCCCGCCATCATCCAGCCTGACCCAATGCAGGCATTCACCGCGAAAGCCTTCAATCATCGCAACCCCTTCGCCCGCGCGCACGGGCAGAGGTGCCATCAGTTCGCCCGCTGGCAGTTGGGCGAGCAATTGCCGGACAAGGGCGATGGATTGGCCAAGTTCCGCCACGCGAATGCGCAGCCGCGCATCCACATCGCCCGCTTCCAGCACCGGCACATCGAAACGTAATGTTGGATAGGGCAGGTTTTGCGGCAGGCGGCGCGCATCGAAATCCCGCCCGGAAGCACGGCCCACATGCCCGCCGGCAGCAAAGCCGCGCGCCAGATCGGGGCGCAAAATCCCTGTTGTCACCACACGATCCTGCAAGCTGGCATGCGCCTCATAAATCTGCATCAGCGCTGGAATTTCGGCTTCCACCGCATCCAAGGCCGCGAGGATGGCCTCGGCCCCGCGCGGCGCGATATCGGGCGCAACGCCGCCGGGCAGCACGCGGTCCATCATCAGCCTATGGCCGAAAGCCGCGGCAATGGCGCGCAGCACGCCTTCACGCAGAAAGCCACAACGCGCATGGGGGAAGGCGAAGGCGGCATCATTGCAGATGAAGCCCCAATCATTCAGGTGATTATGAATGCGTTCCAATTCCAACATCAACGCACGCAGATGCAGCGCGCGTGGTGGCGGCGCCACGTCAAGCGCCGCTTCCACCGCCGCCGCAAAGGCCCAGGAATGCGCCACCGTGGTATCGCCGGAAAGCCTGGCCGCATAACGCACCGCCGCGCGTGGCGAAGTGCCGAGCATGAGCGACAGCACGCCCTTATGCTTGTAGCCAAGCCGCTGTTCCAACCGCACCACCGCTTCGCCCTGCACGGAAAAGCGGAAATGCCCCGGTTCGATCACGCCGGCATGAATGGGGCCGACGGGGATTTGGTGAATGCCCTCACCGTCAACGGGTAAAAATTCGGGCTGCGGCGCTTCGCCAGAAAAGGGAATCGGTTTGGCAGCAAGAGGATGGCGCAAGGGCCAGCGCCCATGATCCAACCAGGGGCGCAAATCCACCGCCCCTTCAGCGTGATGGCCCCATAATTCCAGGATCATGCGTTCAAAGCGCACCGCGCCGGGGCGCGCGGGGGAAAGCGCGGCGTAATGCCAACCCGCCGCCGGGGTTGAGGCCAATACGGCTTCGTTGCTTGGCTCATGCAGGAAGCAGGCATGCACCTGCGCCGCATCCGCCCATAGCCCGAGTAGCGCCAGTTCCGGTTCCTGCCGCAACGCCTCTGGCAATTGCCCCCAGGCGGTGGGGGAAAGCAAAAACCGCTCATAGGGCTTGGCGCCTTGCGGATTGCCGCCCCAGATCAGGTTGGAAGCCGCGCCCATCATCCGATCATCCCCGCTGCCGCGGCAAGCAGCGCCGCAACCATGCCCGGCATGGCAAGCCCCAGCAAAAACGCCACCGCCAGATGCAGCCAAAGCGGCGCCAGCACCGCAAGGCCGTTGCCAGTGGCTACCAGATCAGGTGATGCGGTACCGAAACAAACTGCTTGCAGCGTGCGGATCAGCGCGGTCATGGCCACTACCAGGCCAAGCACCAGCGCCACGGCCAGCCAAGGCTGCGCCGCCACCGCAGCGGTCAGCACGCCATATTCGGATGCGAAAAGCAGAAAAGGCGGCAGGCCGGCAATGGCGCCAATTGCCAGCGCCAACCCCCAGCCGAGCCAAGGATCGCTTGCGATCAGCCCGGAAATATCCGCGAGCTTCTGGCTCCCCTTCTGCTGTGCCGCGCGGCCAATGCCAAAGAAAATCGCGCTTTTCACCAGCGAATGGCCGATCATGTGCAAAAGCCCCGCGAGATTCGCCGCCGGGCCGCCAATACCGAACGCAAAGGCGGCGATGCCCATATGTTCGATCGAACTCCAGCCAAAAAAGCGCCGCGCATCGCGCCGCCGCCAAAGAGCCAAGGCGGCCAGCAGCACCGAAGCCAGCCCAAGCGCCATCAGGAAAGGCCCCACCGCGATGGTGCCGGGATGCACGCCGATAATCGCCTTGGCGCGCAGAATGGCGAGCATGGCGGCATTCAGCAGAAGCCCGGACAGCACGGCGGAAATCGCAATCGGCCCTTCGGCATGGGCATCCGGCAGCCAGGAATGCAGCGGCACCAGCCCCGCCTTGGTGCCATAGCCCACCAGCAGAAAAACAAAGGCAAGGTTCAGCGTATCCGCATCGCAGCGCGCGGCCACGCGCTTCAGCGCCGCCCAGGAAAGCCCGCTTTCCGCATCCAATAACGCCTGCGCGGCGGAATAAAGCAGGATGGTGCCAAACAGCGCCAACGCAATGCCAAAGCCGCAGAGCATGAAAAACTTCCACGCCGCTTCCATCGCCGCCGGGGTGCGATGCACCGCCACCATCAGCACTGTCGCCATGGTAGCGATTTCAATCGCCACCCACAACACGCCCAGATTATCCGACAGCAGCGCCAGATATTGCGCGCCAAGAAAGGCCTGAAAGGCACCGTGATAAGCGCGGATGCGCCAATGATCGAAGCCTTCCGCCGCGATCATCGCCGCCGAGAAGACAGATGTTGTCAGCGCCACAAAAGCCGCCAGCAGCACAAAGGGCAGGTTCAGCGCATCTATGCGGGTCCAGCCCTGTTCGCCATGCGGCACCGTAAACAGCGCAATCGCAAGCAGGAAGGAAATCGCCGCACACCCGATATTCACCGCTGCCGCAAGGCGGAGCCTCGGCAGGGCCAGCAATAGAAGTGCCGCCACCCATGGAAAGAACACCATGATCCAGGGCAGCGGCATCATTCGCCTTCCCCGCGATGCGATTGCAGGCTTTCCGTATCCAGGCTTTGGAAGCTTTCGCCCATCTGCAACGCGAAGACCCCAGCAATCACCGCCAGCATCAGCACCAGCGCGGCGGTGGAAAGTTCCACCACCAGCGGCATGCCCGCCACACCAACAGCGGCCAGGATCAGGCCGTTTTCCAGGCTGAGCAGCCCAATCACCTGGCTGATCAAATTGCGCCGCGTGATCATCATCAGGCCGCCCAGCAGCACGACGGAAAGCGCCAGCGCCAAGTCTTCCCTCGCCAAGGCGCGCTGCCCCGCCGTGGCCGGCAGCACCACCAGCAAAGCAAAGCCCGCCAAAGCGACTCCGGCGATCAGCGATGCGCCAATGCCAAGCGCTGGATCAACGCCGCGCTGCAAATTGAAACGCCGCACCAGCCGATGCAGCGCCATCGGAATCAGTACTGACTTGGCGCCAAAGGCAATCGCCGCCGTCACGTAAAGCCCCGCCGCACCCTGCACATAGCCCTGCCACGCGGCAGCAAGTGCAAGTAGCGCGCCTTGCGTCGCAAAGGCATTGATCACCGCCGAAATGCGCCGCTGGTAGAGCAACACGAAAGACAGCAGCAGCACCGCGCCACCCAGCAAATGCGCCAAATCATAGGGAAGCTGCCCGAAGCTCATGACAACCCCGTCGAGACAAACAGGAATACCGCGCCAAGCAAGCCAAGCAGCAGCGCCGCGCCCAAAAATTCCGGCACGCGAAAGACGCGCATTTTCGCAATCGCCGATTCAAACACCGCCAGCGCAAAAGCAAGCACGGCCATTTTCACGATGAAGACCAGCAGCCCCATCACCCAGGCAATCGGCCCCGCCCCCGGCGCCGCCATGCCAAAGGGCAGGAAAGCCGCGGCGAGCAAGGCAAGCCATAGCGTCAGGCGGAGCGATGCCTGGAAATCCCATAGCGCCAGATGCCGGCCTGACGCTTCCAGGATCATCGCTTCATGCACCATGGTCAATTCCAGATGCGTCGCGGGATTATCCACCGGAATGCGCGCATTTTCCGCCACCGCCACCGCCAGCAACGCCACCGCCGCGAAGCCGAGCGATACGCGAAGCCCTAGCGCGCCTTCCTGAAAAATGCCGGTAATCACATCAAGATTCGTCGTGCCGGCCAGAATGGCGAAAATCAGCGCGGCCAAGACCAAGGCGGGTTCCGCCAGCGCGGCAAAGGCCATCTCACGCGTTGCGCCCAAACCGCCGAAGGACGTGCCCACATCCATCCCCGCCAGCGCCATGGCAAAACGCGAAAGCGCCAAAAGCCCAGCAATCAGCAGCAAATCCGCGAAAGGCGCCAGCACCATGCCGCGTGCAAAGCTTGGCACCAAAGCGGCCGCCAATACCGCCGCTGCAAGCGCCGCATAAGGCGCGGCGCGCGAAATGGCGGAGGCGTTTTCCGCCAGCACCGGGCGCTTTTTCAACAGCTTCAAGACATCCCGCCAAGGCTGCAAGGGATGCGGCCCGCGCCTGCCCATCAGCCTGGCCTTCAACCAGCGCACGCACCCCGTCAGCAGCGGCGCCAGCGCCAGCATCAGCACCAGATGCACAAGCTGTGTGATAAGGCCGGTGAGGATACTCATGTCCGTTCCAGCCAAATCAGTAGCGCCATCAGCGCCAGCAACACAGCAAAACCAAGCGCGAGACATTGCCTGAGCGAGAAATCGCGCAAGCGTTCGGCCAGCGCCGCCAGCCTATCCCGCACGCGGGGCAAGGGCCCCGTGATCAGCGCCAAAACAGGATCATGAAAACCTGCCCGCAAGCGTGCCGGCACAGTAGTGCCGGGGGGTGGCATCTCCACGGCTTCGCGCGCTGCCAGCAATGTCTTGCCCAACATACGGCGCAAAGGTTGCGCCATGCCGGCCGCGGAAACTTGCGTCGTGGGATCGCCAAAGGGCAGATGGTGCGGCGGCGCGATGAAGCCGCAATCCCAGGCAGGGCCGCGCACAATGCCCGGCGCTTGCCGGCGCGCGAGAAACACCACCGCACCACCGATCAGCAACAGCAGAACGAAAACAATCAGCGGCGCATAACCCGCGCCACCTTCCGCCACCGTTACAGTCACGCCACCAAGTGCAGAAAGCCCCGCCCCCGCACCGGTCAGCAAGCGCAGCGCTGGCGCGGCGAGTTCCAGCAAATAGCCCGGCATCAAGCCGAAAAGCAGCGTGAGGCCCGCCGGCAGGATCAATGCCGCGCGCGCCAGGCCAGAAATTTCAGTCGCACCTGCGGCGCGCGGGCTGCGCGGGCGGCCCAGAAACACCAGCCCGTAAAAGCGCAGCATGGCCGCCGCGCCCAGCGCCGCAGCCAGCGCGGCCAAGGCTGTGGCGGCCGCCGCACCAATCTGAAAGGCAAGATCGCCCACGCGCCAAGCCGCAATCAACGCCTGCAACAACAACCATTCAGAAGCAAAGCCCGAAAGCGGCGGCAGTGCGGCGGCGGCAGCAGCCCCCACCAGCACCAGGCCCGCAGTCCAGGGCATGGCGTGGATCAAGCCGCCCAGCCTATCCATCCGGCGCGATGCCGCGCCATGCAGCACCTCTCCCGCGCCCAGAAACAGCAGGGTCTTGAACATGGCGTGGTTCAGCGCATGCAGCAGCGCAGCCCCCGCCGCCACGGCGGAAAGCGCACCCAGATCCGCCGCGCGAAAGGCCAAAGCCAAGCCAAGCCCCGCCGTGATCAGCCCAATATTTTCAATCGTGGAGCAGGCCAGCAGGGTTTTCGTATCTTCCTCCAAGGCTGCGCGCAAAGCGCCCATGATGGCGGAAGCGACACCCAGCGCCATTAACAGCGCGCCCCAAAACAACGGCTGCGCCGGGCCGGCCAGATCGAAAATCACGCGCGCCAATACGTACAGCGCCACCTTGGTCATGGCCGCCGACATGAGCGCGCTTACATGACTGGGGGCGGCGGGATGCGCCAAGGGCAGCCAGACATGCAAAGGCACCAGCCCTGCCTTGGATCCCGCACCGATCAGCACCAGCACCAGTATCGCGAAGGCGCGCAGCCCATCCGGCGGCGCGGCGCGCAGCGCGGCAAAACCCGCCCCGGCAGAAGTGCCTGCCGCCAGCACGCCAAAGCACAGGATCAGCGCCGCCCCACCCAGCGCCGCAAAACTCAGATAAAGCCGCGCGGCGCGCAGCGCGGCAAAACCCGCC
>JBEDHL010000110.1:0-12666 GCA_041174145.1 Pseudomonadota bacterium
GGCTTTCTGCAGGCGCGGCATTTCAATGAAGGCGATGCGATCAAGTCAGGGCAATTACTGTTTACCCTGGAACAGCCGCCCTTCGCGGCCGAGGTCGCGCTGCGCCGCGCCCAAGTGGATAGTGCGCGGGCTGATCTGGCCAATGCCAGCACTCAGGTGGCGCGCGGGCGCGAATTGGTGAAAACCAATGCCATTCCGCAAGCCACGCTGGATGACCGCATCACCGCCGAAGCGGATGCCAAGGCCAAGGTCGCCGCCGCGGAGGCGCAATTGCAGCAGGCCGAAATCAATTACGGCTATACCGAAATCCGTGCGCCCTTTGATGGCCGCGTGGGGCGTTCGCCGCTCAGCCCCGGCAATGTGGTAAGCCCAAATAGTGGGACGCTGGTAACCCTTGTGCGCGATGACCCGACGCGCATCACCTTCCCAGTGACACAGCGCCAAGTGCTGCAATTCCGCCGGGATGGCGGGGCTGACGCGTCTGAGCGGATTAAGGTACGCGTGCGCTTGCCCGATGGCACCATGCTGGACAGCACGGGCCGCTTTGAATTCATTGATGTTACCACCAATCGAACAACCGATTCCGTGCTGGTGCAGGCGCTGATCCCCAATCCGCAGCGCTTTTTGGTGGATGGCCAAGCCGTGAGCGTAGTGGTGGAAACCGGAGAGCGCGAACAGGCCATCGTCATTCCGCAATCCGCGCTGCAGATAGATCAGGCTGGCAGCTTCGTGCTGATTGTGGGCGCTGAGAACAAGGTGGAGGTCAAGCGTATCAAGACCGCGCGTGGGCTTGGCGGCCAGCTTGTGGTGACGGAAGGGCTTGAGATTGGCCAATTGGTGATCACGGAAGGCGTACAGCGCGCCCGCCCCGGCGCCGTGGTGGCACCGCAGCCAGCACCCAATGTGCCAAGCGGTACCTTGCCAGGTGCCCAGCAAAGGCGGGGCTGAAGCGCCATGATTTCCAAGCTTTTCGTTGATCGCCCGCGCTTTGCGATTGTCATTGCGATCCTAACCACGATTGCGGGTCTGATTTCGCTACTGCGGATTCCGGTGGCGCAATTCCCCGATATCGTGCCGCCGCAGGTACAGGTGACGGCGAATTTCCCAGGCGCTTCGGCCGAGGTTGTGGAAGCCACCATCGCACAGCCCTTGGAAAGCCAGATCAATGGCGTGGATGGCATGATCTATATGCAATCCACCAGCGGCAATGATGGTTCCTATTCGCTCAATGTATCCTTCCGCGTGGGAACGGACCCCGATCAGAATACCACCAATGTGAACAACCGCGCGCAATTGGCGCTGGCGCAATTGCCCCAGGAAGTGCAGCGGCTTGGCCTGACCGTACGCAAGAAATCATCCGCCATGCTGCAGGTGATTACCATCCGGTCCACCGATGGTTCGCTTGATACGCTGTTTCTCAGCAATTACGTGACGATCAATGTGCTGGATGCGCTGCGCCGTGTGCCCGGCGTGGGTGATGCGCAAATGTTCGGCACGCGCGATTACGCCATGCGCGTATGGTTCCAGACAGACCGGCTAACAGCGCTTGGGCTGACACCCGCCGATGTGATCGGCGCGATCCAGAAGCAGAACCAGGTGGCGCCACTCGGGCGGGTTGGCGCACAGCCCATGAGCCAGGATAGTTCCTATCAGCTCAATATCACCACCACGGGGCGGCTTGCCAATACGGATGAATTCGGCGCCATCATCATCCGCGCCAATCCTGATGGCAGTGTGCTGCGCGTGCGTGATGTGGCGCGGCTCGAACTTGGCGCCTGGAACCAGGATGTCGAAACCAGGCTGAATGGCAGTGCGGCGCTTCTGGTGCAGATCTTCCTCTCCCCCGGCGCGAATGCCGTGGGTGTCGCGGATAGTGTTGGCGCCACGATGCGCCAGCTTGCCACGCGCTTTCCCGCTGGAATGGGTTATGAGGTGACTTACGACACCACCACCTTCGTCAAGCTCACGATCCATGAGGTGATCAAGACACTGCTGGAAGCCTTTGTGCTGGTGGTCATTGTGGTGTTTCTATTCCTGGGATCCATCCGCGCCACCATCATTCCGCTGATCGCGGTGCCGGTCAGCCTGATCAGCACCTTCGCGGTACTAAGTGCCATGGGCTATTCGGCCAATACCGTATCCTTGCTGGCCATGGTGCTGGCGATTGGCATTGTGGTGGATGATGCGATTGTGGTGGTGGAAAATGTTGAAGCCACCATGGAACATCAACCAGAGCTTTCGGTGCCGGAAGCAACCAAGCTTGCCATGGAAGGCATCACCGCGCCGATTGTGGCGATTACCATGGTGCTGCTTTCGGTCTTTGTGCCGCTGGCCTTCATCCCCGGCATTTCGGGGGAGTTATTCCGCCAATTCGCGGTGACAGTCAGTATCGGCATGTTGTTTTCCGCGATCAATGCGCTGACGCTTTCGCCCGCACTTTGCGCCATATTGCTGAAGGCGCATCACGGCCCGAAGACCGGCATCATGGGCCGGGTTTCGGCCTTTATTGATGCTGTGCGCGATGGCTATGGCGCGATTGTTGCCCGCCTTGTCAGGCTTTCGGCGCTGAGCCTGGTGTTGCTTGGTGTTTTCGCCGCCGGGATTTATGGCATTGGCAGCCGCACGCCAACGGGCTTCCTGCCACAGGAAGACCAAGGCGCCTTCTTCGTTGAAATGCAATTGCCTGATGGCGCATCGCTGAACCGTACACGGGAATTGAGCCAGCAGGTGGAAGCCATCATCCAGCCTTTGCCGGGCATTCAAGCCGTGCAGACGGTGGCTGGCTTTTCGATGCTGAATGGGCTCGCGCAATCCAATAGCGCCTTTTTCATCGTAACGCTGAAATCCTTTGAAGAACGCAGCGCGCGGGAAGCAAAGGTGAATGCGCTTTTGGCCGCGGTTGCGCGCGGCACAGCGCAGGTGCCAGCACTGGTGGTGCCCTTCAACCTGCCGCCGATCATCGGGCTTGGGACAGGCGGCGGCTTTCAATATCAGTTGCAGAATCTGGAAGGCCGGCCGGTTGCGGAAATGGCGGCGGCGATGCGCGGGTTGGTGATTGCCGCCAACCAGGATGCGGCGCTCAATCGCGTCTATTCCACCTTCTCGGCCGCCAATCCTTCCATCTTTCTTGATCTGGATCGGGACCGCGCGCAGGTGCTTGGCATTGGCATCAGCGATGTTTTTGCTGCCCTGCAAGCGACCATGAGCAGCTATTACATCAATGACTTCAACCTGTTTGGCCGTAGCTGGAAAGTGAGCTTGCAGGCCGAAGAAGGGGACCGCGCTTCGGTTGAAGATATTTTCCGTGTGCATGTGCGCAATCGCCATGGCGATATGGTGCCAATCCGGGCGCTGGCGGATATTCGCGTGGAATTCGGGCCGCAAAGCATTGTGCGCTACAATAATGTGCGAAGCCTGACCGTGAATGGCGAACCGGCGGCGGGGCGGTCCAGCGGCGATGCCTTGGCGGCCATGGAAAGGATTAGCGCCGGCACGCTGCCGCAGGGCTATTCTTATGAATGGACCGGCACGGCGTATCAGGAGAAAGCCGCTGCGGGGCAGACGGGGATGATCCTGGGGCTTGCCGTGCTTTTCGCCTTCCTGTTCCTGGTGGCACTTTATGAAAGCTGGACCATCCCGGTGCCGGTGCTGCTTTCGGTCGCGGTGGGCGTGCTGGGGGCGATTGCGTCCATCGGGGCTTCGGGCCTTTCGCTTGACCTTTATGCCCAGGTTGGGATCGTGGTGCTGATTGCACTCGCCGCCAAGAACGGGATTTTGATCATCGAATTCGCCAAGGAACAGCGCGAATTGCACGGCAAATCCATCCAGGAAGCGGCGGTACTTGGCGCCAAGCTGCGCTTCCGGGCGGTGATGATGACATCCTTCGCCTTTATCCTCGGGCTTTATCCGTTGGTCGTGGCGGAAGGCGCATCCCAGATCAGCCGCCGCGCGGTGGGCACGCCGGTGTTCTGGGGGATGTTGGCGGCCTCCACCATCGGTATTTTCATGATCCCGATGCTTTATGTGACCTTCCAAAGCCTGCGGGAGAGGGTGAAGGCTATGCTCGGCATGGGGCAGGCGGCGAAGCCCGCCCAACACCCCCCGTCTTGACCCGGGGGCCACGAGACACGATTTTTAGCGGCAAGAAGGGCAGCGCATTCCGCCGCCCGCGATTCGATGGAGACCCAAATGGGTGATCTGACCAAGGCCGTATCGGATGAGAGCTTCAAGAATGATGTGCTCGATTCAAGCGGCCCGGTGCTGGTGGATTTCTGGGCCGAATGGTGCGGCCCCTGCCGCATGGTGGGGCCGATCCTGGATGAGATTGCGGCGGAATATGCCGGCAAGCTCACCATCGCCAAGGTGAATATTGATGAGAATCCGATGACGCCGAATGAATATGCGGTGCGCGGCATTCCCACCATGATCCTGTTCAAGGATGGCAAGCCACTTGATACCAAGGTGGGCGCGCTGCCCAAGGGCGCGCTGAAGAATTGGATTTCGACGACGCTTGGTGAGTGAGCCAAGTTTGAAAGGCCCGCACCGGGAAACTGGTGCGGGCCTTGTTCATTTTCGAGCGGCTGATTCTCCGCTTCGGTCATTCGACCTACGCGGATCAGGCGCTAGCGCCCCTTGAACACCGGCTTGCGCTTTTCGTTGAAGGACAGGATCCCTTCCTGACGGTCTTCGGTGCCGACCAATTGGTTGTAGCATTCCACTTCGAAACGCAGCGCGCTTCTTAAATCCATCTGCAGGCCGAAATGCATGGAACGCTTGGCTTGCCGGATGGAAAGCGGCGCATTGCCGGCGATCACGCGTGCGGTCTCTAACGCTGCGGGCAACACCTCCTCCGGCGCGCAGACGCGGTTCAGAATGCCCCATTCAAGCGCCTGTTCCGCCGTGAAGGGCTTGCCGGTCAGGATGATTTCTTTCGCGCGCCGTTCGCCAACAATGCGCGGCAGGGTCTGCGTGCCGCCGGCGCCGGGCATGATGCCGATGGTCACTTCCGTGAGCGCAAAGCGCGTGCCGGTCACGCCATAGGCAAAGTCTGACGCCAGCACCAATTCCAAGCCGCCTGCATAGGCATGGCCATTCACCGCGGCGATGATCGGGATTTGGCAATCCAGCATGGTCCAGAAGGCACGCTCAAAAATCTCATGCTGATGGCGCCAGGCGGCATCCGTCATGCCCTTGCGTTCCTTGAGGTCGCCGCCCGCGCAAAAGGCGCGCCCGCCGGTCGCGGTCAGAATGACGCAGCGGATATCGCCGGGCTCGGCGATCAGCGCGGACCAAACCGTGTGCAAATCACGCCCCATTTGCGTGTTGAAGGCGTTGGAGACTTCCGGGCGATTGAGCCGCACGATCTGGATGTGGGGCTCAGGGCTTTCCAGTTGCAGGGTTTCGGTTTCGGGCAGGGCCATGGCGAATCTCCGGTCTGTAAGGGCGCGGAGACTGCTTCAGAAGGCGCCGCTTGTCAGCGTCCTATTTTCGCTTGGCCGCCAGCCGTGGCAGAAGCCTTTTCAGAAGGAGCATCCCCTATGCCTGAAACCAACCTGCAAATCCTATTGAAGCGCCGCCCCGTTGGCGCCCCGGTGCCTGAGGATTTCGATATCGTCGAAACCCCCATCCCGGAGCCCGGCGAAGGCCAGATTCTGGTGCGCGCGCAATATCTCTCGCTCGACCCCTATATGCGCGGACGCATGGCGGATGTGAAAAGCTACGCCAAGCCGGTGGCGCTTGGCGCGGTGATGGAAGGCCAGACCGCCGGCGTGGTGGTGGCCTCCCGCCATCCGGATTTCAAAGCGGGGGAGACGGTGCTTGGCGGCTATGGCTGGCAGCGTTTTTCCGTGGTGGGTCCGGAACGCCTGTTCAAAGTGCCGGAAGCCGATCCGCCGATCTCCACCAGTCTTGGCGTACTCGGCATGCCGGGGCTGACCGCCTGGACGGGGCTTGCCGATATCGGCCAGCCAAAGGCGGGGGAGACGGTGGTGATCAGCGCAGCCTCTGGCGCCGTTGGCCAGGTGGCCGGGCAGATAGCGAAAATCCGTGGCTGCAAGGTGGTTGGCATCGCGGGTGGCGCCAAGAAATGCGACTTCGTGGTGAAGGAATTGGGCTTTGATGCCTGCCTGGATCATCGCGGCGATCTGAATGCTCAATTGGATGCAACCGTGCCGGAAGGCATTGATGTCTATTGGGAGAATGTGGGCGGCGCCGTGCAGGCAGCGGTTTTCCCGCGCTTCAAGGATTTCGGGCGCATGGTGATGTGCGGCATGGTCGCGCAGTACAATGAAGCACCCGGTGCGGACGCCGCGGGCGCCCCGCCCGGCCCCAATCTGGGGCCCATCGTGCGCAAGCGCCTGCGCATCCAGGGCTTTATCGTGAGTGACACGGGCTGGCCGCGCTATCCGCAATTCCGCGCGGAGATGCTCGGCTGGATGAAGGAAGGCAAGCTGCGCTGGCGCGAAGATGTGGTGCAGGGCCTGGCCAATGCGCCCAAGGCCTTCATTGGCCTACTGAAGGGTGAGAATTTCGGCAAGCTCGTGGTCAAGATCGACTAACAACAAACTGGCGCGGGGCCTGCACCGCCCCGCGCTTTTTCAATAGCGGCGAAGCAAGCCGACCAGCTTGCCCTGCACGCGCACGCGATCCGGGCCGAAGATGCGGGTTTCATGCCGCGCATTGGCGGGTTCCAATGCGATGGAATTGCCGCGCCGGCGAAGCCGCTTCAGCGTGACTTCGTTTTCATCCACCAGGGCAACCACGATGGTGCCGTTATCAGCCGTATCGGTGCGGCGGATGATCACGGTATCGCCATCCATAATGCCGGCTTCCTCCATGGAATCACCGGCAACTTCCAGGGCGTAATGTTCGCCATTGCCAAGAAGCGCGAGTGGCACTTCCACACTCGCCCCATTATCGCGCAGCGCTTCAATCGGCAGGCCGGCGGCGATGCGGCCATAAAGCGGCAGGTGTACGGCGGCGGCTTCGGCGGCAACGCGCGCGGCGCTGGCGGGCAGGTTATTGGCGAAATTGCCGCGAATGACATTGGGCGCGAAGCTTGGCGCTTCGGGCTTGGGCGCCACTTCTTTTGTCTTGGGGGTCGTGGCCTCAGGCAGGCGCATCACTTCCAAGGCGCGGGCGCGATGGGCGCGGCGGCGCAGAAAGCCGCGTTCTTCCAAGGCCGTGATCAGGCGATGGATGCCGGATTTGGAGCGTAGATTGAGCGCTTCCTTCATTTCCTCAAAGGAAGGGGAAAACCCGGTATCACGCAGGTGTTTATCGATGAACATCAGCAATTCATGCTGCTTGCGCGTGAGCATCCAACCCTCCTGCCCCGGTATCGGCCGCGAATCGGCGCGAACAAACCGGCAACTCAAGGGATGTTCTAGTTTGGTTCTAAAATCACAGTCAAATGTTTTTTGAGGTGGATAAGTGGTTTACGGGAAAATTCTCGTGGGAAGCATCAGCCACGGGGGGCAGCAGCCCGCGCCAGCCGGTCATTGATCGCGGCACCAAGCCCCGCTTCCGGGATCGGCATGGCGGCTATCCGGGTCAGGCCAAGCTTCGCGCCCTCAGCATCCAGCCAGCGCAGCCCGGCGAAAAGCCGCGCGGCGGCTTCGCGAAGATCACCAGTTTCGGAAAGCTGCCAGACCAGCCCCGCGCCGCGCAAAGCGGGGCCAAAGGCCAAAAGCGCCTCATTCGCTGCCACATCCACCGCACCCAGCCGCACCGGGAGCGATGGCGCGTAATGGGACAGCATCATCCCAGGACTGCGGAGCGTGCGGGTTTTCTCGGCGGCGCTGATGGGCAAAGGGCGGGAAACCGGGCCGATCACCGCCTCAATCGCTTCCACCGGCACGCCTCCGGGGCGGAGCAGCGCGGCACCCCCCATGGCGAGATCGAGCACGGTGCTTTCCACACCAACATCGCAAGCCCCACCATCCAAAACGGCGGCGATGCGGCCTGATAATCCCTCCAGCACATGATCAGCCGTGGTGGGGCTGACGGCGCCGGAGCGATTAGCCGAAGGCCCGGCAACCGGAATGGCAGCGGCGCGGAGCAATTCCAAAGCAAGGGGATGCGCCGGCACGCGCACCGCGAGCGTATCCAGCCCGGCGCCCGCCAGCAGATCAATCCGACATTCGGCGCGGCGCGGCAGCACCAAAGTCAAAGGCCCAGGCCAGAAAGCGGCGGCCAAGGCGCGGGCGCGGTCATCGGCCAAAACCTCGGCAAAGGCCGCTTCGGCATCAGGAAAATGGCAGATCAGCGGGTTGAAATGCGGGCGGCCCTTGGCTTCAAACACCGCCGCCACGGCCCGGCCATTCCGCGCATCCGCACCCAGGCCATAGACCGTCTCGGTCGGGAAGGCGACGAGTTCGCCCGCGCGGAGCAACCGCGCGGCTTCCGCAACCTGGTCTTCCCCGAGCCGGAGGGTCATCCCGGCAGGCCTTCACAGACAAAGCCAGGGTTTTCAAAGCCCGGCTTGGCGTAGCGCAAGGGCGCGCGGCCTTCCAGCACCAGCACGCGCCCGCCAGCGGCTTCCACTACGGCCTGGGGTGCTGCGGTATCCCATTCCATGGTGCGGCCAAAGCGGGGGTAGAGATCGGCGCTGCCTTCCGCCAGGCGGCAAAATTTCTCGGCCGAGCCGATATTCACCACCCGCGCGACATGGCGCCCTTCCAAAAAGCGGCCCATGCGCGGGTCGTCGGCGTAGTGATGGCTGCCCATCACGGTAACCCCTTCGGCCGGTGGCGTGCGGGCGCGGATGGGGCGCGTGCCGCCAGCATCGCGCTTGAAGGCGCCGCCACCAATGCGGCCCCAAAAGATCTCGCCGGAAGCGGGCAGCGCCACGGCGCCCAGCATGGCGCGGCCTGCCACCACCAGGCCGATATTCACCGCGAAATTATCGCGCCCGGCGGCAAATTCCCGCGTGCCATCCAGCGGGTCCACCAGCCAAAAACGCTCGGCATGGGCGGGCGCGCTGCCGGCGGCGACTTCTTCTTCGGCAATCACCGGAATATCGGGGGTCGCGGCGCGCAGCCCTTCCACAATCAGCGCTTCGGCGATCCGGTCAGCCTCGGTCACTGGGGAATGGTCCGATTTTCGTTCCACCGCGAAGCCGGCAGCCTTGATCGCCATAATGGCGGAAGCCGCCTTGGCCACGAGATCACTGGCCAAGGCCAGCAGCGCATCATCATCCATGGCCGCTGCTTTGGCCGTAGCGGCGCCGCGCTGCAAGCCCTGTTTTGGTGGCGATGCGTCTGTTAAGGTGCTTTCAGATTGTTTCGCCCCAGGAGCCCCCATGCCCGATATCACCTTCGTCAAGCCTGCTTTGCCGCGCAGCGGCGCCCTGGTTTTGCTGCTGGCGGAAGGTGCGGCGCTGGCCGGCCTGGCCAAGGCGGCTGAAGAAGCGACCGGTGGTGCCGTTTCGCGCGGCCTGGAAGCGGCGAAGTTCAAGGGCGCCAAAGGCCAATCCTGCACGCTTTGGGCGCCAGGCGCAGGGCTGCAGAAAATCGTCGCCATTGGGCTCGGCAAGGCCGATGCGCTGGATACGCAGGGGGCGGAGAATGCCGGCGGCGCCGCCCTGGTGGCGGTGCAGCAGGAACGCGAAGCAATCATTGCAGCGGATGGCTTGACCCCCGCCCTGGCAGCAAGTTGCGCCATGGGCTTGCGCCTGCGGAGCTATCGCTTCGATCGCTATCGCACCACGGAAAAGGAAGACGATAAGCCAAAGCTGGAACGCGTTGGCCTTGCCAGCGCAGAAGCGGCCAAAGCAAAAGCCGCCTTCGCGCCGATGCAAGCCGTGGCCGATGGTGTTTTTCTGACGCGTGATCTGGTTTCTGAACCGCCCAATGTGCTGACGCCCGCTGAAATGGCGGAACGCTGCAAGGCGCTGGAAAAACTTGGCGTGGAAGTAGAAATCATGGGCCCGCGTGAAATGAAGCGGCTGGGCTTCGGTGCGCTATTGGGCGTGGCGCAGGGCAGCGCGCAGGAACCGCGCATGGTGACCATGAAATGGATGGGCGCGCCCAAAGGTAAGAAGCAAAAGCCGGTTGCGTTCATCGGCAAGGGTGTCACCTTCGATACCGGTGGCATTTCCATCAAGCCGGCGGGCGGCATGGAAGACATGAAATGGGATATGGCCGGCGCCGGCACGGTGATCGGGCTGATGGCAGCCCTTGCCGGGCGCAAGGCGAAGGCGGATGTGATTGGCATGGTGGGGCTTGTTGAAAACATGCCATCCGCCACCGCGCAGCGCCCGGGCGATGTCGTGAAATCCTATTCCGGTCAGACGGTGGAAGTGATCAATACCGATGCGGAAGGCCGTTTAGTGCTGGCTGATGTGATGTGGTATTGCCAGGAAAAATATGATCCGCGCTTCATGGTGGATCTGGCGACACTCACAGGTGCCATCATCATCGCGCTTGGTCATGAACGCGCCGGGCTTTTCAGCAATGACGACACACTCGCGACCCATGTGAAAGAAGCGGGTAGTGCGGTCGGTGAAAAGGCGTGGCGCATGCCACTCGGTGATGCCTATGACAAACAGATCAAGTCCGATATTGCGGACATGAAGAATGTCGGCGGGCGGCCGGGCGGTTCCATCACTGCAGCGCAATTCATCCAGCGCTTTGTCAATGGCAAGCCCTGGGCGCATTTGGATATTGCCGGCACCGCCTGGTCTTCCAAGGATGCGCCAACCGTGCCGAAGGGGGCGACCGCTTATGGCGTGCGCATGCTGGATCGCATGGTGGCGGATCATTACGAAGGCTGAAGCCACGCCGCTTTTGCGCCCATGGTGAAATTGATCCTGCAACGAAGCACTGATGCGCTGCGCCGCCACAAGGCGCGCGGCGCCGAAAGCGCGCTGATCCTGCCGCTGGTTGAAGGCAATGCGCCGGATGATCCCGCGCTTGCGGCAGCGGCGAAAGCGGCGCGCTTTGCCGGTAAGGCCGGTGAGGCGCTGTGCCTGCCCGGGCGGCATGGCTTCACCATCCTGGCCGGCATCGGCGCGGGCAAAGCGATCCAGGATTGGGAAGCGGGGGGTGGGGCCGGCATGGCCGCCGCTGTAGGCCGCGCCCATGCGGTATTGCTGGCGGATAGCGCCACACCAGAACAGGCGGCGGGTTTCGCGGCGGGCGCGCTGCTGAATGCGTGGCGCTTTAATGTCCTGCGCGATGCCAGCAAGGATAAGGATTCACCGCCCGCGCGGGTGACGCTGGCCGTGGCCGCCCCCACCAAAGTCGAACCCGCTTGGAAGCGCGCGGAAGCCATGCTGCGTGGCGTGCTTTTCGCGCGCGATCTGGTGGCGGAACCGGGCAATCGGCTGAACCCGGCCAGCTTCGCGGAAAGGCTGCGCGCGCTGAAAGAATTCGGCCTGAAGGTCGAGGTATTTGAAGGCAAGCGCCTTGCCGCGCTTGGCATGGGCGCGCTTTGCGCGGTGGGCGGCGGTGCGGAGCATGGCCCGCGCCTTGTGGTGCTGCGCTGGCCGGGCAAGGTGAAAGCGGCGCCTGTTGCTTTTGTCGGCAAGGGCATTTGCTTCGACACTGGCGGCATTTCCATCAAGCCCGCTGCCGGCATGGAAGATATGCGCGCGGATATGGCGGGCGCTGCCGCCGCCGCCGGCGCGATGCTGGCACTGGCACTCAGGCAATCCCCCGCGCCGGCGGTGGCGGTATTGGCGCTCGCGGAAAATGCCATTGGCGCGGCTTCCTATCGCCCTGGCGATATTCTGCGGAGTTACAGCGGCAAGACGATTGAGGTGTTGGATACGGATGCGGAAGGCCGGCTGATCCTGGCCGATGCGCTGGCCTATACCGCCACACGTTTCAAACCGCGCGCCATGATCGATCTGGCGACACTGACCGGCAGCATCACCACCGCGCTTGGTCATCATCGCGCCGGGGTTTTCGGCAATGATGAGGCGTTATCGGCAGCGCTGATGGCGGCAGGAGAGGCTGTGGCCGAACCGCTTTGGCCCATGCCGATTGATGATGAGCACAGGGAAGTTCTGAAAAGCGATATTGCTGATCTGCGCCAATGCGCGCCAGCGGGCAGCGGCGCCTGGGGCGGGCGCTTCCTGTCCGATGCCTGCCATGCTGCGGCCTTCCTCCGCGAATTTGCGGGCAGCGGCGCCTGGGCGCATTTGGATATTGCCGGGGTTGAAACGCGCGAAGCTGCGGCACCGCTTGGACCCAAAGGGCCAAGTGGCTTTGGCGTGCGCTTGCTGGATCATCTGGTGGCCATGCGTTTTGAAGGTGACGCGTGACGGAGATCGGCTTTTATCACCTCACGCGCAGTAAATTGCAGGAAGCCCTGCCGAAGCTGCTCAGCCGCGTATTGGATGCCAATGGCCGCGCCTTGATCCTGTGCGGTGATGCGGAACGCGCCCGCGCCTTGGATGCGGCGCTTTGGCTGCCGGCCGATCCGCCCTGGCTGCCGCATGGCCTGGCGGGCGGCGAGCATGATGCCGCGCAGCCCTTGCTGATTGGGGATCAGGACATCCCGCCCGCCAATGGCGCGCGTTTCCTGGTGCTGGTGGATGGCGCGGAAAGCGCGCGCATCGGCGATTATGATCGCGTGCTGGATTTGTTTGATGGCGCGGATGAAGCTGCTGTCGCCGCTGCGCGGGCGCGTTGGGCGGCGGGCAAGGCCGCCGGCCATAGC
>JBEDHL010000111.1:0-10192 GCA_041174145.1 Pseudomonadota bacterium
TACAGCTTCCCCCCACGGATCTCACGCGCCGGTTGCGCGATATCATGCAGGATGCGCGTACGGCGCGCGAAGAAACCGGCGTGCCCACACTTTATTTGGCACTCGGCGCGCTGATCTGGCGCGACCCCGCCACGCCCGAGACCGAACGACGCGCGCCGTTGGCGCTGCTGCCCGTGGCTTTGGAACGCGAGGGCGTTTCACAGAATTTCAAGCTGCGCGGCGCGGTTGGCGATATCGCGGAGAACCTTTCGCTCCGCGAAATGCTCAAGGTGAATTTCAAGACTGCGTTGTCGGATTTCGATGCCGACACCTATTCCCCAACCGGCTGGGCAGAAAGCATCGCGGCGCTGGTGACGGAGCGTGAGCATTGGCGCGTGGATGCGGATGCGCTGGCGATTGGGCTTTTTTCTTTCGCCAAATTCCTCATGTGGCGTGACCTTGGCCCTGAGGAAAATCCAGGCCTCGCCGATCACCCCATGGTGCGTGCGCTGGTGGGCGGCGAAGCACTTTCCATCCCGCCGGTTTTTGCTGATGACGCCGATGTGGATGTGGAAATCCCGGTGGAGCGGCTTGACCATGTGATGGATGTGGATGGCAGCCAGGCTTTGGCAGCGGAGGCTGTGCGGCGCGGCGGGCATGTGGTGATCCAAGGCCCGCCCGGCACCGGCAAAAGCCAGACGATCAGCAATATCATCGCCCAGGCCGTGCTGGATGGGCGGAGCGTCTTGTTTGTGGCCGAAAAACTCGCGGCACTTGAGGTCGTGAAGCGCCGGCTGGAAAGCATTGGTCTTGGTGCGGCCTGCATGGAATTGCATTCGGAAAAGCAATCCAAGCGCGCGGTATTGGATGAATTGCGCGCCACACTTGCGCTGCCCATGCCGCCCAAGCCGGATCGTGATGCGGTGGTGCGTCGCTTGGGGTCTTTGCGCGGGCGGATCAATCGCCATGCGGCGGCGATGCGCGCGGAAGTTGGTGCATCCGGCCTGGCGTTGCATCAGGTGATTGGTGCGCTTGTGGCGTTGCGGCAGCGCAGCGTGGCGGCGCCGGATTTCTCCCTGGATGCGGCGGGATGGGATGCAGCGGGCATTGAGGCGCGGCGTGATGCGGTGAAGCTTTTAGCGGAGTACGCAACTTCGGGTGGCGCGCAAAGCCCCTGGCGCGGCGTGATGGCCGATATCGGCCCCGCCGATGCGGATAGGCTGATGGCGAAATTGCCCGCTTGGATTCGCGCCTTTGCCGCGGCAGGGGCGGCGCTTGGCGCGGAGGCTGGGCCGAAGGCGGCGGAGGACGCGCTTGCCTTGCGCCCGGCCTTGCTTGCGGCGCCGGCGCATGATGCGGCAGCGCTGAAGCACGAAGCCTGGGCCGGCGATCTGGCGCCGCTGGAAGCATTGGTGCAAGCGCTGGGTGCTTTCCAAAAAGCCAAGGCTGATCCGCAGCTTTTGCCGGGCGCCTTAGACGTCACGGGCATTGCCGAAGCGCGTGCGACGCTTGCGGAAGCCGGTGGTGTTTTCGGTTTTCTTTCCGGGGCGCGGCGTGATGCCAAAACGCTTGCGGCGCGCATTGCGCGTGATGCGGAAAATCCCTTGCCGGCGCTTGATGCCGCGCTGGCCGGGCAGACCGCGCGTGAGGCGCTGCGCCAAGGCGATGCTTTGGGTCGCGCAGCCTTTGGTAGTCTTTGGCAGGGTGAGGCGAGCGATCCCGCGCCGCTGCTCGCCCTGCTCAATTGGCGCAAGACGCATGGCACGGCGGCGTTGGCTGCCTTGGCCGAAGGCACCAAGCCTGCCGAGCCCGCCCCGCTGCAAGCGGCACTTGATGCCTGGCAGGAAGTGCAGCAGGCAACAGGCTTTGATGCGCGCACCGCCTTCCGTGTGCCTGAGCCTTCCTTCACCGCGCTGGCCGCACGCTTGGGTGATTGGGCGGCGGCGCCGGAAGCGCTGGATGCCTGGCTTGGCTGGCGCCGCGCCGCGGCCTCGGCCCCCGGTCTCGAACCCTTGCTGGAACGCCTGACGGATGGGCGCATCGCCCCCGAAACGGTAGCGGATATGTTTGCCTTCGCGCTGCATGAAAGCCTGCTGCGGGCCGCGATGGCGCAGCATCCGGAACTCGCCGCTTTTGACGGCGCGGCGGCGGATCGGCTGGTGGCCGATTTCCGCGAAGCCGATCGCGCGCGCATCACGCTCACGCGTGCCGAAGCCGCCTACGCCCATGCGGTGCGCGTGAAGGAAGTGCGTGATGGCGCGCCCGGCATGGCGGTACTGCGCGGTGAGATGGAAAAGAAGCGCGGTCATTTGCCGGTGCGCGAATTGCTGCTGCGTGCTTCCCAGGCTGTGCAAAAGGCCAAGCCGATTTTCATGATGAGCCCGCTTTCGGTCGCGCAATTCCTGGCGCCGCCGCATGGGTTGAAGCCCGGGCTTTCCTTTGATTTGCTGGTGATTGATGAAGCGAGCCAGGTGGAACCGGTAGATGCCTTGGGTGCCATTGCGCGCTGCCGGCAAGTGGTGGTGGTGGGTGATGACAAGCAAATGCCCCCCACGCGCTTCTTCCAGCGCATGACCGGCGAGGAAGGCGAAGAAACCACTGAAAATAGCGGCGATGTCGTCGCGGCGCGTGATGTGGAAAGCATTCTTGGCCTCTGCAATGCGCGCGGCCTACCTTCGGCCATGCTGCGTTGGCATTATCGCAGCCGGCATGAAAGCCTGATCGCCACATCCAACGCGGAATTCTACGACAGCCGATTATTTGTGCTGCCATCACCGCGTGCACGTTCGGCACAATTGGGCCTTTCCCTGCGACGCGTTGAAGGGCGGTTTGATACGGGCGGCACCGGCACCAATGTGGAAGAAGCGCGCGCAGTGGCTGAAGCTGTCATTACCCATGCGCGGGAAACGCCCGGCGATACGCTGGGTGTCGCGGCGTTTTCCATCCGCCAGCGTGACGCCATTCTGAACGCCATTGAAGCAGCGCGGCGCGAAAACCCAGATACTGAAGCGTTTTTCAGCGCCCATCCTGATGAACCGTTTTTTGTGAAGAACCTGGAAAACGTTCAAGGCGATGAACGTGATTCCATCATGATTTCGGTGGGCTATGGGCGTGGCGCGGATGGCAAGCTTGCCATGCGCTTCGGCCCGCTCTCCGCTGATGGAGGCGAACGCCGGCTGAATGTGCTGATCACGCGCGCCAAGAAGCGCTGTATCGTATTTTCTTCCATCGGCGCGGATGACATTGATCTGGCGCGCGCTTCGGGACGCGGTGTTGCGACACTCAAATCCTTCCTTGCCTTCGCCGCCGCTGGTGAGGCTCCGCGCGCCACGGCAGCCAAGGCGCAGGCCGCGGCACTCGCAGGCGCCATCGGCAAAGCCATTGAAGCAGCCGGCAAGGAAGCCGTGCCACGCGTTGGCATGGCGGGGCTGTTCCTGGATGTCGCGGCGCGCGATTCCGGGAATTACGTGCTGGGCATTGAAGCGGATGCTGGCGATTGGGCGGCGCTGCGTAGTGCGCGAGACCGCGAAAGGGGCCGCGCCAGCGCCTTGGAAGCGATGGGCTGGAAGCTGGCGCGCGCCTGGTCGCTTTCCTGGTATGGCAGGCCGGAAGCCGAGGCTGCGCGTATCGCCTCCTTGCTCGGCGCCGCGCCGGCCACCACGCCGGAAGCAGCAGCGCCCGCACCAGAAACCGGGCTTGCGGAACCCTACCGCGAAGCCGCGCCGGAAGTGCCGAAGCAAACGGCCATCACCGAGGTGCCTTTCGCCACCTTGGCGGGGCTGCTTGCGGAGATCATCGCCGTTGAAGCGCCCATCATCACCGAAAGCCTTAGTGAACGCATCCGGCTGTTATGGGGGCTGGAAGCACTGCCTGCCCCGGCGCGCGATGCTTTGCGTCAGGCATTGCAACTCGCGCGGCAATTGCATGGCGTGAAGGAAGAACAGGGATTTCTACTGGCGGAAGGCAGCACGATTGTTGCGCGGGATCGCCGCAACGCCAGCCCGCATCTCCGCCGCGCGGCATCGGTATCGCCGCGCGAAATCGCCGCTGCTGCGCAAAAACTTTTGGCACTCCGCCCCGCCACCACGGAAGCGGAACTCGCCGCCGGGATTCATCGCGCGCTGGGCTTGGATGCCAATCAGCAGACCGCTATCGCGGCGCGCCTAGCAGCGCTGATTGGCGCTGGCGAGGTGAAAATCTGAAGCCGCTTGCCTTGCACCTTCGCCTCACGCAGGCTTTGCGCATGAAGGGTTTTTCATTGCTCAGCACGGCGCACCTATGAATGCCGTCTCGTCCCCGCGGGGCGCGGCGCTTTTTGGCGCGCGGGATGCCATTGGCGCGGCAGGTATTGCCATGGCGGCAACCTTTCTCGCCTTCGGGGCGGCGGTGCGCGAAGCCGGGCTGCCGCCTGGCTGGGCGCTGATTGCCTGCTGGGCGATTTACGGCATGCCTGGCCAGCTTGTGTTGGTGCAAGCCGCCAGCACAGGCTTTGCCGGCGGCCTTGCACCCGCGGTGATGGGCGCCATTGCCGTGAATGCGCGTTTTCTGCCCATGGCTATTGCCATCACCCCGCTATTCGGCACGGCAGAGCGCAAGCGCCTGATCCCCGCCATTCCTTTCATCGCGGTTACACCCTGGGCGGCGGCGATGCGCGCCTTTCCTGAAATCGCGGCACAAGCGCGGCTTGCCTGGTTTCTCGGCTTCGGGCTGACAAGCTGGGTGGTGGCGGGGCTTGCGGCCCTTGCTGGGTTTTATGTCGCGGGCATGTTGGATGATCACGCGCGCGCGGCCTTGTTATTCGTCAATCCGCTCTATTACGCGCTGCTGCTGGCTGCGGATGTGGACAAGCCCGCGCCGCGCCGTGCGATCATCTGCGGCAGTGCGGCGGCGGGGCTGACATTTATTTTGCCATCCTCGGCGGGGCTTTTGGCGGCGGGGATTATTGGCGGCACCATCGCGTTTTTCTGGGGGCGCGCGCGTGGAAAACGCTGATATCGCACTCGCCCTGACGGCCATCGCCTGCCTATTGCTGCGCAGTGCCGGCGTGTGGCTGGCGGGGGGCCTTGGCGCCGATCATCCGGTGATTGCCTGGGCGACGGCGATCGCGCAGGCAACGCTTTCGGCCTTTGTCATGCTGGCAATCATCGCACCATCCGGCGCCTTGGCAGATGTGCCGCTTGCAGCGCGGCTTGGCGGGCTTGGGGTTGGTGTTGCGGTGTGCCTGGCCTTCGGGCGCAATTTGCTTCCGGCGTTATTGGTGGGGCTGGCGGCGATGCTGGCGCTGCGCGCCATTCTGGCAGGGGTGGCATGATGCGGGTTTTCGCTGGGGCCACAGCCAAATCCATGCCGGTCATGGGAAGCTTGGTGCTGCTGCTGCTTGCGATGCTCTGGCCGTTCCAATCAGCGCTGGCGCAGGATCGCCGCGTGGTGGCGATGGAAACAGAGGTGCGCGGCATCGTCTTTCGCATCCCGCGCGCGCATTTGCATATCCGCGATGGTGATGGGTCCTTCGATCTGGGCCTGCGCGTTGATGACCTTTCGCCGATTCGCCTCATTGGCCTGCCGCCGGAACGCTATTGGCGAGAGGCCATGCGCGTGCGCGTGAGTGTCGCCTGGAATTCAAGCGCAGCCGAGACCGTCAGCGGCCTCCTGCAAAACCGCCACACCCTTGGCATCGTGCAAACGCAGGAGGCCAGCACCCGCCTGGATGGCCCCAATGGCCCGCCGCCCCCCGATGGGCTGCTCTATTTCCCAGCGCGCGGCAGCCCAGCGGAAACCCGTCCATTGCCTAGCGATATTTTCAAACCAGTTGAATTGGGCCGCAATCCTGAAACTAGCGAGGAATGGCCCGAATTCTTTGAATGTAATGTCAGCCCGCGTTTCGATCAGCAACCAACCGAAGCGCCCTTTCAGCCGATCAGTTGCCAATGGTATCGCGTCTTTCGCGGCCTGGTCGTGCGGACATCATTGGAACGCCGCCAATTGGCCCATTGGCGCAGGATCCGCGGCGGGCTCGATCAGCTTCTGAATTCCTTCATTGTGCGCGGCCCGGAAGTGGCTGTGCCGCCCGTCCGCGGGGGGCCGCGCCCATCCGAAACCATCAATCCCGTCCTGATTTACGACGACCACCCATAGGCCAGCGCGCGCTTCACGCCTTCTCGCCCGCCCCCGCCGCAAACCCTGCCACCAATTCGCGGATACGCGCTGGGTCGCTTTGTTCCATCACGCGGCGGGCGAAGCGCGCGCAATCGCCGATATCCAGCCCGCGCACTGCCTGCTTCACGCGCGGAATCGCCGATGCATTCATGGAAAAACTGCGAATGCCAAGCCCAAGCAATAAAGGAATAAGCTGCGGATTGCCCGCCATTTCACCGCATATCGAAACCGGCATGCGCAGCCGTAGCGCCGCTTCAGTCGCGAATTGCATCAGGCGCAGCACGGCAGGGTGCAGCGGATCATAAAGATGCGCCACTTCCGCATCTCCGCGATCAACGGCGAGCGTATACATCGCCAGATCATTGCTGCCGATCGAAAAGAAATCCGCTTCCAGCGCAATCGCATCCGCGGCCAGCGCCGCACCTGGCGTTTCAATCATGGCACCAAGCAGCGGCAATTTTTCTGGTAGCTTATCCCCACGCCGCCGCAATCTGCGGGCCACACGGTCAAAAATGTCCCGCGCCTGCTTCATTTCTTCCGGAATGGTCACCATGGGCAGCAATAGCCTGATTTGCCCATCCGGCACTTCCGCCGCCACGCGCAGAATCGCGGCGAATTGCACTTCCAGCAATTCGGGCCGATGCAGCAATAGCCTGATACCACGCAGCCCAAGCGCCGGATTGGCGCCGGCATGAACCGGCGCGACCCCTTCAGCCAGCGCAGCGATATCCTTCTCCCCACCCCAATCCAGCACGCGAATGGTCACCGGATCGTGACCCATGGCTTCCAGGATTTGCCGATAGGCCACGCATTGCGCCTCCTCATCCGGCAAATCCTCACGATTCATGAACAGGAATTCGGTGCGGAGCAGCCCAATGCCTTGCGCGCCGGCTTGCGCGATCAGCGGTAATTCCTGCGGGATTTCCAGATTGGCCTGCAATTCCACTTCTTCGCCATCGGTGGTGATGGCTGGCAGGCGGCGCAAACGCCCAAGCCGCGCGCGTTCCCGCGCATAAGCCGCCAATTTCCCCCGCGCCGCAGTAAGTGTCGCGGCTTCCGGATGAATGGCGATGCTGCCCGCCGCGCCATCCAACACCACCGGGTCATCGCGTCGCACGGTTTCGGTCAGGCCGGGCACACCAAGAACAGATGGAATGCCAAGCGCACGCAGCATGATGGCGGTATGGCCATCCGCACCACCTTCATCCGTCGCAACACCTGCAATGCGCGCCGGGTCCAACAGCGCAGCATCCGAAGGCGTCAATTCCTCAGCGATCAGGATGCAGCCTTCAGGCAAGTTTTTCAGGCTGCGAAAGGGCGTCGCGGTCAGGTTGCGCGTCACGCGCCGCGCAATATCGCGCACTTCTGTCGCGCGGCGCGAAAGCCCAGCGCGGTCATCATCCTTGGTCGCCAGAATGGCATCCGAAATCGCCGCCGCTTCATCGGTAATGGCAGTTTCGGCGGCCAGCAATTCAGCCTCGATACGCTTGCGTGCACCACGGATCAGCCGCGAATTACCCAGCATCAACAAATGCGCATCCAAAAGCGGCGCGATTTCTTCCTGCGCTTCTTCCGGCAAAATGCCTATGCGTGTTTTCAGCTTGGTGACTTGCTTGCGTGAAAACGCCACCGCATCGGCCAGGCGCACGCGCTCGGCTTCAATCGCCTCAGTCGTGATGCGCCGGCGCGGCGCTTCTGCCGGCGCTTCGCTGGTATCGAAGGCCGCGCCAATCGCAATGCCGGGCGAAACCGCAATGCCACGCAGCTGGGTTTCCCGCCGCTTGGGCGTTTTGGCTCCACGCGGGCGGGCGGGCGTTTCACTCTTCATGGAAGCCTGCTTCCACCAGGGCAGCCACTGCGTCCAGCGCTTCCTTGGCGTCCCAGCCTTCGGCTTCGATCACAATTTCGGCGCCACGCCCAGCACCCAGCATCATCAGCCCCATGATGGAAACGGCCGGCACGCTTTGCCCATCACGCAGCACATTCACGCAAGCGGAATAGCGTTCCGCCAGCGCCACCAGCTTTGCGGCAGCGCGGGCATGCAGACCACGGCTATTCGGAATAACAACGCTGCGGCGCAGTACCATGCCGCCAGAAGAAGGGGCGGGGGCGGCTTCCGTCATTCCGTGGCGCCGCCATTGGGCTTGGCACCCGCCACATCGCGCGCGAGTGCGATATATTTGCGCCCAGCGGCCTTGGCGTGATCCAGCGCTTCATGCAGCGGTTCACTGCCGCGAATTTTCGCAAGCTTCACCAGCAAGGGCAGATTGACGCCAGCCAGCACTTCAATCGGCTTGCCCTTTTCCACCATCTGCATGGCAAGGTTTGAAGGCGTGCCGCCATACATATCGGTCAGCACCACAACGCCATCGCCCTGATCCACCTGCGCGATGGAATCGCGAATATCACGCCGACGCAAATCCATATCATCATCGGGCCCGATGCAGACGGTCGCGACCGCTTGCTGCGGCCCGACAATATGTTCCAGCGCCAGCCGCAATTCCTCGGCCAGCCTGCCATGCGAAACCAAAACGAGACCAATCATGATGCTTGCGAAAGGGCCTCCTGGCCCGAAGCGGCAATAGAGCCAGCGGGGCTAACCTGTCCGCCAGCATTTTTCAATTCCCGGTGAGCAAGATCAACCCGCCACCCGGCTTCGCGAAGATGCCCCGCCAAGCGTTCCGCGACAAGGACCGAACGATGCTTACCCCCGGTGCAGCCTATCGCAACCGTGAAATATTTCTTGCCCTCGGCGGCGTAACGCGGCAGCAAAAGCTCAAGAAAATCCCGTAACCTATGCCAAAAGCCCGAAAAATCCGGATCGGCTTCAATGAAGGCCGCAACCGGCGCAGCCTGCCCCGTCATGGGGCGCAGCACTGGATCGTAATGCGGGTTGCGCAAGAATCGGACATCGAAAACCAAATCCGCCTCGCGCGGCAGGCCCTTGGGATAGGCGAAGGAAAGCACGGAAACCGCCAGCCCCGCCGCCGCATCCGGGGCAAAGCGCCCTTCAATCATGCGGCGCAAATCAGCCAGCGGCAGGTCGGATGTATCAATGGTCAGGTCCGCCGTTTCGCGCAGCGCTTCCAGCAGCGCCTTCTCCCGCGCAATGCCCTCCAGCACGCGCGATCCCATCGGCCCGCCCGGCGCCAGAGGATGGCGGCGACGCGATTCGGTGTAGCGGCGGAGCAACGCCTCATCCTCGGCGGTCGCGAAGACCAAGGATACGTTGATATCCGGGCGCAGCCGCAACCGATCCAGCACGCGCAACACGGCGGCAGCATCGAAATCCCGCGTGCGCGCATCAATCCCGGCAGCGAGTGGCAAAACCCCATCACCCACCAGCGATTCAAGGATGGAAATGGGCGGATTATCCACCGTCTCAAAACCCAAATCTTCCAGAATGCGCAGGATGGAAGCCTTGCCCGCGCCAGAAAGCCCGGTGACCAGAATGATCTCTCGCGCCGGGGTGCTCATGCCGCGAAGGCTCCTGTTTTTTGCCGCAGCCTGCCGGAAGCGGCGGCCAGGGCGTAAGTGATTTTTTCGCAGATGGAATCATCAAAAGCGTGCAGCGCGATGCGCGGCACGGCGCCAGCCGGGCCTTGCCAAAAAGCGGGTTCTGGCAGGCGCGGCACATCCGCGCGCGGCACCAAATCCACTACCAGGCAAAGCCGCGCGCGGGGGGCGACGGGCAGGGTTTCAAAAATGCCAAGGCCGCGAATTTCCAGCATGCCGCGGAGCGCGGGCGGCGCGGAAAGCTGCGCACCTTCGATCACCACCTGATCATCCGCCACCAATTGCCAGCCCCGCGCCATCAGGCGCAGCACAAGATCGGATTTGCCGGCACCCGATGGGCCGCGCAACAAAACCGCCTCTGAACCGAGCGCCGCGGCGCTTGCGTGGATGAGCATGGCCCGCCAGCGCCATCACGCCGGCCCCTTCTGTCACGGCGCTTTGGGCGCCTTTTCAAGCGCCTTTCATGCCAGAAAGGGCAGGCTGCGGGAAGCGCGCTTGCGGGGGCCACGCAGCCGGGGCAGCCTGCCGGCATGATTGAACG
>JBEDHL010000112.1:0-16052 GCA_041174145.1 Pseudomonadota bacterium
GGCTGCACCGGCTTTGGTTCAAAACTGATCTTATCGAAGGAAACGTAGTCGCCCTGAAAGCGCGGATCAGACGCGGTCCATAATTCGCGCATGGCCAGGATATATTCATCCGTCACCTTGCCACGCGCGGCAAAATCCGGCGCGCCGAGCGCTTCAAATTCTTCCCTGAGCCAGCCCGCACCAATGCCAAGCGTCAGGCGGCCATTGGAGAATATATCAATGGTGGAAAGGATTTTAGCGGTCAATACTGCCGGACGGTGCGGCACCACCATAACAGATGTCACCAGGCGTAGCTTGCTGGTGCGCGCGGCAGCGAACATCACCTCGGTCAATTGCTCATGCCGCCCGCCCCGCGCGCCGGCGGGGAATTCGCCATTATCCGAATAGGGGTAGATGGCGTGAATATCAGTTGGGATCACCACATGGTCGCTGAAGGTGGCATAGGCATAGCCCATCGCCTCACCGCCCTGGAGAAGCCGCGTAATCGCCTCGGGCGACGCAAGCGGGCCGGCGGTTGGGGCGTTGAAACCGATTTGCATTCTGGGTCTCCCTTCCCCGCGCATTGCATCTGGCGCGGCCTTCCCACACGATGGGCCCAGCGAGAGGGGGATGGCAAGGGTGCAGGATAGGCTTGAGACAACATCACTGGCGGCGCTGATGGCGGAAGCGGCGGATTTGCGCGATGCGGGCCATGGGCGAATCATGTCCTATTCGCGCAAGGTCTTTATTCCGCTGACCAAGCTTTGCCGCGATGTCTGCCATTACTGCACCTTCGCCGAGAAACCGCGCACTGGGCGGGCCGCCTTTCTGACGCCAGAAGAGGTGCTGGACATTGCGCGCGCCGGCGCCAAGGCTGGCTGCACGGAAGCCTTGTTCACGCTTGGCGATAAGCCTGAATTGCGCTGGCGCCAGGCGCGCGAAGCTTTGGCGGAGATGGGCTACGCCACCACGGTTGAATACCTGGTTGCCATGTGTGACCTGGTGCTGCGGGAGACGGGGCTATTGCCCCATGCCAATCCTGGCGTGCTGGATGCAGCGGAACTCCGCGCCCTGCGCGATGTGACTGCCAGCCAAGGCATGATGCTGGAAAGCACAAGTGAGCGCCTGTGCGAGCCGGGCGGCGTGCATTACGGCAGCCCGGACAAGCACCCGGCTTTGCGGCTTGAGGTGTTGCGTGCGGCGGGAGAGGCGCGGATTCCCTTCACCACCGGCATCCTGATTGGCATTGGTGAAACCCGTGCCGAACGGCTGGAAGCGCTACGCGCCATTGCAGAAAGCCATGCGCGATACGGCCATGTGCAGGAAGTGATTATCCAGAATTTCCGTGCCAAGCCGCGCACCAAGCGCGCCGATGCGCCGGAACCTGATTTGGATGATCTGCTGTGGACCATCGCCTGCGCGCGCATCATTCTGGGTGCGGCGGCCAATATCCAAGCGCCCCCCAATCTTTCGCCGGAAACCTATCCACAGCTAATCGCGGCAGGCATCAATGATTGGGGCGGCATTTCGCCGGTGACGCCGGATCATGTGAACCCGGAAGCACCCTGGCCTGCCATTGCAACGCTTGCTGAGAAAACCGCCAGCATGGACAAGGTGCTGGTGCAGCGCCTGCCGGCCTATCCCGCCTATCTGCGTGCGCCGCGCGATTGGTTCGCGCCGCGTATCGCAACCGCCCTGCTGCGCGCCAGTGACGCTGCGGGCTTTGCGCGCGGCGATGATTGGTCGCCCGGCGCGGTAATACCGCCGCGCCTTTCTGCGCCATTACTGGTGGCGCCTGATGCGCGGTTGGTGCGCTTGGTCGAACACGCCACGCAAGGCGAAAGGCTTGATACGCCCGCGATAGAAACTCTGTTTGCCGCGCGCGATGCGGATCAGGCGTATGTGATGGGCGCTGCCGATGCGCTTCGCCAGGCTGTCGCGGGCGATACCGTTCGCTATGTGGTCAATCGCAACATCAACTACACCAATATCTGCACCTATCGCTGCAGCTTTTGCGCCTTCAGCAAGGGCAAGACGCATGAGACCCTGCGCGGCCCGGCCTATGATCTTGACCATGCGGAAATCATTCGTCGCGCCAAAGAAGCCTGGGCGCGCGGCGCAACCGAGGTTTGCCTGCAAGGCGGCATCCACCCGGATTATACCGGCGCAACCTATGAAGCGATTTGCCGCGCCATCAAGCAGGCCGTACCGGGGATGCATATCCATGCTTTCTCCGCACTGGAAATTCATCAAGGGGCGCGCACACTCGGGCTTTCTCTTACCGATTATCTCGCGCGCCTGCGCGATGCCGGGCTTGGCACCTTGCCTGGCACAGCAGCTGAGATTCTGGATGATGAGGTGCGCGCCATTATCTGCCCTGACAAGGTGAATACGGCGGAATGGCAGGCGGTGATGCGCGCGGCGCATGGGCTTGGGTTGCGCAGCACCGCCACAATCATGTTCGGTCATGTCGAAGCGCCAATCCATTGGGCGCGGCATTTGCTCGTGCTGCGCGACTTGCAAGCGGAAACTGGTGGCTTCACAGAATTTGTGCCCCTGCCCTTCGTGCATATGGAAGCGCCCATGTATCTGCGCGGCCAGGCGCGGCGCGGCCCAAGCTTTCGTGAAGCACTGCTGATGCACAGCATCGCGCGCCTTGTCCTGCATCCGCATTTCACGAATATCCAAACAAGCTGGGTGAAAATGGGCCCCGAAGGCGCTGCGATGGCCTTGCGGGCCGGCGCCAATGATCTGGGCGGCACGCTGATGAATGAAAGCATCAGCCGCGCTGCCGGCACGGAACATGGCCAGGAATTTCCGCCCGAAGCGATGGAAGGTTTGATCCGTTCCATTGGGCGGCAGCCGATGCAGCGCAGCACCACCTATGGCGCGGTTCCGCGTGAACAGGAAAAGGCTTCGCGCAGCGCAGCGCCACTCTCGCCCATGGTGCAAACCGCACCGCGCAAACGCATGCTGCTGGCGGGCGATTAACCCAATCTGGCCAGGATGCCGTTTTGCTTCAGCCAAGCAAGCGTTTGCGTGGCTGCGGCTTCCGGAAGGCTGGCGAAGCGCGCGATATCGGCGGGGTGGTCAATATCCATCGCAATGCCCGGCAATGGCAGGATATGCGGCGTGATGCCAGCCGCGCGCGCCGCGGCAAGATGGGGAAAGTAGCTCTCTTCACCAAAGCGTAGCTTCACCGCATCGGGTGGCGACATCAAAATAGCGTTCGATCCCTGTTCATCATGCGCGGGCGCGATGATGAAAGCGGGTGCGGCGTTTGCAGCCTGGATGATGGCTTCAATTTCCATGGCCTTGGCAGCGGGAATATCGCCGGGCAGGGTCAGGATGGCGGGCACTCCTTCCGCCTTCAATTGCCCGGCGGCGGTGACAACAGCGCAGGTATGCCCTTTCCGCGCACCTGCGGTGATAATCCGCGCGCCATGCTGCTGCGCCAATTCCTCAGCCCAAGGGTCAAGCGTCACCAGGGCAATTCCAGCCAAGCCGCGCGCGGCGGAAAGGGCGGCCAGCACATCGCGCAGCATCACCTGCATCAGGCCGATACGTTCTTCGGGCGAAAGCAAAGACGCCAAGCGCTGTTTGGCGCCCGACATTTCCTTCACCGGCAAAATAGCCCAGGGATTCATCTGAGCGCGTCAATCGCCGCCAATACCCGCCGCGCCAGGTTCATCTTGTCATCAAGGTTACGCATCAGGGTCGCTGCATGAAAGACGCGCGGCGCGATGCCTTCCGCATCATCGCCTTCTTCCATCACATAGCCATGCAGCAAATCGCCATAACGTGCGGCAACCGCGGCGGCACTTGGCGTTATGCCTAGCGCTTCAAACATACGCGCCGTTGGCCCCTTCACCGCCTGCCCCGCAATGATAGGTGATACCGCCACCACCGGCGCGCCAGATGCCTTAATGGCATCACGCAAACCGGGAAGGGCCAGAATGGGTTCAATGCTGATGAAGGGATTACTGGGGCAAATCACAATACCGCGCGGCTTGGCCTGCAAGGCATCCAGCAGCGCGGGCTGTGCGCGCGCCTTTTCCACACCGGCAAATTGCACCGCGCGGGCCAAGGGTTCGGCGCGTAGCCGCACAAACCAATCCTGGAAATCCAACCAACCCTGATCCGTACCAATGCGCGTCCGCACGGGGTCATCACTCATGGGCAGGATGCGCGGGCCAATCCCAAAGCGCTGGCGGAGATCATCCGTGATGGCCGAAAGGGCTTCCCCAGCACGGAGCCGATGGCTGCGCAGCACATGCAGCGCCAAATCGCGATCACCCAGCCGAAACCAATCCGCCCCGCCAAGCCCGGCCAGCGTTTGCATGAACGCCCAGCTTTCATCCGCGCGCCCCCAGCCAAGCTGCGGGTTATCCAACCCCGCCAGGGTATAAAGCAGCGTGTCCGTATCGGGACAAATAGTCAGGCCGTAATGTTCGAAATCATCGCCCGTATTGGCGATAATCAGCAATTCCTCAGGCGGTAAAATTCGCGAAAGGCCGAGTGCGAGCTTCGCCCCACCAATGCCACCGGAAAGCGCGATGATCATTGGAATAGATCCTCCTGCGCGGGGCGGAGCAATTCAGCGGCAGGATTTACTGCGCCTGACCAGGCAAGCCCGCGCAGCAGTACCGCCGGTTGGCCTTCCGCGCCCTGCCCCATCACCAAACCTGCGGCGGCGGCGATTTCATCGGCAAAGCCAGTAATGCTCACCATCAATGTGCGGCCGAATAAATCCGGCCTGCCGCGCAAATCCTGCAACGCGGGTAGCCCCGCCGCGCCAATCGCGACACCCACCGTGCCGCGCCGCCAAGCGCGGCCAAAACTATCCGTGATCACCACCGGCAGGCCAAGCCGCGCGGCAAGCGCTGCGGCACTGGCATCAGGATCGCGCGGCAAAAGCAGCGCATGACCATCTTCACCAACATTGGATTGATCAATGCCGGCATTGGCCATGACAAAACCAAGCCGATGCTTGACGATAATCAGGTTCGGGCGCGCACGCACCACGTGTTCTGATTCAGACAGGATCAATTCCACCAACCGCGCATCCTTGCCGGTCTGCGCGGCCAAATCTCGCGCAGCTTGGGAAGGCGCCACGGACGCCAGAGCAATACTGCGCCCTTCCGCCTTACTCACGATTTTCTGCGCAATGGCCAACACATCACCAGGTTCCGGCGCCAAGCCGGCGCGCGCCATGGCCGCCGATAGCTGCGCTGCCAGATCATCACCCGCCTGCACCATGGGCAGGCCAGGCAGCGCAAAAAGCTGCAGGCTCGGCTTCAAGCGAAGCGGCGGCGCAGCAGTGGCAGCACCTGCTCCCCATATAACCGCAAAAACCGCGCCTGATCCGGCCCGGGCGCGTGGAAGACCAAATGGCGGAACCCGAGCCCGACATAATAGCCGATGCGTTCGACATGTTCTTCCGGATCATCGGAGACAATCCAACGGCTGGCGGCGCGTTCCAAGGGCAGCGCATCGGCCAGGCGTTCCATCTCCACCGGGTCTTCCACCGACATTTTCTCTTCCGCCGAAAGCGCGAGCGCGGCCCAATGGCGCGTATCTTCCAAAGCGCGCTGCTTATCCGTATCGAAGGAAACCTTCACTTCAATCATGCGGTCATAATCGGGCTTTGGCGCGGCCGCGGCTTCCAGCCCTGCCACCACATTCGGCAGCAGCGTTTCCGTATAGAGTTCTGTCTTCTTGCCGCTGGTACAAATAAAGCCATCGCCAGCGCGGCCGGCATATTTCGCCACCATGGCACCGGCGGCAGCAACATAAATCGGCACAGGCGTTTCGGGCCGATCATAGATCGTCGCGTTTTCTGTGCGGTAATACTGCCCTTCAAAACTCACGCGTTCTTCCGCCCATAATTTCCGCATCAATTGCACGGCTTCGCGCAAGCGGGCGAAGCGTTCCTTGAATTCCGGCCAGGGCTGGCCGGTGGATGGCACCTCATTCAGCCCCTCACCGGTGCCGATGCCAAGAATGACGCGGCCCGGAAACATGGAACCCAGCGTGCCAAAAGCCTGCGCAACGATGGAAGGATGATAGCGAAATGTCGGCGTCAGCACGCTGGTGCCCATCACCATGCGCTGCGTTCGTGCGCCAAGCGCACCCAGCCACACCAGCGAATTGGGCGCATGGCCGCCGGTGTGCTTCCAGGGCTGGAAATGATCTGAAATGAAGCAGCTATCAAAGCCCATCTCTTCGGCCAGCACGCCGAAATCCAGCAATTGCGCTGGCGCGAATTGTTCGGCGGATGCCTTATAGCCAAGCTTCAGCATTGCCATCACGTATCCGCCAAAGCTGCCAGCATGGCGTCTCGATGCGCGGTATCGCCATCATCTGTTACGGGCTGGATGCACACATGTGTCGCCCCCGCAGCGAAATGTGCGCGCAGCCCAGACTTCACGGTGGCGGCATCACCATGCAGCACCATCGCATCAATGAAGCGATCATTGCCGCCATTGGCCAATTCAGCTTCAGTAAAACCAAGCCGCAGCCAATTATTCACGTAATTCGGCAGCGCCATATAGCGCGCGAGTTCACGCCGCCCGAGTGCGCGGGCGCGCACGGGATCAGTTTCAATACATACCTTCTGTTCCACCGCCAGCACCTTGCCGGGGCCCAGAATGGCTGCTGCCTGCGCTGTGTGTTCCGGCGTGACGTTGTAAGGCACTGCACCATCCGCTGCGCTGCCTGACAGAGCCAGCATTTTTGGCCCAAGTGCTGCCAGCAGAACCGGGCCTTCAAGCGCATCGCCACCCGCCTTCCGCAGCCCATCCAAATAACCACGCATGGCGGGGATGGGCTTTTCATAGCGATGGCCGCGCAAGCCTTCCACCATCGGGATATGGCTAACCCCAAGGCCCAGCGCAAAGCGCCCTTCATGCAGCGCATTCAGCGTGGCAAGGCCGCGCCGTGCAGTGAAGGCATCACGCGCATAGATATTCGCAATCGAACTGCCGATGACCAATTTCCGGCTATTGGCCAGCAAAAATCCCGCCAAGGCCATGGATTCATAGCCGCGTGATTCCGGATACCAGAAGCTGCCATATCCATGATCTTCCACCCGGTGCAGCAAGGCGCGTAAGGCCGCCGCATCCAGCCGATCCGTGGAACACCAAACGCCCAAACGACCAAATTGCATGATTGTGTTCCTTTTCCTTTAGCGCGGCTTAGCCGTAGGTTTCATCAAGCGCCTGAAAGCGCGGCAGATCAACCAAGGCGCTGAATTCGGCATAGCTCATCATGCCATGTGCGGCTTTGGCTGGCGTCCCATCGCGCTTCAATATCGCCAACGCATCGGCCATCGCCTTCGCCGCCGTGAATAACGCCGTCACGGCATAGAATACTACGGTGAAGCCCATTTGTTCCAAATCGCGCATGGTCAGCGCCGTGGTTTCATTGCCATCCACAATGCTGACAACCTTGGGGCCGGGCACCTGACGCGCCACGATCTCAACTTCTGAAATTTTCTTGATGCCATCGACGAAAACCAAATCAACACCGGCATCTTGATACATCAGTGCGCGGCGCACGGCTTCTTCCGGGCCAATCGCCGGCATGGCATCGGTGCGGCCGATAATCAGCGGCCCTTCTGCCGGACGGGCGGCGATGGCGCATTTCAGGCGCCGGACATTCTCCTCCGCCGGGATCAGCTTGATGCCCGCCAATTGGCCGCAGCGCTTGGGCGCCACCTGATCTTCCAGATGGATCGCAGCGACACCGGCCTGCGCGTATTCTTCAATGGTGCGCGCAATATTGGCCGGGCCGCCATAGCCCGTATCAGCATCAGCGATGATGGGGATACTGACCGCGCGCGCCATATCCCGCGCATGGGTGGTCATTTCCGTCTGCGTCAGCAAGCCGATATCCGGCCGACCAAGCCGAGACGCCGTGGCGCCGAAGCCTGTCATATAAATCGCCTCAAACCCTGCCTGTTCGACAAGCCGCGCGCTCAGGCTATCGGGCGCGCCGGGGGCGGCAATAATGCCGCCCGCCTTAAGGCGTTGGCGCAAGCGATCCGCAGCGTTCATGGCGCCCTCCGTGATCTAGATCTGCTGTTCCCAGGCGGCAGGGATCAATTGATAACCGCTGCCGCGCGGCACCAGATAGGTAAAGCCCGGAAAATGCAAATGCATGCCTGTGACCAAAAGCTTATCAGTCGCCACCATATCAAACACGCGCCGGCGCGTTGCTTCAGCGGCCGTGGTATCGGTATCAAATGCCATGCAGACTTCAGGGCGCGCCGTTTGCACTTCTGGCACATGGACAATATCGCCCCAGATCAAAAGCTGATCCTGGCCAGACGCCACCAGATAGCCGGAATGCCCGGGCGTATGGCCATGGAAGGGCATGGCGGTCACGCCCGGAAATACCTCACCCTTCTGGAAAAGCCGCCAGCGATCCTTGTAAGGCAGCACCTGTTCGCGCCCGGCTTGGAAGAACAGCTTCTTTTCCCGATCAGTGCCTTTGGCCATGGCAGCATCATCAAACCAATGCTTGGGTTCGTTTTCATGCATGACCAATTCGGCATTGGGGTAATTGGTTTTGCCCGTACTCATATCCGTCAAGCCGGCTGAATGATCCGGATGCATATGGGTCAGCATGACCACTTCAATATCAGCCGGATCAACGCCAAGCGCCTTCAGATTGGTCAGAATTTTGCCCGAGCTTGGCTGCATATACGCGCCGCAGCCGGTTTCAATCAAAGCCAGCCGCCCTGCTGACCAGATAAGAAAGGCATTCACCGCGGTGCGCCGCGCTGGGCGGAAATTTTCCGTCAGGATTTGGCGCGCTTCATCTTCACTGATGTTGCGCAGCACCTCCAGATTGCCATCCAGAAAACCATCACTGATGGCCGTGACGATGATATCCCCCACACGGCGATGATATACCCCTGGGATTTGGGCGGTTGGCGCGTTCTTCATGCTGCTTCATTCCCTCAATCGATATCCAATCTGCCTGGTATTGTAAGCCTGTCCTAATCGGCCACTCAGTCAAGCTTGGCGCCAGAAATACGCACCAATTCAGCCACGCGCGGCATTTCTGCCCTGAAAAAAGTGGCGAATTCCTCCGGCGTGCTGCCAATCGGCTCATAGCCCAAAGCCAATATGCGTTCGCGAATTTGCGGGTCACGCAACCCATTGGCCAGGGCCTGGGAAATGCGCTGCACTGCCGGGGCTGGCGTACCTGCAGGCGCGAAGGCGCCCAACCAGGAAGAAAATTCGTAACCCGGCACCACTTCCGAAGCCGCGGGGATATCCGGAAATTCGGATGAACGCCGGGCACTTGTAACGGCAAGGGCGCGCACTTGATTGGCGCGGAATTGTTGTACCGTTTCAACAATGGGCGAAAACACAATATCCACCCGCCCGGCGACAAGGTCTGTCATGGCGGGGGCGCCACCGCGATAATTGATATGCGTGAATTGAACCTTCGCCAGATGTTCGAACTGCGCTGCCGCAAAATGCTGCGAACTGCCAGCGCCTGCGGTACCCACATTGACGCGGCCTGGATTGGCCCGCGCATAGGCCACAAGTTCCTGCAAGCTGCCTGCGGGCACGGAAGGATGCGCCACAAGCATGGTGGAGCTTTTGACGAAAAGCGAAACCGCCGTGAAATCCTTCACGGGATCAAAGGGCAGATTGTTATAGAGCGCGGCATTCACCGCCTGGGAACCCATGGAAGCCACAACAAGCGTATGGCCATCTGGCGCGCTGCGGGCGACATGTTCGGTGCCAATATTTCCCGCGGCACCCACCCGATTTTCAACAACGGCGGGGTGTGGAAAAGCGGCGGTCAGCGCCTGCGCCATCAGTCGCCCTGTCGTATCCGTGGAACCGCCAGCAGCGAATCCCACAATCAGGCGAATTGGCCGGTTGGGCACCCAATCGGCGGTTTGAGCGCCAGCGCCACGGGCCATCATCGGCGCAGCGGCCAAGGCCGATAAAACCTCTCTACGCTTCATCCTCACGTCTCCCTCCGTTAGGCGCTTCTGCGCCTTATTGGCAGGGAAGGTTATGGAAGGCTGCGCCTGCTGACAATCTTTATATCAGAAGGCCGAGATGTGTGATGAAGCCCGCAAATCCAGAATAGCCGCGAAAGCACGGCTTGGCTGCGCCATAAGTGATCGCCAAGTAAGGTTGCCAGTGTGTTTGAAAGTGGTGAGCTCGGAGGGATTCGAACCCTCGACCTACAGATTAAAAGTCCGTTGCTCTACCAGCTGAGCTACGAGCTCTCACAGAACGGCGGCGCCTTAGCACGGCGCCGCGTATTTACCAACAGCGGGCTTCAGGCGTTATCCGCCGCCACCTTCATGCTGCGAATACGATCCGGCCCTTGCACCATACCAGACCCGCCGGAGCCGCGCTTGATCTTGTCAACCGCGTCCATGCCGCCCGTCACTTCACCCCAAATGGTGTATTGGCCATCCAGGCTTGGGATCGGCGCGAACATGATGAAAAATTGGCTGTTCGCGCTATCGGGGTTGCTGGTGCGCGCCATGCCGCAAACGCCGCGCAGAAAGCGCGCGCGCGATGGTTCGCTGAATTCCGCGGGCAGATCAGGCATTTCAGATCCGCCCGTGCCTGTGCCCGTCGGGTCGCCGCCCTGGGCCATGAAGCCTTCAATCACGCGATGGAACGGCACATTGTCATAAAAGCCCTGCCGCGCGAGGGTTTTAATGCGTTCCACATGCAAGGGCGCCAGATCAGGGCGCAGCTTGATGGTGACTGTGCCATGCTCGATTTCCATCAGCAGGGTGTTTTCGGCATCCCCGGCAGGGGCTTCGGTTTCGGACATGGTTTTTGGTCTTTCGGTTCGGGTATTAACGAATATCAGCGGCCACGCGCATGCTGCGCAGACGGTCAGGGCCTTGTACCACGCCGGAACCGCCAGAGCCGCGCTTGATCTTGTCAACGGCTTCCATGCCGGCGGTCACGCGGCCCCAGATGGTATATTGGCCATCCAGCGAAGGCGCCGGTGCGAACATGATGAAGAATTGGCTGTTGGCGCTATTCGGGTCTGCCGCGCGCGCCATGCCACAAACGCCGCGCAAAAACCGCGCGCGCGATGGCGGGCTGAATTCCGCCGCCAGATTGGGCAAGGGCGAACCACCCGTACCAGTGCCGGTCGGGTCACCACCTTGCGCCATGAAGCCTTCAATCACGCGATGAAAGGGTGTGTTGTCGTAAAAGCCCCGCCGCGCGAGGGTTTTGATGCGTTCCACATGACGCGGCGCCAATTCCGGCAGCAATTGGATGGTTACGCGCCCATCCTTCAATTCCAAGAACAGCGTATTTTCCGGATCATTCGCCTGCGCCAAGGCAGGTGATGCAAAAGCGCCCAAACCGGCGGCAAGCATAAGGCGGCGTTGCATGGCTTTTTCCTTATCCCTCAGGCGCTGGCTTTAACGCGCGCCATAGTGCGTTCCAGGGTCAGCTTCGGCACAAAGCTGCTGATATCGCCACCCAGCTTGGCAATTTCCTTCACCAGGCGCGATGCAATGAATTGATTGGTTTCTGATGCCATCAAGAATACGGTTTCAACTTCCTGATCCAGCCGGCGGTTCATGCCTGTCATCTGGAATTCGTAATCGAAATCCGTCACGGCACGCAGGCCGCGCACAATCATGCAGGCACCAATCTCCCGCGCGAAACCCACCAACAAGCCTTCAAAGGGGCGCACTTCAATCGCGGTGCCGGTGCGCGCCGCGATAGATGCAACTTCCGCCTGCACCAATTCCACGCGTTCCGCCAATTCAAATAGCGGCCCCTTGCCGATATTGATGGCGACACCAATCACCAGCCGATCCACCAGCCGCGCGGCGCGGCCAATAATGTCCAAATGCCCATTGGTCACCGGGTCAAAAGTGCCGGGATAAAGCGCAATCCGTTCAGACATTGTTATTCTCCTCCGGCGCGGGGGCGGCTTCTTCATCGCCACCTTCATCAGCGACGGGGAAGCAGGAAATCACGCGTTCACCTTCCGCAGGGCGCATCAGTGTCACACCCATCGCCATGCGGCCGGTCAGGCGCACATCATCCGCCTTCAGCCGGATCAATTGCCCGCCATTGGTCACCAGCATGATGTCATCACCAGGGCGCGCCGGGAAGGTAGCAACCACTTCGCGGCCGGTACGCGCACTCAGCACAATGCCGGCAATGCCCTGCCCGCCACGTCCCGTGACGCGATATTCATGCGCGGATGAACGCTTACCGAAGCCGGCATCTGTCACGGTCAGCAGAATTTCCTCAGCTTCCGCCAGCGCATCAAAGCGTTCCGGGGAAAGCGTGATTTCGGCCACGGCTTCCTCGCCATCCGCCACGACTGGGGCCTCTGCCTCATCATCTGCGGCGCGGCGGCGCTGGGCGGCCGCCTTCAGATAGGCCGCGCGTTCTTCAGTTGTCGCTTCCACATGGCGCAGGACTGAAAGCGCAATCACCGCATCGCCTTGCGCCAGTTTGATACCGCGCACGCCCGTTGAATCGCGCCCAGCAAAAACGCGCAAGGTATCAGCATCAGCGGTGAAGCGGATGCATTTGCCGCCGCGTGTGGCCAGCATCACATCATCGCCTTCGCGGCAGGTGGAAACGCCGACCAAGCTATCGCCCTCATCCAGCTTCATGGCAATCAGGCCGACGGAGCGCACATTCTTGAAATCAGACAGCCGATTGCGCCGCACATTGCCCTGGACGGTGGCAAAGACCAGATGCAGGCCTTCCCACAAATCCTCATCCATCGGCAGCGGCAGGATGGCGGTAACCCCCTCACCTTCCTGCAATTGCAATACTTGGCGCAGTGAACGCCCACGCCCCTGCGGCCCGGCTTCCGGCAATTGCCAGACCTTCTCACGGAAGGCGATGCCGCGATCGGTAAAGAACAACACCCATTGATGCGTATGCGCGACGAAGGACCGGATGATCACATCATCTTCGCGTGTCGCTGCCGCGCTGCGGCCCTTGCCGCCGCGGCCCTGGGCGCGGAAAGTTTCCAAGGGCGTGCGCTTCACATAGCCATCACGCGTCAGCGTGACCACCATAGTGCCGGGTTCGATCAGGCTTTCATCATCCACATCGGCGATGCCATCCATAATCTCTGTCATGCGAGGGGAGGCAATCTGCGCGCGAATTTCGCGCAATTCCTGATCCATCACTTCCAGGCGCCGTGGGCGGCTGGCCAAAATTTCCAACAACTCACGAATGCGGCCGCCAACTTCGCCAAGTTCGGCGACAATCTTCTCACGCTCCAGACCCGTGAGCCGTTGCAGGCGCAAATCCAGAATGCCGCGCGCCTGTTCTTCCGTCAGCCGCACCGTGCCTTCGGGCGACACCGCATTGCGATAATCATCCACCAGCGCCAGCAACACACCAACATCACCCGCCGGCCAATCCCGCGCCATGAGTGCCGCACGCGCCGCTGCGCCATCGGCGCTTTCGCGGATAACGCGGATCACCTCATCCAGATTGGCGACCGCGATCGCCAGACCAATCAGCAAATGCCCACGTTCCCGCGCCTTCGCCAGCCGGTGGCGGGACCGGCGCAGGATCACCTCCTCACGGAAGGCGATGAAGGCCATCAGCGCGTCCTTCAGGCCCATTTGCCGTGGACGGCCTTCATGCAACGCCACGAAATTCACGGGGAAGGAGGTCTGCAACTGCGTCATGCGGTAAAGCTGGTTCAGCACCACTTCCGCGGTCGCATCGCGCTTCAATTCAATGACAATGCGCATCCCCGAACGGTCGCTTTCGTCGCGCAGATCGGAAATGCCTTCTACCGCCTTGGCGCGCACCAATTCGGCGATTTTTTCCAGCAGCGTCGCCTTATTGACTTGGTAGGGGATTTCCGAAATCGCAATCGCCTGACGATTGCCGCGCAATTCCTCAATCTCGGCCCGCGCACGCAACGGGATGGACCCGCGCCCGGTCTCGAACGCCGCACGAATGCCGGAACGGCCCAGAATCAGCGCCCCGGTCGGAAAATCCGGCCCAGGCACGATTTTCATCAGTTCTTCCAGTGTCAGCGCCGGATTGGCGATGAGCGCCAGAGTCGCATCCAGAATCTCGGTCGGGTTATGCGGCGGGATATTGGTGGCCATGCCCACCGCAATGCCGCCCGCGCCATTGATCAGCAGATTGGGAAAGGCCGCTGGCAGCACGCGCGGTTCTTCCACGCTTTCATCGTAATTCGGCTGGAAATCGACCGTGTCTTCATCAATGCCGGCAAGCAGCGCACCCGCCGCCGGGGCCAGCCGCGCTTCGGTGTAGCGCATCGCCGCCGGAGGGTCGCCATCAACCGAACCAAAATTCCCCTGCCCATCAATCAGTGGCAGGCGCATGGAAAAGGGCTGCGCCATGCGCACCAGCGCATCATAGATCGAAGCATCGCCATGCGGATGGTATTTACCCATCACATCACCGACCACGCGCGCCGATTTGCGGTAGGGTTTATCGGCCGTATAGCCCGCTTCCTGCATGGCAAACAAAATGCGCCGATGCACGGGTTTCAACCCATCGCGCACGTCAGGTAGCGCACGCGCCACGATGACGCTCATGGCGTAATCGAGGTAGGAACGGCGCATTTCCTCCTCAAGCGCGACCGGGGTCGTATCCTGCGGGGTTTGGCCGGGGTTCTGGGTGTCGCTCACGCTTGAAAACCGATTCTAAAGACCGCGATTCCTGGGGTTTCACAGGTAGAAATCTGCATAGGCACCCTCAGGCGCGCCGCGTCAACCACCGCCGCGCCCGGGTGATGAACCGATGTTCAAACTATTGAATCAGAAAGGAATTTCGTCGTCCAGATCGGATTTCTTGGTATCCCAACCGCCGGTGCGGCCACCGCTACGCTGCGCGGGTGCCCTATCGCCCATGGGTTCTGGCGCTTCATCCATCCCGCCACCACCGGCCCCACGCCCGCCAATCAACTGCAATTCGCCGCGATACTGCCGCAGCACTATTTCCGTAGTGTAACGTTCCTGGCCGGATTGATCCTGCCATTTACGGGTTTCAAGCTGACCTTCAATGTAAACTTCGCTGCCCTTGCGCAGGTATTTCTCGGCAACTTCGCCCAGGCGATCATTGAAAATCGCAACTGAATGCCATTCAGTCCGTTCCTGCTGATTGCCTTCCCGGTCCTTGTAGCGTTCGGACGTGGCGATGCGCAGGTTCACCACCTTGCCGCCATTCTGGAAATTGCGCACTTCCGGGTCCCGCCCCAGACGGCCCAGGATAATGACCTTGTTGATACCCGCCATGGCAAAGCTCTCCCGCGTTTTCGCCGATCAGGATAGACCATCGCCCCAAGGCGGGCCATCCCGCACCCTTCCCAGGGCGCCATTCAAGCGCATATATAACGAGAACATTTTTAGAACAACCGCTTTCCCCTCCCCTGGGCCAGCGGTCGGAGCCCCCTTTGCATGACCGGCCATATTCGTATCCGCGGCGCGCGCCAGCACAACCTCAAGAACCTCGATCTCGATATCCCGCGCGATACGCTAACCGTCATCACCGGGCTTTCGGGTTCGGGCAAATCCTCGCTGGCCTTCGATACCATCTATGCCGAAGGCCAAAGGCGCTATGTGGAAAGCCTTTCGGCCTATGCGCGGCAATTCCTGCAATTGATGCAAAAGCCGGATGTGGATTCGATCGAAGGGCTCTCGCCGGCCATTTCCATCGAACAGAAAACCACCAGCCATAATCCACGCTCCACCGTCGGCACGGTGACGGAAATCCATGACTATATGCGCCTGCTTTGGGCGCGAGTTGGTGTGCCCTATTCGCCCGCGACTGGCTTGCCCATTGAAGCGCAGACCGTCTCCCAAATGGTGGATCGTGTGCTCGCCATGCCGGAAGGCACGCGGCTTTTGCTGTTGGCCCCCATCGCGCGCGGCAAGAAGGGCGAATTTCGCAAGGAATTGGCGGAATTCCAGCGTCGCGGCTTTGAGCGTGTAAAGATCAACGGCAAGCTCTATCAAATTGCCGAGGCGCCGAAGCTCGACAAGAAGCTCAAGCACGATATTGAAGTGGTGGTGGACCGCATTGTGGTGCGCGATG
>JBEDHL010000113.1:0-11576 GCA_041174145.1 Pseudomonadota bacterium
TCATAGAAGCTGCCAACCTGCCCCGCGAGCAACAGCCCCTTATAGACCACGGTGCGCGTGGAGAAGGACGGCATGTACAAATCAGCATCCGTCGGCAGCCCCTTGGCCGCCGCCAATTCACGGAACTTGTTCAGCGCCTGCTTGCGGATGGTCAGGATTTTGCGTTCAAACGCATCCTGATCCTTGATGCTGTCGCTGGCCGCAATAATCGCCTGGCGGATCACCGGCATGCTGGCGATCACCGCCTTGCCCAAGCCATCCAGCGTGGTCGGCACATCGCGCCAGCCCAGCAAGGTCTGCCGTTCGGCAGTCATATAGCCTTCAATGCTCTGGATCGCGACCGCGCGGGAAGCCTCATCCTGCGGCAGGAAACACATGGCGACCGCATAGCGACCAGGCGCCGGCAGGGTCTTGCCCTGGCTTTCGGCCCAGTGGCGCAGCAGTTTATCGGGCATCTGGATCAGGCAGCCCGCGCCATCACCCATTAGCGGGTCAGCGCCCACCGCGCCGCGATGGTCCAGATTGACCAGGATTTGCAGGCCTTGGCGGATGATATCATTCGACTTTCGGCCCTTGATATCCGCAATAAAGCCAACGCCGCAGGCGTCATGCTCGTTCTGGGGATCGTAAAGGCCTTGCTTTTCGGGCAGTCCCATATCTTTCGCTCTTCAATGCTCCGCCGGGGTCAATACCCCTGACAAGCCCCCTGATCCGGGGCGAAGGGGCGTCTTTAATTGAGAGTTGCGCTTTGCGCCAGCAGGGCTTTAAGGATTTTCGCCGAAGCCCCCGGGAAGCGGCCTAGGGCGCCATCTTTCCCTTGACGTGGCCCGCGCCCGGACGGAAAGCTTTCCATATGGACAAGATTACCGCCGCCCTTCGGGCCAACCGCATCGTGCGCGCCGCCATGCGCCATTGCGCCCTGGCGGGCTGGGCACCGGTGGCGCAAATGCCGCTGCCCGATAGCCGGCGCCCCGACATCATCGCGCTCACCGATAATGGTAGCTTCATCGCCATTGAGGTGAAATCCACCGCCGAGGATTACCTCTCAGACGAAAAATGGCAGGATTACCGGGAATGGTGCGACCAGCTCTATTTCGCCGTGGATGTGGATTTCCCGCGCGAAATCCTGCCGGAGGATGTCGGGCTTTTGGTGACGGATCGGCTGGAAGTGGCTGTTATCCGTGAAGCGCCGATGATGCGCCTTTCACCCCCGCGCCGCCGCGCTTTGCTGCACCGCTTCGCCGTGCTGGCCGCCGGGCGTCTGGCCGCCTTGCAAGACCCGGAATCAGCGCGGGAGGTGAACGCCGCGCTCAAGCTGGAATAAAAGGGATCAGCTTTCTTTGATCGCATTTTCCGAGCCACCAAGTGTCGCCACTTGGCTTGAAAATGTCCGACTTTATGATCGCATTTTCCGAGCCGCCAAGTGTCGCCACTTGGCTTGAAAATGTCCGACTTTATGATCGCGTTTTCCGAGCCGCCAAGTGTCGCCACTTGGCTTGAAAATGCTTAGCCCTTCATCCGCGCCACGGTGGCCGTGGTGCTATTGCCCGGCAGCAATTCAGCAAGCTTCACCTGCCCGCCATAGCCCTGCACGATATCGGCGCCCACCACGGTTTCCACCGTGTAATCTGCGCCCTTCACCAGCACTTCGGGCTGAAACAGCCGGATCAATTCCAGCGGCGTTTCCTCATCAAACACCGTGACGCAATCCACAGTGGCGAGTGATGCCAACACCGCCGCCCGCGCGGCCTCATTCTGAATGGGGCGCGCCGGGCCTTTCAGGCGCTTGACGCTATCATCACTGTTCAGCCCCACCACCAGCCGGTCACACCAGGACCGCGACTGTTCCAACAAATGCACGTGACCGGGGTGCAAAAGATCGAAGCAGCCATTGGTGAAGCCCACGCGCCAGCCGCGCCGGCGCCAGCGTTCCACCTGCTCCAAGGCGGCGGAACGCGACATCACCTTGCGGAGCGCACCACGTTCGGGGCCGAGCGCTTCCAGAATTTCCTCTTCCCGCGTCACCGCCGTGCCAACCTTAGCCACCGCAATACCGGCAGCGATATTGGCCAGCCGCACGGCGACGGCCAGCGGCAATTTCGCGCCAAGACCAGCCGCGATGGTCGCCACCACCGTATCGCCCGCACCAGAAACATCCTGCACTTCGGCGGCTTCCGCCGGGAAATGATGCAGCTTATCGGCATCCAGCAGGGTCATGCCGTCTTCACTGCGCGTCACCAGCACGGCGCCGAAGCCATGCGCATCGCGCAGCGCGCGCAACGCGGCGATGATGTTTTCTTCCGTATCCACCGCCATGCCGGTGGCTTCCGCCAATTCGGCGCGGTTCGGCGTTACCAGATCAGCCCCGGCATAGCGGCTGTAATCGCGCCCCTTCGGGTCCACCACGACGCGCCGGCCCGCCGCGCGCGCCGCCTGGATCAAGCGCGCCGCTGTATCGCCCGCCAGCACGCCCTTGCCGTAATCGGAAAGCACCATCACCGTGGTCGCGGCAGCGGCATCACCCGCAATCCGCACCAGCCGATCCGCCAGCCGTGGCTGGATCGCGGCCACTTCTTCGTGATCCGCGCGCAGCATATGCTGGCCATTGGCCAAATAGCGGGTTTTCGTGGTGGTGGCGCGCCCGCCTTGCACCAAAAGCCAGGGCTCAACCCCCGGCTGGCCGCCGATCAACCCGGTCAAGTCACTGCCGGCCTGGTCATCGCCCACCACGGAAACAAAGGCCACGGCGGCACCAAGCGCTGTCAGGTTGCGCACCACATTGCCCGCGCCGCCCGGCATGGCGATTTCGCGTTCAACGGTGAGCACCGGCACCGGCGCTTCCGGGCTGATGCGCTGCGCCCGGCCATAAACATAGCGGTCCAACATGGCGTCGCCCACCACGAGCACCGAGGCTCGCCGGAGCACCCGCGCCGCAGCCATCAATTCAGCAATGGGGATTTCAACCAGTGGCCGATCCATGCGGGGCGCCTTTCTTACAGTTTTGCGTAACCCAAGCGCCGGGTCGCGCGCAAGCGGGGGCGCGGAGCCTTAGAGGTATTCCCCCTAACCTTTGTTCATGGGAAACGCGCCAAACCTCTGTTTGATCGCATTTTCCGAGCCGCCAAGTGAAGCCACTTGGCTTGAAAATGCTCACGCCCCGGCCAGGGTCAGGCCCTCGATCCTGAGCGTGGGGCAGTCCGTCCCGCGCCGGAACACCAGATCATTCGCAGCGGTCATGTCCAGGAACATCTGCTTGAGGTTGCCGGCCACGGTGATCTCACTCACCGCCTCCGCCAGCACCCCATTACGGATCATAAAGCCCGCAGCCCCCCGGCTGTAATCGCCGGTCACGCCGTTGACGCCCATGCCGATCAATTCCGTGACATAAAGCCCTTCCTTGATATCGGCCATAAGCTCTGCCGGGCTCAGCTTGCCGGGGGAAAGCCAAAGATTGCTTTGCGCCGGGCCGGGCGGTCCACCCGTGCCGCGGCTGGCATGGCCGGTGGACACCAGCCCCAATTGCCTGGCGCTCCGCCAATCCATCACCCAACTGGTCAGCACACCATCCTGCACCAGGGCACGCGCCTCACCCGGCATGCCTTCCCCATCAAAGGGACGAGACCGCAGGCCGCGCGGGCGCGTTGGGTCGTCATGCACCGAAAGCCCCGCCGCCAGCACCTGCTGGCCCATGGAATCCTTCAGGAAGGAAGTCCCGCGCGCCACCGCCGCGCCATTAATGGCGCCCAGCAAATGGCCGAGCATGGAACCGGCAACCCGCGGGTCCAGCACCACCGGAATGCGCGCGGTCTTGGCCCGCACCGGGTTCAGCCGGCGCACCGCCTTTTCCGCCGCCACACGCCCAACCAAAGCCGGGTCGGGCAAATCGGCCAGATAGACCGATTGCCAATAATCATAATCCCGCTCCATCCCCGTGCCCTCACCGGCAACAGCGGTGGCGGAAATGCCATGGGAAGTGCGCGCATATTGGCCGGCGAACCCGTTGGAAGCGACCAGCGCAATCTCCGTCCGGCCCCAGCCGGCATCGGCGCCTTCACTATTAGTAATGCCTTTGACACCAAGCGCCGCTTCTTCCGCCGCTGCTGCACGCGCGAGCAAGACCTCGGCGCTTGGTTCGGTTGGGTCTTCCAGATCAAGCGCGCGGGTGGGGATGGCGACCGCTTCCGGCAGGCCGGCAAAGGGGTCTTCCGGCACCACACGGGCCATGGCGACGGCGCGTTCCGCGAGCGCGGCAAAGCCCTTCGGGTCCGGTTCGGTGGAAGCCACAATCGCCTGACGCTTGCCGACAAAAACACGCAAGCCAAGATCAAGACTTTCTGAGCGTTCCAGCTTTTCAATCGCGCCCAGGCGCCGCTCTACGGAAAGCGAGGTGGAGGCAATCAGCAGCGCATCCGCCGCATCCGCCCCCGCCGCGCGGGCAGCCTTGATCAGATCAGCAAGCGCATCGAGCCGGTTCATGCCGCGAGCGTCTCCATGATCGTGCCAAGCGATGGCACCTGCCCCGCCGGCCCCATAACGGCCAAAGTTGGGCGCTGGCGGAAGGCCTGAGCAGCCGCCTGCTGCACCTGTTCCACGGTGACCGAGGCAATGCGTTGCTTGGTTTCCTCAATTGGGATCACGCGGCCATGCACCTGCAATTGCCGCGCAAGCTGTTCACAGCGGCTGCCGGTTGATTCCAAGGACATCAGCAAGGAAGCACGCAGCTGCGCCTTGGCGCGGGCCAATTCATCTTCCGTCACATCACGCTGCACCTTGATCAATTCCTCAAGCGTCACGGGCATTAATTCCGCCGCTTCCTTCTCACCCGTGCCGGCATAAATCTGGAACAAGCCGCCATCCCTGAAGGGTGAAGCGAAGGCATAGATGGAATAAACCAAGCCACGCTTTTCACGAATTTCCTGAAACAGGCGCGAAGACATGCCGCCACCCAAAAGCGTGCCCAATACCTGGGTTGGCCAATGCATGGGGTCGCGATAGGGCGCGGAAGGAAAGCCCAACACAATATGCACCTGGTCCAGGTCGCGTGTTTCGCGGAATTCACCGCCGGCATAACGCGCGGCTTCCGGGGTGGGGATGGTCACATCCGGCAGATCAGCGAAATGCTTGCCGACCAAGTCAAGCAGCGTTTCATGTTCGAGCGCGCCCGCGCCAGCAATCACCATGGAAGATGGCCCGTAATGCCGGCCCATATAGCCCTTCAGCGCATCGCGCGTCATGGCTTTGATTGAATCCTCAGTGCCCAGCACCGGCCGGCCCATGGGCTGATCCGGAAAGGCAGTGGATTGGAAATGGTCAAACACAATATCATCGGGCGTATCATTCGCCTGACCAATTTCCTGCAAAATCACACCGCGTTCGCGTTCCACTTCTTCCGGCTCGAAGGTGGAATGCGTCAGGATATCGCCAATGATATCAACGGCGAGTGCGGTGTCTTCCTTCAGCACCTTGGCGTAATAAGCCGTTTGTTCGCGGGCGGTATAGGCATTCAAATGCCCGCCGACATTTTCAATCTCCCGCGCAATCGCTGCCGCATCGCGCCTTGCCGTTCCCTTGAACGCCATATGTTCCAGGAAGTGGGAAACGCCATTATCTTCCGGCGTTTCATGCCGCGTGCCGACCGAAACATAAGCGCCGACCGATACAGTTTCCACGCGCGGCATATTTTCGGAAACAATGGTCAAGCCATTATTCAGACGGGTCACGCGGACGGCTTCGGTCATGGGTGTTTTTGTCTTTTCAAGCTGCATTACGACGGGCATGGGCACGAACCGCGGCTTCCACCGTGCCAAGGTCATCGGCCAGGACGGAGAAGCGTTCTTCCCGATCATATAGGTCGGCAAGTCGCGCGGGCAGAGGGGGGCGGAAGCCCGTGGCGCGTTCAACCGCATCTGGGAATTTCGCCGGATGCGCGGTGGCGGCCACCACCACGGGAATGGCGGGGTCTTCCGGCGCCAAGGCGCGCGCGGCGGCGGTGCCAACCGCCGTATGCGGGTCCGCCAAATACCCTGCCGCCTGATGCAAATGGCGAATTTCGGCGAGCGTACCGGCGTCATCCAAAGTGAAGCCGGCAAATAGCTTAGTTGCTTCCCGCCAGGCGGCATCGGGGATGGGCATGCGCCCTTCGGTACGGAAGCGGCGCATGGCTTCCGCCGTGACCGCGCCATCACGGCCCAGCAATTCAAACAACAGACGTTCGAAATTGGAGGAAACCTGAATATCCATGGAAGGCGAAAGGGATGGCTCCACCGGCCGCGCTGTCATGTCATTCGCGGTCAGGAAGCGCGCCAGGATATCATTGCGGTTGGCCCCCACAATCAGCTTGGCCACTGGCAGGCCCATGCGCATTGCGGCCCAGGCGGCCAGCACATTGCCGAAGTTCCCGGTGGGCACGCTGAAGGCCACCGGCCGATCCGGCGCGCCCAGCGCCAAGGCAGCCGCGACATAATAGGGGATTTGCGCCGCAATCCGCGCCCAATTGATCGAATTCACCGCCGAAAGCCGCATTTCCTGGCGAAAGGGCGCGTCGTTGAACATCGCCTTCACCAGATCCTGGCAGGCATCGAAATCGCCCTTGATCGCGATATTGCTGACATTTGGCGCCAGCACGCTGGTCATTTGCCGGCGCTGCACTTCGCTGGTGCGGCCTTCCGGATGCAGGATCACGATATCAATCGCCGCGCGATCCCGGCAGGCCTCAATAGCCGCCGAGCCCGTATCGCCCGAGGTCGCGCCAACAATGGTGACGCGTTCGCCACGCTTGGTCAGCACATGGTCGAACAAGCGCCCGAGCAATTGCAGCGCCATATCCTTGAAGGCGAGCGTTGGGCCATGGAACAATTCCAACGCGAAGCAGCGCTGATCCAATTGCACCAGCGGTACAATGGCCGGATGGCCAAAACCCGCATAAGCCTGCTTGCAAAGCTGATCGAGCGGCAGGCTGGGCCCCGCGAAAAGCCCGATGATGCGCGCGGCCAGTTCCGGATAGGAAAGCCCGCGCATGGCGCGCCATTCGGCGGGCGATAATTCCGGCCAATGGCGCGGCACGAAAAGCCCGCCATCCTCAGCGAGGCCAGCCAGCAATACGCCTTCAAAATCCCGGGCCGGCGCCTGCCCGCGTGTTGAGATGTACTCCATGGCTGGGAGACATAAAGCTTATGGCTTCTGGTGGCGAGACCACCCAAAAAGAAAGGGCGGCCCAATAACCGGACCGCCCCGCTTTGTAGAAGGGGTTAATATTACCCCGGCGCGCCGCCCCGCGCATTCAGGCGCAGCGGCACAAAGCGCTGCCCGCCGGCATTTTCCACAGCGAAAAGCCCAACATTGCGGTTCTGCCGGCGCAGGCGTTCAATCTGTTCCTGCACCTCAGCCGGGGTCGCCACACGCTCCTGCTGCACTTCCACAATCACATCACCGGGGCGGAGTTCCCGTTCGGCGGCAGCGCTGCCGGGCACCACCTCCACAATCACCACGCCGCGCTGTTCCGGCTTCAGGTTGAAGCGCTGGCGGAGTTCATTGGTAATGGCCGCAACACGCAGCCCAAGCCCGGCTAGTTCCACCGGCCCCTGCACAGAAGGTGCTGCCGGCGCTTCCGCCTGGCGCTGTTCCGCCGGCAATTCGCCGAGCGTTATCGTCACGGTTTCTTCCTTGCCATCGCGCCAAATGACGACCGGCACGGAAGACCCTACCGTATTATCCGCGACAATCCGCGGCAAAGCGCGCATTTCCGGCACCGCCACGCCATTGAAACGGATGATCACATCACCGGAACGGATCCCCGCTTTGGCAGCCGGTCCATCTTCCTGCGCACGCGCCACCAGCGCGCCCCGCGTGCCGGTGGGCAGGCGCAGCGCTTCCGCGATATCATCCGTCACACCCTGGATATTCACCCCAATCCAGCCGCGCCGCACGCGCCCCGCATCACGCAGCTGCGCCACCACACGGGTAGCCATATTGGACGGGATTGAGAAACCAAGCCCGGCAGATACCCCGCTCGGGGAGACAATCGCGGTATTGATGCCAATCACCTGACCGCGCATGTTGAAAAGCGGCCCGCCGGAATTGCCCTGATTGATCGAAGCATCCGTCTGGATGAAATCATCATACAGCCCCTGGCCGATATCGCGCCCGCGGGCCGAGACAATCCCCGCCGTCACCGTGCCGCCAAAGCCGAAGGGATTGCCAATGGCGATCACCCAATCCCCCACTTCGGATTGATCCGAATCACCAAAAGCCACCGCCGCCAGCGGCTTGTCATGCTTGATGCGCAGCACCGCGATGTCCGTGCGCGGGTCGGTACCCACCAATTCGGCGCGAATGCTCGTTTTGTCCTGCAGGATCACATTGATTTCATCAGCGCCATCAATCACGTGGTTATTGGTCACCACGATCCCTTCCTGCGCATCAATGATGAAACCAGAACCGAGTGACTGCGCGCGGCGTGGGCGCTGCTGAGGGCCTTCACCCTGGCCGGGCGGACGGTTGCGGTTGAAGAAATCGCGGAAGAATTCCTCAAACGGGCTGCCCGGCGGCAATTGCGGCATTTCCGGCGCATTGGGCCGGCCCGCGCGGGGTGCCACATTCTTGGAAGTGGAGATATTCACCACCGCCGGCAGCAATTCCCGCGCGAGCGGCGCAAAGCTTTCCGGGGCGCGCTGCTGCGCCTCAGCCGGGCTGATCAGCGGCAGCGGGGCAAGTGGCGATAAGGCCAGGGCGCCAGCAAGGGCAAGATGGATGATACGCAAGGAAGTTCTCCTCGGTGAAAACATGCAACGCCTATGTAGATTGGCGTCATGCGTGCGAATGTAACTCAGTTTTGTGCAACGAAGTGCGACAAATAGCGACAGGGGCTCACCAGAGCTTGAGCAGCCAAGCAAGCCCTATGCCGCCGCCTGCGGCAATCAGCCCGCCAAGCCTAAGCCTCGATTCTGGCGTTTCCGCAAGTGATGCCAAAGCCCGGCGCATGAAGCCGGGCGCAATGGCATAGGCCAAGCCTTCCAGGGCCAGCACGACGGCTATGCCCTGGAGTAATGCGGTGAAACTCACCGCGGCGCCGAGGCTCCCGGCAAGCCATTCGGGCTATCGCGGAAATAGCGGAAGAATTCCGAATCCGGGGTCAGCACCATTTTCGTGTCACCTTCAGAAAAGGCTTCACGATAGGCCTGCATGGTACGCCAGAATTGGAAGAAGGCCGGGTCGCGCTGGAAGGCTTCCGCGAAAATGCGGATGGCTTCCTGTTCACCCTGACCGCGCAGGATATCCGCCTGCGCCTGGGCTTCCGCGATCAGCACGGTGCGTTCACGTTCAGCGCCCGCGCGCACGCGCTGCGCCACTTCAGCACCTTCCGCGCGGGCTTCGCGTGCCACGCGTTCACGTTCGGATTGCATGCGCGACAGGATCGCTTGCGTGTTTTCGCCCGGCAGATCGGCGCGGCGGATACGTACATCTTCAACAGCGATGCCGAATTGCCGCGCTTCTTCATTCACCTGACGACGAATCTCACCCATGATGCGCGGGCGGTCTGATGAAAGCACGGCAAGCAAAGGTTCATTACCCAAAACGCGCCGCAGCGAGGAGGTGACAATGGTATTCAACCGTGCGCGGATGCCAGCTTCAGTGGCGCCCACCGTCTGATAAAAGCGCAGCGGGTCATTGATGCGATAGCGCGTAAAGCTATCCACGATCAGCCGGCGCTGATCACCCAGAATAACTTCTTCGCCAGGCGCATCAAAATCCAGCAAGCGGCGGTCGAAGGAAATCACGTTCTGGATGAAGGGCAGCTTGGCATGCAGGCCGGGCTGCTGAATAACCCGCTTCGGTTCACCGAATTGCGTAATCAGCACCTGCTGCGTTTCCTGCACCGTGAACAGCGTGGAAGACGCGGTGAAAATTGCTGCGGCCAGGACGCCGAGCAGGATGATAGAGCGGTTCATCGCGGCACCCCCGGGCGATTTTGGATCATGGGCGCGGCAGCCCCCGGCGCCGGCGCGGGCCGCGCTTGCGGCACGGCAGCGGGCGGCACGCGCGCGCCACTGCCTTCACCCAATTGCAGGAAGGGCACCACGCCCTGCAAGCGGTCATCCACAATCACTTTCGGGTTGCGCCGCAGGATTTCTTCCATGGTTTCCAGATACATGCGGCGCGTGGTCACATCCCGCGCCTGTTCATAAGCGGAAAGCACGGAAAGGAAGCGCGCACTTTCACCGCGGGCGCGCGCCACCTGGCTTTCCCTGAAACCTTGAGCCTCTTGCACCATGCGCTCAGCCTCACCGCGCGCGCGGGGGATGATGTCGTTGCGGAAGCTCTCGGCCTCATTGCGCTGGCGTTCACGGTCCGCATTGGCGCGCTGCACATCACGGAAGGCATCAACCACCTGCGCGGGTGGGTCCACCTTCTGTAATTGCACTTGGGAAATTTCGATCCCGGCCTTGTATTGGTCCACAATTGCCTGGGCGCCGCGGCGCACTTCCTGTTCAATTTGCGCGCGCGCTTCAGTCAGCGCGGGCTGGATGGCGGTGCGCCCGATCACTTCACGCATCACGCTTTCGGCAGCGGATTTCACCGTGCTTTCCGGATTGCGTGTATTGAACAGGAATTCGCCCGCATCGCGGATGCGCCAGAAAACGGCGACATCAATATCAATGATATTCTCATCGCCTGTCAGCATCAGGCTTTCTTCCAGCACATCACGCGCGGCCATGACGCGCCCGCCCGTGAGGGTGCCATCCTGCGCGCCAATGAAGCCGATATCCACGCGGTTGATGCGCGTCACGCGCGGCGTGGTCACGCTTTCAACCGGCCAGGGGAAGCGATAATTCAAGCCGGGCGGGGTGGTGCGGCTGAATGCGCCAAAGCGCATGACCACACCCTGTTCATCGGGCTGCACGCGGTAGAAGCCGGAAGCCGCCCAGCCGAGGGCCAGCACCACGCCAATCAGCGCGAAAAGCTTGCCGCCGCCCGAACCACCGCTTGGCAATACCTTGCGAATGGCATCCTGCGCCTGGCGGATCGCGTCATCCAAATCAGGGCCTCGGCCACCCTGGCCGCCACCACCGCCACCCGAAGGCGGCTGGCCCCAGGGCCCTTGCGGGCGCTGATTGCCCCAGGGGCTTTGACCGCCGCTATTATTGTTCCAGGGCATCTAAGGCTCGGCCTCCAGCAGGTGAACGTCAAAAACCACATGCCCAAAATTGGGCGGGATGCTTCAAGCGGGAAGCCAAGCCCCATATAGAGACCCGCGACCCACCCGGAAAGCAGCTAACGGCGCTGTAATGCCGGGCCGGGCGGATATTGACCATGGGCAAGGGCTTTTCAAGCGATGACGGATGATTTGGCGGCTGCGGTAACAAAAGCCCTGGCGGCGGTGAAGGACCCGGCCTCGGGCCGCGATGTGGTGGCGGCCGGCATGGTGCAGGGCCTGGTGGTGCGCGATGGCATGGTTCATTTCGCCCTGCAGGTGGCCCGTGAAGCCGCCAGCGCCATGGAGCCGGTACGCGCCGCAGCGGAAGCCGCCGCCCGCGCCGTGCCCGGGGTGATTTCCGCAACCGCAGTGCTAACCGCGC
>JBEDHL010000114.1:0-4804 GCA_041174145.1 Pseudomonadota bacterium
TCCCAACCCCAAACCAGCGAAAGCACCGGCACGGAATGGTCTTCCACCAGCCAAGCGGTCAGCCCATTGGCGGCTACGCGCTGAATGGGTAGGCGAAATGGCGTGCTCATGCTTGGGGCAACAACCAGGCGGCGGTATTGGGCGCGCTTGCCAGAACGGCGCGCCCGGCGGCTTCAACCTGATCCCGCGTCACAGCGCTTATTCTTGCCGGCCAGAATTCCACCATCTCCAGCGGCTGGCCGATGGCAAGCGTGCCGCCCACCATGCGCGGCGCCGCGCCAAAGCCATCCAGCGTTAGCAAAGCGCCGGCGGTAAGCTGGCGGATGGAACGCGCCACTTCCGCTTCTGTCGGGCCTTCCTGGATAAAGGTAGCAAAAACCGCATTGGCGGCTTCTTCCAGCCGTTCCGGTGTTACGCCGGGGCGCGGCATGGCGGAAAAATAGAATTCGGTCATGCCCGCAGCATCGCCATCATACCCCGTGCCGGCTGAGACCGCGAGGCCGGTCTCCACCAGGGCCTTATGCAGCCGGCTGCCTTGGCCGCCGCCCAGCAGGTGGGAGAGCACTTCCAGCGGCAGGGCATGGGCACGCTCCCCCGCCGTGAGTGAGGGCGCCATCCAGGCTTTCAAAAACAGTGCATCGCGCGTCATGGGATCGCGCCGGATCAGCCTTGGTTCCGCGGCTTCAGCTGGGGCAGGGGCACGATCACGCTTGGCGACCGCCCGCGCGGGAATGGCGCCGTAATGCGTCTCCACCAGGCGCCGCACCTCTTCTTCCGGCAGGGCGCCGCTGATCACCAAGGTTGCATTGGCGGGCGCGTAGAAGCGCGCGTGAAACCCAGCCAGGTCTTCGCGCGTAATGGCGCGGATTTCATCTTCCCAGCCAATGATCGGCCGTCCCGCCCAATGCTGCCGGCCCCAAAGGGCGGCCGTGAACGCCTCCCGAAAGCGCGCGCGGGGGTTGGAATCGGTCCTTTGCTGGCGTTCTTCCAGCACCACGCCGCGTTCACTTTCCAGGAATTCCTGCGGGATCAAGGCGGCAGCGAAGCGATCCGCTTCCATATCCAGGATCATGCCAAGGCGGGAAGCCTCCACCGCCTGATGATACGCTGTCACATCGCGCGACGTGAAAGCGTTGTCATTGCCGCCTTCCCGCGCGACGAGGCGGGAGAAATCCCCAACACCCACCTTCGGGCTGCCCTTGAACATCATATGTTCCAGGAAATGCGCGACCCCTGAACGGCCTGCGGGGTCTTCCGCCCCGCCCGCGGCATAGAACAAATACTGCGTCACCACCGGGGCGCGGCTATAGGGGATGAAGGCAACCTCCAGCCCATTGGCCAGCCGCCAATGCTGCGCGCCGAAAAGTGGACGCTCCGGCCGCGAAGGCGGGGCGGCCTGGGCGATGGCGGGGCTTGCCGCGCAAAGCGCGGCGGCGGAGGCAAGGGTTTGGCGGCGGGTCAAACGCATCATACCCCCGAAGATGGTGTCAGAATGGCCGGAAACCAGCCTGGCCGAAGCATTTTCAAGCCAGGTGGCATCACATCGAAACGCGGGAAATACAAACAGACAAAGGCTCTAGAGCGTTTCCGGTGAACGAAAGTGATCGGGAAACGCACTAAATTCAGAAGCCAAGCCTTTGCCACCAGCTTTGCGCCCTGGGCTGCTGGATGGGCGTATCCCCGGCGCTTGCTTCAACCCCAAGCGCGGCATTTTCCCGAATGCGCGCCCTTTCGCGGGCCGGATCCACAGCAATGCCAGGCGCTGGCGGGTCACGCCAGAACATCAGCCGGTCCGCGACATCACGCGGCGGCCGGTCCAGCCTTTGGCTTTCATCATCTACCTGCCGGCGCACATTCGGGTTGGCGGCGGGGCCAGCCGCCTGCAGCAGGGCTATTTCGCCAACACTGTTACCGGCCGGGCGTGGTTGCTGACGCGGGTCCCTCAACGCGAGAGAGGGCACCAGCACGGCCTCGGCCTCATCACGCTGGCTGCGTTCCATGGGGCGAATCGCGCCCGGGCGCGGCGCGGGCAGGCCGCCACCCATCTCCGGCGGCATGGAAAGCGGCGCGCGCGTGGTCACGCGGAATTCATCCGGCGCGTCACGAATAAAGCCAAGCGTGCGCGCGGTATTCTCCCCACAGCCGACAAGCAGCAGCGTGGCAAGGGCGGGCAGAAGGGTCTTTGGGCGCAGAATCATACTTTATCTTTAGGCGCTCGCGCGGGCGGCAACAAGGCATCCAGCAACAACACCCCAACCCCGCAAACAATGGCGGCATCGGCGACATTGAACACATACCAATGCCAGCCCCAGGCATGGGCATCCACAAAATCCACCACGGCGCCAAAACGCAAGCGATCCAATACATTGCCAAAGGCGCCGCCAATCACGGCACCCAGCGCCAGCGCCACCATCCGGCCTTCCGCCCGCGCCAGCCAGCGCAGCATGAACACGGCGATCACGGCGGCTAACCCGGCCAAAATCACATGATTCCAGGCGCCATCGCCAGACAGCAAGCCAAAGGTCACCCCGCGATTCCACACCATGGTAAGGTCAAGGCCAAAGGGGCCCGCAGCCAAAAGGGGGATATTTTGGCGCTCCGGCAAAAACAACACATCCAAGATCAGCCATTTGGATGCCTGATCCACAACAAAAATAAGGGCCGCGAAAACCAGGCCCAGGCGGAGCAGAACGGGGGCGCTGCCCCCCGACACCGCCGACATTAAAGCGCCTCAACCACCGCATCACAGCGGCGGCAGAGCGTGGGGTGGGTGGCGCAATCGCCAACTTCAGGCAGCACACGCCAGCAACGGTCGCATTTGGTGCCGGGGGCGGGTTGGAAGACCGCCGCCGCATCAGCAACGCCATCGGCCATAAAAGCACCCTCAGGTGCCGACGCGGCGGAGAGCGCGAAGCCAGAGGTGATGCAAAGCTCGGCCCATAGCTCGGGCGAAAGCAGCGCGGCATCATCCGCCGCCACATGCAACACCGGCGCGGCCTGCAAGGATGAACCAATTTCCTGCGCCACACGCGCACGTTCCAGCGCACCCGTCACCGCACGGCGCAAATCACGCAGCCGCGCCCATTTCGCGGCCAGCGCCTGGTCCTTCCAACCTTCCGGCACAAAGGGGAAGTCGAGCAAATGCACGCTGCCATCCTCATCCGGGAAACGCGCCAGCCAGGCTTCCTCCGCCGTGAACACCAGCACGGGCGCGAACCAGGCACAAAGGCAGCGATGCAGAATATCCAAGACCGTGCGCGCTGCCCGCCGGCGCGGCGCGTCGGAGGCATCGCAATAAAGCGCGTCTTTGCGGATATCGAAGTAAAAGGCCGAAAGATCGGTGGCGCAGAATTGATGGATTTCGGGGTAAACCCCAGTCCAATCATGGGTTTCAACCGCGCGCCTGATCTTCGCATCCAATTCAGTCAGGCGATGCAGCAACCAACGCTCAAGCTCCGGCAATTCGGCGTAAGGCACGGTTTCATCTTCCGTGAACCCATCCAGATTACCGAGCAGCCAGCGCAAGGTATTCCGAATGCGCCGATACAATTCCGCCTGCTGCTTCAGGATTTCCGGGCCGATGCGCAAATCAAGCGCCGTGTCGGAATTCATCACCCAAAGGCGCAGAATATCCGCGCCATATTGCTTCATCACATCCTGCGGCGCGGTCACATTGCCCATGGATTTGGACATTTTCCGCCCCTGCTCATCCAGCACAAAGCCATGCGTCAGCACGGCCTTGAAGGGTGCGACACCATTGGTGCCGACGGATTCCAGCAGCGATGAATGGAACCAGCCGCGATGCTGGTCCGACCCTTCCAGATAAAGATCAGCCGGGAAGGGCAACCCGCGCGGCGGCAGCACAAAGGCATGGGTGGAGCCTGATTCAAACCAGACATCCACAATATCCATCACCTGTTCATAGGCCGCCGGATCGCGCCCTTCACCCAGGAAGCGCGCCGCCGCACCGGGCTTATACCAGGCATCCGCGCCTTCCGCCGTGAAGGCGGCAATGATGCGGTCCATGATCGCAGGATCACGCAAGGGCTCACCCGTGCGGCGGTCCACAAAAACCGGGATCGGCACGCCCCAGGCGCGCTGGCGGCTGATACACCAATCAGGGCGCGCGGCCACCATGGAACCGATGCGGTTGCGCCCCGCCTCTGGCACGAAATGCGTCTTGGCAATGGCATCCAGAGATTTGGCGCGGATCGCATTGGCATCATCCATGGCGATGAACCATTGCGGCGTTGCGCGGAAAATCACGGGCTTCTTGGAACGCCAGCTATGCGGATAGCTATGCGTGAGCTTACCCGTGGCAGCGAGGGTGCCCGCTGCCTCCATCGCCGCATAAACGGCTGTGTGCGCCTTGAAGACATGCAAGCCTTCGAAACCCGGCGCGTGATGGGTGAAGGTGCCGTCATCATTGACGGTCTCCGGGATCGGCAGGTTATGCGCCCGGCCCAGATTGAAGTCATCCTCACCATGGCCAGGCGCGATATGCACAAAGCCCGTGCCGGCTTCGGTGGTGACGAAATCACCCGGCAGCAGCGGCACATCGAATTCATAGCCATGCCCGCGCAGCGGATGCGCGGCCAGCGCGCCCGCAAGCTCCGCGCCCTTGATCACGCGCTTGATGCTATGCGCGCCAATGCCGGCATCCTTCTCAAACTGCGGCAACAGGGGCAGCGCGACCAGCAGCCGATCCCCAACCTTCAGATAGGATTTTTCAGCCAAACCTTCGACATGCACCAACGCGTAATCAATCTCGGCACCGTAAGCGACAGCGCGATTGCCTGGCATG
>JBEDHL010000115.1:0-5047 GCA_041174145.1 Pseudomonadota bacterium
ATTACAAGCTTTTGCAGACCACCTCTGCGGAAGAAGCCTTCCGTCCGCTGAATGAAGGCGGCTGCGCCTTGGTTCGTTCCTGATATCAAGAAAAGGGGAAGCGTTATGACAACAACAAGACGGAACGTGATCGCCGGCGCCGCAGCAGGCGGTGCCGCGCTTGGTGGCTTGCCTTGGCGCGCCGCCCGCGCCCAGGCCGCGAACACCATTCGCATCGGTGTGCTGAACGACATGTCGGGCCCTTACCGCGACATCAGCGGGCCCTACGGGTTGGAATGCACGCGCCAGGCGGTGCAGGAATTCGGCAATCGCGGCTTCAATGTCGAAGTCATCAATGCGGATCACCAGAACCGGCCTGATATCGGCGTTAATATCGCGCGCCAATGGTATGACCAGGGCGTGGATATGATCCTGGATGTGCCGACATCTTCCGTCGGTCTTGCGGTTGCCAATATCGCGCGGGAAAAGAACAAGGCTTATGTGAATACGGGTTCTGCGACATCGGACCTGACAGGTCCGGCCTGCACGCCCAATACCGTGCATTGGATGTATGATACCTACATGCTGGCGAAATCCACCGGCGGTGCCATGGTGCGCGCGGGCGGCGATAGCTGGTTCTTCATCACCGCCGATTATGCTTTTGGGCATGCGCTGGAACGCGATACTGCGAATTTCGTGCGCAATGCCGGCGGCCGCGTGATGGGGCAGGTGCGTTATCCCTTCCCAGCGACAACGGATTTCTCTTCCTTCCTTGTGCAGGCGCAGGCTTCGCGGGCCAAGGTGATCGGCATGGCCAATGCCGGCGCTGACACGATCAACACCGTGAAGCAGGCGGCTGAATTCGGCATTACGCGGCGTGGCGTGAAGCTTGCGGCGCTGCTGATGTTCTTGCCGGATGTGCATGCCCTTGGGCTGCAAACCGCGCAGGGCTTGATCCTGACGGAAAGCTTCTATTGGGATTTGAATGACCGTACGCGCGCCATTTCCGAAAGGCTGCGTCCGCGGTTGCGTGATGTGCGGCCCAATATGGCTTCCATCGCCAATTACTCTGCGGCGCTGCATTACCTGAAGGCCATCGCCGATATGGGTGTTGCGGCTTCGAAGACTTCCGGCGTTGAAGTCATCAACCGCATGAAGGCCATGCCCTGCGATGATGATGCCTTCGGCGCTGGTTCGATCCGCCCCGATGGCCGCAAGCTTTGCCCTTCCTACCTTTTCGAGGTGAAGGCGCCGTCTGAAAGCCGTGGGCCGTATGATTACTACAAGCTTCTGCAAACCACCCCGGCCGAGGAAGCTTTCCGCCCGTTGAATGAGGGCAATTGCCCTCTCATCCGGGCCTAACATGACGCCCATCATCTCCACTTCGTACCCTGCGCCTGGCATCCGCCACGGCGCAGCGGTGCCCTGAGGGAAAATCTCCGCATGGATGAGATATTCGGCATACCGGCGCCGCTGCTCTTTGGACAGCTTCTGCTCGGACTGATCAATGGCGCCTTTTACGCGATGCTGTCACTCGGCCTCGCGGTGATTTTTGGGCTGCTCAACATCATCAACTTTACCCATGGCGCGCAGTTCATGATGGGCGCCTTCGTGGCCTGGATGCTGCTGAATTACTTGGGCGTCGGCTATTGGTGGGCGCTGATCCTCTCCCCACTGCTGGTGGGACTAACCGGGGTAATACTTGAACGAACGATGATCTGTCAGCTTTACAAGATGGATCATCTGTACGGGATGCTTCTGACCTTCGGCCTATCGCTGATCATAGAAGGCGTATTCCGAAACGAATATGGCTCCTCCGGCATGCCCTATCGGATCCCGGCGGACCTGGCTGGCGCGTGGGATCTGGGCTTCATGTTCATGCCGATTTATCGCGGCTGGGTCGTTGTTTTCGCGCTCTTTGCTTGCATTGCGACTTGGCTTGTGATTGAAAAGACGCGCCTTGGGGCCTACCTGCGTGCGGCGACCGAGAATGCGCCGCTCGTGCAGGCTTTCGGCGTGAATGTGCCGCGCATGATTACGCTCACCTATGGCGCGGGCGTGGCGCTTGCGGCTTTGGCGGGCGTGCTGGCAGCGCCGATCTATTCGGTCAATCCGCAAATGGGCACGAATTTGATCATCGTGGTCTTTGCGGTTGTGGTGATCGGGGGCATGGGTTCCATTCTTGGGTCGGTGCTGACGGGCTTTGGGCTTGGCATCATTGAAGGCCTGACCAAGGTTTTCTATCCGGAAGCCTCGGCCACTGTGATCTTTATTATCATGGTCATTGTCTTGCTGGCGCGTCCTGCCGGCCTTTTCGGGAGGGCTTGATCCATGGCCGGTCATTCCATGACAAGCACTGCGGCGCCAGTCGGCCAGCAGCAGCACATCTTCGGCTTCACCAAGGCGCAATTCATCGCGCTCTGCGTGATGTTCGCGGCCCTGATTGTGGCTCCCTTCTTTCTCTATCCCGTCTTTTTGATGAAGTTGCTGTGCTTCGCCTTGTTTGCCTGCGCCTTCAACTTGCTGATTGGGTATGTTGGGCTAACTTCCTTCGGCCACGCCGCCTATTTTGGTATGGGCGGCTATATTGCCGCGCATAGCGCCAAGGTTTGGGGCCTGACGCCGGAAATCTCCATCCTTATCGGCGCGCTTTTGGCCGGGGTGCAGGGGGCCATTTTCGGTTGGGTCGCCATTCGCCGACAGGGCATTTACTTCGCCATGATCACGCTGGCGCTGGCGCAGATGATCTACTTCTTCTGCCTGCAAGCCCCATTCACCGGGGGTGAAGATGGCATCCAGGCCGTACCACGCGGCAACCTGTTCGGCGTTATCAGCCTTGCCAATGACATGACGATGTATTGGTTTGTCGCCGCGGTCTTCGTGATCTGCTTCCTGCTGATCCATCGCATTGTGCATTCGCCCTTTGGCCAGGTGCTGAAGGCCATTCGTGAGAACGAACCGCGCACCACGTCTCTCGGCTATCGGACGGATGATTATAAGCTGGTGGCTTTCATCCTTTCCGCGACGCTGGCCGGTGTTGCGGGCGGCACTAAATCCCTGGTGTTCGGCATTGCGACACTTACCGATGTGCATTGGTCCATGTCAGGTGAAGTGCTGCTGATGACCCTGGTGGGCGGGCTTGGTACTGTGTTCGGCCCCATGATTGGTGCGGCGGTGATCGTTGCCATGCAGAACTACCTGGCGGAAATGGGCGCTTGGGTGACGGTGATCCAGGGCTTTATCTTCATCGCCTGCGTGCTGGCGTTCCGGCGCGGCATTGTGGGGGAAATCGCCAATCTGTTGCGCGTCCGGCTGTAAGACGCCGCCGCTTTTCCTGGCTTTGGCGCCTCTGCCGCGCTTTGCGGCAGGGGCGCTATGCTTTTGGGCAGGGGCGTGGCGCGGGCTTGCGTCCTCGTCCGGCAGGGGCTTGCGAAAGCTGCGCTTTAGGGGCTTTTTAGTCGTGTCATGACAACGCTCCCCCTTTCCACATCCGGGTTATTCCGATGACTGCGCCGGTGCTGGAAGTCTCCGGGCTCAGCCTTGGCTTTCGCCAGGATGGGCGGATGCTTGGCGTGCTGGATGGCATTTCCTTCCGTGCGGAGGCCGGCAAGACCCTCGCCATTGTGGGTGAAAGCGGGTGCGGGAAATCAGTCGCCTCGCTCGCCATCATGGGGCTATTGCCCGACAATGCGCAGGTTTCAGGCAGCGCGCGCTTGATGGGGCGGGATTTGCTGGGCATGTCGGCGGAAGAACGCCGGGCGCTACGCGGCGCCGAAATGGCCATGATCTTCCAGGAACCAATGACCAGCCTGAACCCGGCCTTCACCGCCGGCGAACAAGTGGCCGAAGCGCTTCGCCTGCATCAGCGCCTGGACCGTGATGCCGCCTTCAAGGCCGCGATTGCGATGCTGGAGAAGGTGCGCATACCAGATGCGGCGCGGCGTGCGCGCCAATACCCGCATCAGCTTTCCGGCGGCATGCGCCAGCGCGTGATGATCGCGATTGCACTTGCCTGCCGGCCGAAGCTGCTGATCGCTGATGAACCGACCACGGCTTTGGATGTGACTGTGCAAGCGCAAATCCTCGCGCTTCTGGATGATCTGAAGCGGGAAACCGGCACGGCGGTGATCCTGATCACGCATGATCTGGGTGTGGTCGCCGATCACGCCGATGATGTTGTGGTGATGTATGCCGGGCGTGTGGCGGAACAGGCGCGAGCCGCAGCGTTATTCGCGAGGCCCGAACACCCCTATACCATCGGCCTGCTAGGGGCCGCGCCGGCGGCAGGCATGCGCGGCGAAAGGCTGGCCAGCATCGAAGGCACAGTGCCGGATTTACGTGCCCCGCCGCCCGGCTGCCGCTTCGCGCCGCGCTGCCCCTTCGCTATTGGGCACTGCGCTGAAGCCGCGCCGGCATTGGCGCAAATCACGCCAGGGCATTTCAGCGCCTGCATCCGCGCGCCGTTGGATAACATTCTGGGGGCGGCGGCATGAATGCACTGCTCGAACTCCGTGATGTGGTCAAGCATTTCCCGGTGCGCGATGCGCTTGGCCGGCGCGCGGGCGCAGTGCATGCCGTCGATGGTGTTTCCCTTTCGGTTGCGGAAGGTGAGGTGCTGGCCATTGTTGGTGAAAGCGGCTGCGGTAAATCCACACTCGGGCGCGTAATGCTGCGCCTGATCGAACCCGATAGCGGTTCGGTGCGGTTTGCTGGAGAAGACCTGGCGGCACTTTCCCCTGCGGCGCTCCGCGCGCGGCGGCGCGAAATGCAGATCATTTTCCAGGACCCTTTCGGCAGTCTTGATCCACGCATGACGGTTGCTCAAGCCATTGCGGAGCCGCTGCGCTTGCATCGGTTAGTGCCGCGTGGGCAGGAAGCGGCGCGCGTTGCTGAATTGCTCACCCGCGTTGGCTTACGCCCTGAAAGCGCCGGACGCTGGCCACATGAATTCTCTGGCGGGCAGCGCCAGCGCATCGCCATTGCGCGCGCGCTTGCCAGCAACCCACGCTTGATTATTGGTGATGAGCCTGTCAGTGCGTTGGATGTTTCCGTGCAGGCGCAGGTTATC
>JBEDHL010000116.1:0-8927 GCA_041174145.1 Pseudomonadota bacterium
GCGCCGGCCAGGGAATGCACTGCCACCACTGTCCCGGCGCCAATCGCCAAGGCCTTGCGCAAAGCCGAAATCACCGCGCCGCGCACCGCATCGCCTTCGCGGAAGCGCAGTTCGGTCTTCATGGGATGCACATTCACATCCACACTTTCCGGCGGCACTTGCAGGAATAGCGCGGCTGCCGGGTGGCGGCCCGCCGGAATGATATCACGGTAAGCCACGCGCAAAGCCACGCGTAGCAAAGGATCGCGCACTGGGCGGCGATTCACGACCAAATGCTGGCCAAGCGTGGTTGGGCGGTGATGCGTCGGCAGCGCGGCCAGGCCGCTGATATCAAGGCTGGCGGAGACCGCTTCCACCGGCACGGCGGCGGCGGCGAAATCCGGCCCAAGCACTTGCCGGATGCGCCCTTCCTGATCGGCGGCGGCGAAGGACAGCACTTCCCGCCCATCGCTTTCCACGCGAAACGCCACTTCCGGCCAAGCCAGCGCCAGGCGGCGCACCGCTTCCACCGCGTGTTCGGCTTCCGTGCGCGGATGCTTGAGGAATTTCCGCCGTGCCGGCGTGGCGAAGAACAGGTCGCGTACTTCAACCCGCGTGCCGGGCGCACCGGAAGCGGGCGCGACATCGCCCTTCAGCCCGCCTTCCACGCTGATGCGATGCGCGGTGCCATCACGCGGGCAGGAAGTGATGGCAAGCCGCGCCACCGCGCCGATGGAAGGCAAAGCCTCACCCCGAAAGCCCAGGGTCGCGATACGAAACAGCGTGGCTTCTTCCGGTAATTTAGAAGTGGCGTGGCGTTCCACCGCCAGCGCCAGATCCTCAGGCCCCATGCCGATGCCGTCATCTTCGATCAGGATGCGATCCATGCCGCCGCCTTCGAGCGTGACAGCGATGCGCCGCGCCCCGGCATCCAGCGCGTTTTCGACAATTTCCTTCAGCGCTGCGGCAGGGCGTTCCACCACTTCACCGGCCGCGATGCGGTTGGCGGTGGTCTCCGACAGCAGGCGGATGGCCGGGCGCGGCGGGGTGAGGGGGGCTGCGGACATGCGCCCTTATAGCATGGCAGGCGAGTCGCGCGTCAGCGCGGTTTCGGTTCACTGTCGTTCACTGGAACCGCACTAAGGCTAAGTTTGGTCGCATCTTCCGAGTCGCCAAGTGAAATCACTTGGCTTGAAAATCCTCTAGACGGGCTGCAAAGGGCGATGCGGCCCGGCAGGGGGCAGGATGATGATGGGATCACCCGCGCGCAGCACGCCGCCTTGCAGTACAAACGCCATGATACCCGATTTGCGTACCAACCCGCCCGCGGCGTCGCGCCCGAGCATCGCCGCCATCAGCCCTGGCTGGAAATGATCAAGCTGGGCGCAGGGATTACGTAGCCCCGTGATTTCCACAATCGCCTCTCTCCCCAGGCACAGCCGCGTGCCGGTGCCAAGCGCGAGCAGGTCAATGCCGCGCGTGGTTACATTCTCTCCGATATCGCCGGGCTTGAGGGTGAAGCCCTGGGGCGCGAGTTCTTCGAAGATTTCGCCGTGCAGCAAATGAAGCTGGCGCAGATTGGGCTGCGACGGATCACGCGCCACGCGGGAGCGATGCTTCACCGTGACCCCAGCATGGGCATCGCCTTCGACACCAAGACCTGCGATCAAGGTCACGCTTTCAGCCGGCTGCTTGCTGAAGCGATGCGTGCTATCGCGGGCAAGCGCCTGGATGTAAGGCGCGGTCATGTGTGACCCTCCGGCCAAAGCGCTGCGATTTTGCCCATCAGCCCGCTGGTGGAGCCATCATGCGCGCCGGGGCGCGCCGCGCCGGCGCTGAGTTCGGGCAGGATGGCGCCGGCCAATTGCTTGCCGAGTTCCACGCCATATTGGTCAAAGGGATTGAGGCCCCAAAGCGCGCCGAGGGTCGCGACCTTGTGTTCATAAAGCGCCACCAATTGGCCAAGGGTGAAGGCATCAAGCCGGGGCAGCAGGATCGTCACGCTTGGCCGATCGCCAGGGAAAATCCGATGCGGCAAAAGCCGCTCAATCTCAGCCTCATGCACACCGGCGGCGCGCATTTCAGTGGTGACAGCGGCGGCATCCTTGCCGGCGAGCAGCGCTTCGGCCTGCGCCAGACCATTGGCGAGTAGTTTTCGATGGCTATCGGCATGGGTGTGATCAGGCCGCGCCACCAGAATGAAATCCACCGGCACGGGCGTGGTGCCCTGATGCAGCAATTGCAGAAAGGAATGCTGCGCATTGGTGCCGGGTTCACCAAACACCACTGCCCCCGAAGCGCGCGCAAGCGGCGCGCCGGAAAGCGCCACGCGCTTGCCCAGGCTTTCCATTTCAAGCTGCTGCAAATGCGCTGGAAACCGCGCAAGGCGTTCATCATAAGGCAGCACGGCGCGGCTTGGATATCCAAGCCCATTCACATGCCAAGCTTCCACCAGCGCCAGCAGAACGGGTAGGTTTTCTTCAAGCGCTGCGGCCTGAAAATGCTGATCCATGGCGCGGGCACCGGCAAGCAAGCGCGCGAATGAATCCCAGCTCAGCGCAAGCGCCAGTGAAAGCCCAATCGCGCTCCAGAGCGAAAACCGCCCGCCCACCCAATCTCGAAAACCAAAGACGCGTTCAGGCGCAATGCCGAAAGCGGCGGTGGCGGCAAGATTGGTGGAAAGCGCAGCCATATGCTGGGAAGCGCCGGCTTCACCAACCGCAGCGCGCAACCATTCGCGGGCCAGCACGGCATTGGCCATGGTTTCCTGCGTGGTGAAGGTTTTGGAAGCAATCAGCACCAGCGTGCGCGCCGGATCAAGCCGCGCGGTGATTTCATCAAAGGCGTGGCCATCCACATTGGCCAGATAATGCCCGCGCAGCGGTGCGCCTTCCGTCCAAAGCGCGCGCGCCACCATGGCAGGGCCAAGATCGGAACCACCAATGCCGATATTGAGCACATCGGTGAAGCGCTCACCCTTGGCGGTCAGGATGCGCCCTTCATGGATTGCGCGGGTGAATTCTTCCATGCGCGCGCGCACGGCAAGCACTTCCGGCATGATGTCTTCTGTGCCGGCATGGAACTGATCGCCCGCTTCAGCACGCAGCGCCATATGCAGCGCGGCGCGGCCTTCGGTTTCATTCACCGCGCTACCCGCGAAAAGCCGCGCGCGGAAGCCCGCCACATCGCGCGCCTGCGCGAGTTCCAGCAGCGCTCTCAGCACCGCATCCGAAATCGCGGTTTTGGAAAAATCGAGCAGCAGATCGCCCGCTTGTCGTGAATACCGCGCGAAGCGATCAGGGTCAGCGGCGAAAAGCGGGCGAATGGAAGCGGCATCCGGCTGCGCGGCCAGATCCATCAGCGCCGCCCAGGCGGCTTCGCTTGTATCGCTTTCCATGAGGGCTTTCTGCCACGCCTCCACGGCCGGACTATGGCAGAAAATGCGGGGTTTCAGCCACGGCGCATTGGCTGGACCGAGGCCAAAATCGCCGCACCCAGACCGAGAAACGCCAAAACCGTCGCCAGCCCCCAGCCTTGGCTACCTGTTGCCTCGGTCACGAGGGCCAGCGCGGCGGGTCCCAAAAAGCCGGTCACCCGGCCAGAAAGTGCGAAAAGCCCGAAATGCGCGGTGACTTCCTCGGGCGGCGCCATCTGCGCCATCAGCGTGCGCGAAGCCGCCTGGGCAGGGCCCATGAACAGACCAAGCGCCAGCGCCAAAGCCCAGAACAACGTCTTGTCTTGGGCCAGCAGCAGCAAGGCGCCAAGCGCGATCATGGCGCCTAGTGCCACCATTATTGTGGTTTTGGACCCGATCCGATCTTCAATCAGCCCAAACCCCGCCGCCCCGAGCCCCGCCGTGACATTCATGGCAATGCCAAACAGCAGAATTTCCTCAAACGCCATGCCATGCACACCGGCGGCGTAAATTGCGCCAAAGGCGAACAGCGTATTGAGCCCATCGGTATAAAACAGCCGCGCAATCAGAAACCGCGCCATGGCCGGGCGCTGCGGCAGGCCACGCAGGATATTGAAAGCCTCGGCCAGCCCCGCCCGCATGGCTTGACCAATTCCGGGGCGCGGCCCTGCGGGATCTGGCAAAGCGAGCAACACCGGCCAACCAAACACCACAATCCAGGCTGCAACCAGCAGGGCGGTAGCGCGCACATGTTCTGCCGCGCCGCGATCGAGCCCAAAGGGCGAAGGATTGGGCTGAATGAACAGCACGAGGGCCAGCACCAGACAGGCAAGCCCGCCCGCATAGCCAAGCCCCCAAGCCAGGCCGGAAAGCCGCCCCATGCGTTCTTCCGGCACCAGGCCGGGCAGCATGGCGTTGTAAAACACCGTGCCGAGTTCAAAGGCGATGGTGGCGAGCCCAATGCAGATCAGCGCGTAAAGCGCATCCGCCGGATCGGGCCGCGCGAACCAGATCAGCGCGGTGAAAATCGCCGTCAGCAGCGTGCAAAGTGCCAGCATCGCGCGCCGGCGCCGGCCTTGATCAGCAATGGCGCCCAGAATGGGCGAGAGCAGCGCGATGGCAATGGCTGCCAGCGTTTGCATCCAGCCCCATTGCGCCTGACCGCTTATGGGGTCTGGCGCAATGCCTTGCGTGAAATAGGCGGCGATGACGAAGGTGGAAACCACCGTCGGAAAGCCGCTATTGGCCCAATCATACAGCGCCCAGGCGAAAGCCTTGGTCCTGCCTGGGCTTTGGGCCACTTGGGCTATTCCATGATGCCCTTCGGCCCGCGCGCAATGGCAACGGCGCCAGTGCGCGAAACCTCGGCCAAGCCAATCGGGCGCATCAGCGCGACAAAGGCATCAATCTTGTCGGCATTGCCGGTCATCTCCAGCACGAAGCTTTCCGTGGTGGCATCCACCACGCGCGCGCGAAACGCATCGGCAAGGCGCAGCACTTCCATACGGTCCTCACCACGCCCCACCACTTTGATCAGCGCCAATTCGCGCGTCAGATGCGGGCCTTCGATCGTCAGATCAGATACCTTATGCACCGGCACCAAGCGGTCCAACTGCGCCTTGATCTGTTCAATCACCATATCCGTGCCGCTAGTCACGACGGTGATGCGCGAAATCCGCCCCGTTTCATCCACCGGTGCCACCGTCAGGCTATCAATATTGTAGCCACGGCCGGAAAACAGGCCAATCACACGCGCCAGCACGCCCGCTTCATTTTCGACTAGTACGGCAATAGTCGCGGCGCGTTGGCCGTTTTTAAGATCAGACATTGCGTTATTCCTCAGACCAGGACCTTGCCTTCATCGGTGACGCCGGCGACGCCACCTTCCTGGCCGGGGCCAAGGATCATTTCATTATGCGCCGCACCCGATGGGATCATGGGGAAGCAGTTTTCATCCTTGGCCACACAGATATCGGCGATCACGGGCTTGTCTATCGCAATCATTTCACGGATCACGCGATCAAGATCATCAATGCCTTCCGCGCGCATGCCAACGGCGTGGAAGCTTTCCGCGAGCCTCACGAAATCCGGCAGGGATGCCGAATAGCTTTCCGAATAGCGCCCGCCATGCAGCAATTCCTGCCATTGGCGCACCATGCCCATATATTCATTATTCAGAATGAATACCTTCACCGGCAGCCGATACTGCGCGAGCGTGCCCATTTCCTGAATATTCATCAGGATCGAAGCCTCACCGGCGATATCAATGACCAGCGCATCCGGATGCGCGATTTGCACGCCCATCGCCGCCGGCAGCCCATAGCCCATGGTGCCAAGCCCGCCCGAGGTCATCCAGCGATTGGGCTTGTCAAAGCCGAAATACTGGGCCGCCCACATCTGGTGCTGACCAACTTCGGTGGTGATGAAGGTCTCACGCCCCAATTCGCGGGTGATGTCATAAAGCCGCTGCACCGCATGCTGCGGCTTGATGATCTTGCCTTCCTGGCGATAGGCCAGGCATTGCTTGCCGCGCCATTCATCAATCTGGCGCCACCAGGCGGCAATCGCGCCCTTATCCTGCGGCGCTTCATCCGCCTTCCAGGCTTCAATCATGGCGGCCAGCACGGCGCGCGCATCGCCCACAATCGGCACATCCACCGCGACATTCTTGTTGATGGATGAAGGATCAATATCGGCGTGGATCTTCTTCGATTTCGGCGAGAAGGCATTAAGCCGGCCAGTCACACGGTCATCGAAACGCGCGCCGATATTGAACATGACATCGCAGCCATGCATCGCAAGATTGGCTTCATAAGTGCCGTGCATGCCAAGCATGCCCAGGAATTGCGGGTCTTCGGCTGGGTAAGCGCCAAGCCCCATCAGCGTATTGGTGCAGGGCATCCCCGTCATGCGGACAAATTCACGCAGCAGGCGGGACGCTTCCGGCCCGGCATTGATCACGCCGCCGCCGGCATAGACAATCGGGCGATGCGCGCGCTTCATGAGCCGCACCGCTTCGCGGATCGCCTTGGCATCGGGTTCCGTGCGCGGACGATAGGAACGATGGCTTTGCGTGGTCGCTTCCCGATAGGGCGCCTTGTTGATCAGAATATCCTTCGGCAGATCAATCACCACCGGGCCGGGGCGGCCGGATTTCGCCACATAAAACGCCTCATGCATCACCCGCGAGAGGTCTTCGGATTTCTTGACCAGATAATTATGCTTGGTCGCCGGGCGGGTGATGCCGGTGGTATCGGCTTCCTGGAAGGCATCATTGCCGATCAGATGCGTTGGCACCTGGCCTGTCAGGCAGATCACCGGCACGGAATCCATCAGCGCATCCACCAGGCCGGTCACCGCATTGGTGGCGCCGGGGCCGGATGTCACCAACACCACGCCAACCTTTCCGGTGGAACGCGCATAGCCTTCTGCCGCATGCACCGCCGCCTGTTCATGGCGCACCAGAATATGGCGAATGGCGTTCTGCTGGAAAATCGCGTCATAGATCGGCAGAACCGCGCCGCCGGGGTAGCCGAAGATTACCTCAACGCCGTTATCCTTGAGCGCGCGCAATACGACCTCGGCACCCGACATGGTCAGGGCGTCAGAGGCGGGCGGGGCTTGGGTCGCGGCGGACATGGGTGACTTCCTTCATGAAAAGCAACCGGCCCCAAAGCATTGGGGCCGGCGGAGGCGCGCTCTTAGACCCTCGAATCGGGGGCGTCAACGGATAAAATCAAGAAATGCGAAAAAATTGGCCGATTCACTTTCCGAAAATTGCGCCAAACCTTCAAATCGCGCATTTATGATATATGAACGCTCAGGCGGGGCCAATTCGTGATGGCGAAACCAGGTCGCCTGCCGCTTGGTGTATTGCCCGGTGGCCAGGATGGCGCGGGCGGAGGCCTCCTCGGCCGTCATCCGCCTGGCCAGCAAGCCAGCGATTTCCGGCACGCCAAGGGCGCGCATGGCGGGCAAGGCGGGGTCAAGGCCCTGGGCCAGCAGCGCTTGCACTTCTTCAGCTGCGCCTTCCGCCATCATGCCCGCCCAGCGCTTGGCGATGGCATCGCGCAGCTTCTCGCGCGGCGGATCGAGCAAAATCGCCGCAAAGCGGCAGGGCGCAGGGGCGGCGCTGGCTTCCGCCTGCCACGCCGCGATGCCTCGGCCCGTGCCGCGCCAAACTTCGAAGGCGCGGGCGATGCGTTGGCTGTCGCTTGGCCTAAGCCGCGCTGCGGAGGCCGGGTCCTCGGCTGCCAGCCTGGCATGGAGCGCCGCCGGGCCTTCTTCGGCCAAAAGGCGCCGGGCTTCTTCGCGGGCTGGCGCGGGGATGGGCGGGATGGCGGCCAGGCCCTGGGTCAGCGCGGCGCAATACATGCCAGTGCCGCCGCAAATGATCGGCAGCCGGCCTGCCGCGCGGGCTTGGTCCATCGCCGCCAGCGCCGCATCGCGCCACCAGGCAACGGAAGCCGCCTCCGCCGCCGGGCGAACACCGTAAAGCAGGTGCGGCGCGCGGGCTTCATCCGCGGCGCTCGGGCGCGCGGTGATGATGGAGAGCTCCCGATAAAGTTGCATGCTATCGGCGTTGATGATGGTGCCGCCGAGGCGTTCGGCGATTTCCAGCGCCAGCGCGGATTTGCCTGACGCAGTCGGCCCCACGACAAACAAGGCGGGAGGTTGAATCTCGTTCATGGCGCAGGCATAGGCCGGATATGGAAAAAGTTTTGACCCTGATCGCCCCGCGCGGTGCGCTTTCCCCGGATCATTTGGCCAAGGCTGCTGCGGCTTTGCGCGCGGCGGGTGGGGAGGCTGGGGCGTTGCAGCCTCTCTCTGAAGCCGAAGCCGCTGATCTGCCCTTTGGCGGACTGCCGCTGGATGTCGCGGATAGGGCGGTGCGGGATGCCTTGGCAGGCCAGCCGGTGGATGCCATCGCGCAGGATATCGCCGGTCGGCGGAAGCGCCTGCTGATCGCCGATATGGATAGCACCATGGTGACCAGCGAAACGCTCGATGAATTGGCGGGCGAGGCGGGGCTGAAGGAAGAAATCTCGGCCATTACGCGGCGCGCCATGAATGGCGAATTGGATTTCGAAGGCGCGCTGCGGGAACGCGTTGGCATGTTGAAAGGGCTGGTGCTGGAAGCGCTGGAACGCACCTGGGCGACGACGGAATTGATGCCGGGTGCCGAGGAATTGGTCGCGACCATGCGCGCCCATGGCGCGCGCTGCGCCCTGGTTTCCGGCGGCTTCACCTTCTTCACCGGGCGCGTGGCGGAAAAGCTCGGCTTCCATGAACATCATTCCAATACCCTGCTGCATGAAGCCGGCAGGCTGACCGGCCAGGTGGGAGACCCCATCCTGGGCCGCAACGCCAAGCTGGTTACGCTGAAGCGGCTGGCGGGGGAAGAAGGGCTGGATCTGGCCGAGACCTTGGCCGTGGGCGATGGCGCGAATGACCTTGATATGCTGGGCGCCGCAGGGCTTGGCGTTGCCTTTAAAGCTAAACCCGTAGTGGCGGCAGCGGCGCGGGCGCGCGT
>JBEDHL010000117.1:0-14949 GCA_041174145.1 Pseudomonadota bacterium
ATCCAGCGGCCCGGGTGCGACCAGCCTTGCCGCAACATTTTCCAAAACGGCTTCGCCCAGGGTGACGCGGCTGCCTTCAATGCGGGCGGCGAAATCGGAAAGCCAGGGCGGCGGGCGCAGCGCGCCGGCAGCCGGCAGCGGCCAGGGCAGGCGGATATCGGCGCCCACCAGCACCAGATCACGCGCTTCCAAGCGCCCTAGCAGCAAGGGCGTCAGGCCAAGTTTCAGGCGCAATGTCTTGGCTTTGACGCCAAGCCCGCCTTCCTCCTGCCCCAGATGCACCTCATCCGCTTCGATCACGGGTTGGGGCAGCAGCACAACACGCAAAGGCCCTTGCAGCGCCACTGGCCGGCCCAACCGTTCCGATGCCAGCGCGGCTAGCCGGCTACGCTGACCTTCCCAGGAAATCAGGCGTGGGCCGAACCAGGCGGCCGCGAGCGCGATCCCGACGAACAGAAGCGCAATGAGGCTAGCGGTGCGCTTCATGCGGGCCCTTCGCACCCCCGGCATGCGCGCGCGCCGCAGGCACGCCATGGTTGGTGGGCGGCTTCACGCTGCCATCGGGAACCGATGGCAGCCATCGTAAAGCTGGAGCGCGCTTTCAGCTTGCACCCCCCCAACCACCGCCGCCGGGTGTTTCAATGCCCAATACATCGCCCGCCGCCAGATGCGCGGAATCGCTGCCCTTCAGCCATTGGATGCTGCCATCGGTGCGTTCCACCCATTGCCGCCCGGCAGCGCCATCTGCACCGCCTTGCAGCCCATGCGGCGGGACATTGCGGCGGGACGCCACAATCACCGCTTCCATCGGATGCAGGAAGCGAATGCGCCGGCGTGATCCATCGCCGCCACGCCACCGCCCCGCCCCGCCTGAGCCGCGGCGGATGGAAAATTCCTCAAGCCGCACGGGGTAGCGGAGTTCCAGAATTTCCGGATCGGTCATGCGCGTATTGGTCATGTGCGTTTGCACTGGGCCCGCGCCATTGAAGCCTGGCCCCGCACCAATGCCGCCGCAAATCGTCTCGTAATACTGATACCGCGCATCACCAAAAAGTAGATTGTTCATGGTGGCTTGGGCAGAGGCACAAGCACTAAGCGCGGCGAGTAGCGCATTGCAGGTCATTTGGCTGACCTCGGTATTGCCGGCCACCACCGCAGCACCGGGGCGCGGTGACAGGAAAGTCCCTTCCGGGATCACGATTTCCAAAGGCTTCAGGCAGCCATCATTGAGCGGAATATCCTCGCCTACTAAACACCGGAAGCAATAAAGCACCACGGCGCGGCAAACCGCCGATGGCGCGTTGAAATTGCTTGGGCGTTGCGGTCCGGTGCCGGTGAAATCAATCACGGCCTTGCGCGCGGCGCGGTCAACACGGATCGCAACCTTCAAGGGCGCGCCATCATCAATGCTGGTTTCAAAATACCCATCGGGGAGCTTCGCCAATACGCGACGTACGCTTTCTTCGGCATTATCCATGACATGCCGCATATAGGCGCTGACGGTGGCAAGCCCGTAATCGGCAATGGCGCGGCGCAATTCCTGCACGCCTTTTTCATTAGCGGCGATTTGCGCCTTGATGTCAGCCACATTCACATCCGGGCTGCGCGCCGGGTAGCGTGCGCCGGCCAGCAGGGCGCGGAATTCCGCTTCCCGGAAATGGCCGCCATCCACCAGCAGGAAATCATCAATCACCACGCCTTCTTCTTCCAGCGTGCGCGATAGCGGCGGTGTGGAGCCGGGTGTCAGGCCGCCAATATCGGCGTGATGCCCGCGGGAGCCGACAAAGAAAATGATCTGGCTGCCCGCCGTATCAAAGACCGGCGTGATGACGGTGACATCCGGCAGATGCGTGCCGCCATTATAGGGGTTGTTCAGCGCCACCACATCGCCGGGTTTGAGTGTCGCACCGCGCGTGCGGATCACGGTGCGCACGCTTTCGCCCATGGCGCCCAGATGCACCGGCACGTGCGGCGCATTGGCGATCAGCGCGCCAGTGGCATCAAAAATGGCGCAGGAGAAATCAAGTCTTTCCTTGATATTCACGGAAAGGCTGGTGTTTTGCAAAACGGCGCCGGTTTGTTCCGCAACACTCATGAACAGGTTGTTGAACAATTCCAGCATGACCGGATCGGGCTGATCCGCCGAGGCAATATCAGCAGCGCGGGCGCGCGGCGTGATGCGGCGCAGGACCAGATGATTGCGTGCGGTGACTTCAGCCTCCCATCCGGGTTCAACCACCGTGGTGGCATTGGCTTCGCGCAGCAAGGCCGGACCGGCGATGCGATCCCCGGCGCGGAGCGCCTCACGATCATGCACCGGGGCTGCATGGGCCGCGCCATTGGTGAAAAGGGCGACGCTATCCAAAGCTTGCGGCGCTTCACCGGCAACGCGCGGCGGCAGCGCGGCTTCGCGCACTTCTTCGCCAGGGGCAGTAACTTCGGCGATGCAGGCTTCCACAATTACCTGGCGTTCTGGTGTCGCGAAGCCAAAGCGGCGGCGATGCGCCTCTGTGAATTCCACCAGCACTTCCTGGTGTGTGCCGAAGGTGACGGGCAGGAAAGTATCGGTGCCCGCATAGCGCAGATGCAACCGACGCGCCGCTTGCAACCGCGCGGGATCGGCGCCCTGGCGCGCAAGTTCTTCGCGCCCTGCTGTTTCTAGCGTAGCAAGCCGTTTGGTAAGATCACTGATGCAATCGACGGTAAAGGGCGCTTCCACCGCCGCTTCGCGGATCACCGCCTGATCCGCCAGGCCCATCCCATAAGCGGAAAGCACGCCCGCGAAGGGATGGATAAACACCGTTTCCATGCCCAATTCATCCGCAACCAGACAGGCATGTTGCCCGCCTGCGCCGCCGAAGCATTGCAGCGCGAAGCGAGTCGCGTCATGGCCCTTTTGGATGGAAACCTGCTTGATGGCATTGGCCATATTGGCAACCGCCACGCGCAAAAACCCTTCCGCCACGGCGCGCGGATCGGGCGCTGCCTTGCCCTGCGCCTTGCCGATTTCGTTGGCGAGGACAGCGAATTTCTCCGCGACAATCGCCGCATCCAAAGGCTGATTACCATTGGGGCCGAAGATTGCAGGGAAGTGATGCGGCTGGATCTTGCCCACCATTACATTCGCATCCGTGACCGTCAGCGGCCCACCGCGCCGATAGCAGGCAGGGCCAGGCACGGCGCCGGCGGAATCAGGCCCCACGCGGAACCGCGCGCCATCGAAATGCAGAATGGAACCACCACCGGCGGCGACCGTATTGATCGCCATCATCGGCGCACGCATCCGCACGCCCGCAACTTCGGTTTCAAAAGCGCGTTCAAACGCGCCGGCGTAAAGCGCGACATCGGTGGAAGTGCCGCCCATGTCAAAGCCGATGATACGCTCAAACCCGCCCATGGCCGCAGTGCGCGCCGCGCCGACAATGCCGCCCGCGGGGCCGGACAGAATCGCATCCTTGCCCTGGAAATGCCCGGCTTCGGTGAGGCCACCGCTCGATTGCATGAAATACAGCCGGACGCCTGGCAATTCAGCCGCCACCTGATCCACATAGCGGCGCAGAATGGGGGAAAGATACGCATCTACCACGGTAGTATCCCCGCGCGGCACGATGCGCGGCAGCGGGCTCGCGCGATGGCTCAGCGAGATTTGCGTAAAGCCAACCTCCCGCGCAATCGCACCAAGGCGTTCTTCATGCGCGGGATAAGCCCAGGCATGCATCATCAAAATGGCAACGGCGCGCAAACCTTCCTGATAGGCAGCGCGCAAGGCATCCCGCGCGCCGGCTTCGTCAAGCGCTTCCAATTCCGCGCCATCCACCGCAACGCGCCCGCCGATTTCAACGGCGCGTTCATGCAGCAATTCCGGCAGGCGCACATCCAGATCGAAAAGCCGAGGCCGCGCCTGATTGCCGATGCGCAGCAGATCAGCAAAGCCGCGATTGACCAGCAGCAGCACGCGTTCACCCTTGCGTTCCAAAAGCGCATTGGTGGCAACCGTGGTGCCCATTTTCACCGCTTCGATCAGCCCGGGCGGAATCGGCGCGCCGGCGGCAAGACCCAGGCATTGGCGAATGCCAGCAACGGCAGCGTCCTTGTAGCGTTCCGGGTTTTCCGACAGCAGCTTCAGCGTGGAAAGCCGCCCTGCGGGGTCGCGCGCGACGATATCGGTGAAGGTGCCGCCACGATCAATCCAGAATTGCCACGCTGACATGAGAAACCCTTTGGCGGAGAAACAAATGATCCGCAGGGTCTAAAGCATTATGCGCCGCGATGAAATCGCCTCACAGCCCCGCATCCGCGGGCACCATCACCTGCCCCGCTTCATCCACCCGCGCTGCCACGGCCTCCAAAGCCTCCCCATAGCAGGGGCCAGAGACGCATTCGCCGGATTCGATTTCAAACCGCGCGCCATGGGCGGAACACAGGATGTGCTGGCGCTTGGCATCCAGAAAGCGGTCGGGCACGGGGTCAAGCGGCAGGCCGATATGCGGGCAGGAATTCACATAAACCCAAACGGCATCGCCGCGCCGCACCGCGAAAAGCCCCATGAAGGCGCCGGGGGCGGCGGGGAAGCCCTTGGACCCGCCATCGGGGATATCCGCCAGCGCGCAAAGCGCGCGTTCAGCTTGGCTCATTTGCCGGCCCATCCGCCCATGCGGGCAATAACTTCCCAATGCTCCGGCGCAATCGGCATAACGGAAAGCCGCGATTGCCGGATCAGCGCCACCTCCGCCAAAGCCGGTTCGGCCTTGATGGCGGCCAGCCCCACGGGCTTCGGCATCGGCCCCACCGCGCGCATATCAACGCATACCCAGGATGAGCCTTCTTCGGCGGTCGGGTCGGGATAGGCTTCGCGCGCCACCTCGACCACGCCGACAACTTCCTTGCCAATATTGGAATGGTAGAAAAAGGCCAGATCGCCCTTTTTCATCGCCATCAGGTTCTTTTTGGCGAGGTGATTGCGCACGCCCGTCCAGGGTTCCACGCCATTGGCGACCTGCTGGTCCCAGGAAAACGCGTCGGGTTCGGATTTCACCAGCCAGCGGGCAATGGGCGCTTTGGTGGTTGCGGCTGGCATGGCGTGACGTGATCCCCCTTTGGCCCCGGTGGGGCACTTGCCAAGGAGGTAACCCCAGACGCGCCGGGCTTCAATAAGCCGGGGCCGGGTTTTCGTACTGGGGGGACTCCCTTGGCGGCTGGCCTCCTCCCATGTGAGGCTTGCAAGGAGGCAGGTGGGTGATTCCACCCGCCAAAAATCTAGGCTAGTCTGACCATGTGGACGCCAGAATGACAGCCAAAGCTGACAGCAGCCCGAGCGGTGCCGCCCCTGGCGTACGCTCTCTGCACCGTTTTGCCAATCCGGGGCGCTTTTTGCGCGCCTCGGCGCGGGTGCAGGTTTGGCTTTGGGCGGCGGCGGCTTTGGTGCTGGGCGCCGGGCTGGTTTGGGGGCTGTTCTTGTCCCCAGCAGACTGGCAGCAGGGCCAAACGGTGCGCATCATGTATGTCCATGTGCCGATGGCCTGGCTTGCCATGGGTGGCTACACGGCGCTGGCGGTGGCTTCGATCATGTCCCTGATCTGGCGCCATCCGCTCGCGGATCTTTTCGCCCGCGAATTATCGCCGGTGGGCGCGCTGGTCACGGCGCTTTGCCTTGCCACCGGCAGCCTTTGGGGCCGGCCCATGTGGGGCACCTGGTGGGTTTGGGATGCGCGGCTTACCTCTGTTTTGGTGTTGTTTTTTCTTTGGCTGGGTCATGCGGCTTTGACGCGCGCCTTTGAAGACCAGGAACGCGGCGCGCGGGTTGGGGCCATCCTTGCCTTGGTTGGCATTGTGAATATCCCGATCGTGAAATTCAGCGTGGATTGGTGGAATACGCTGCATCAGCCCGCTTCCGTCACGCGGCTTGATGCGCCGGGGATGCATGTGGATATCCTTTATCCGTTATTGACCTGTGCGCTTGGCTTTTCGCTGTTGTTCGGCGCGGTGGTGCTGGCGCGCACGCGCGCTGCCGTGATGGAACGACGCATCCGCGCCCTGCAATTGGCCCGCGCGCGGCGAGAGGAAGCAGCAGGCGCATGACCCACACATTCTTCATCACCGCTTCCTATGCGCTGGTCCTGCTTGGCTTCGGCGCGCTGGTTTTGGATGCGGCGCGGCGCCATGCGGCGGCCAAGCGTTTGCTCGCGGAATTGGACCCGCGCGGGGATCGGCCATGACTCGCAAAAAGCGCAGGCTTTACATTCTGCTGCTGTGCGGCCTTGGGCTTGGGAGTGCCACCGCGCTGACGCTGACGGCGTTTCAGGATAATTTGGTGTTCTTCCGTTCGCCTTCGGACATCATGCGCGAAGCGCCGCCGGCCAATCGCGCCTTTCGCCTGGGCGGGCTCGTGGAAGCAGGCAGCCTGGAACGCGCGACGGGCGCGGATGGCAAGCCCACCGCCAATTTCCGCGTCACCGATGGCGCCCATGCCATCCGCGTTTCCTACGCCGGGGTGCTGCCGGATTTGTTTCGTGAAGGCCAAGGCGTGGTGACGCTTGGCACCATGCTGCCCGATGGGTCTTTCCGCGCAAGTGAAGTGCTGGCGCGGCATGACGAAACCTATATGCCGCCGGAAGTGGCCGATGCGTTGAAGCGCGCCGGCCATTGGAACCCAGCGCAAGGCGCCGCCCCGCCACCGGCGGAATGGAATACCGCACCACGGAGAGGCGGATGATCGGCGAACTTGGCCATTTCGCCCTCGCGCTTGGCTGTATTCTGGCCTTGGTGCAGGCGATCTTGCCGTTGATTGGCGCGCATCTGCGCGATGCGCGGTTGATGGCGCTGGCGTCGCCGCTCGCGGGCGCGCAGTTGATCGCGATTGCGTCTGCTTTCGGCGCGCTGCTTTGGGCCTTTGCGGTGAATGACACCACGGTTTCCAATGTGGTGCTGAATAGCCATTCGCAGAAACCGCTGCTTTATAAGTTCTCAGGCGCCTGGGGGAACCACGAAGGTTCCATGGTGCTTTGGGTGCTGATCCTGGCGCTGTGCGGAGGCGCGGTGGCGGGCTTCGGGCGCGATTTGCCAAGCGCTTTGCAGGCGCGCGTGATCGGCATTCTGGGGCTGATCGCGGCGGGGTTTCTGGGCTTCATTATTTTCACCTCCAACCCCTTTGAACGCATTTGGCCGCCGCCCATGGATGGGCAGGGGCTGAACCCCATTCTGCAAGACCCTGGCTTGGCCTTTCATCCGCCCATGCTCTACCTGGGCTATGTTGGCTATGCGGTGACGTTTGCCTTTGCCGTAGCGGCACTTTTGGAAGGGCGCGTGGATGCCGCTTGGGGGCGTTGGGTGCGGCCCTGGTCACTCGCGGCCTGGTCCTTCCTCACGCTCGGCATCGCGCTTGGGTCCTGGTGGGCCTATTACGAGCTTGGCTGGGGCGGCTATTGGTTCTGGGACCCGGTGGAAAATGCATCCCTGCTGCCCTGGCTGATTGGCGCAGCTTTGCTGCATTCAGCGATTGTCGTGGAAAAGCGCGAAAGCCTGAAAATCTGGACGGTGCTGCTGGCGATCCTGGCTTTTGGCATGTCGCTGTTGGGGACGTTTTTGGTGCGTTCGGGCGTTTTGAATTCCGTGCATGCCTTCGCCAATGATCCGGCACGGGGTGTGTTCATTCTGGCGCTGCTGATGGCTTATGTGGCTGGTGCGCTGGCGTTGTTTGCCTGGCGCGCGCCGAAGCTGGGCGGCACGGGGATTTTCGCGCCAATTTCGCGCGAAGGCGGGCTGGTCCTGAATAATCTGCTGCTCTGTTCGATTGCGGCAGTGGTGCTGGTGGGCACGCTTTGGCCGATGTTTGCCGATATCCTGTTTGGGACGAAGATTTCCGTGGGTGCGCCCTTCTTCAATGCGGCGACGGCGCCGCTTGCGATTCCTTTGGTGGCGGCGATGGCGGTGGGGCCGATGCTGGCCTGGAAGCGGGCCGATCTGGCGGGCGCCTTGCAGCGGCTTTGGTGGGTTGGCGCGCTGGCGGTGGCTTCTGCTTTCCTGACGCTGCTGGTGGCGGGTTATCATGTTTGGCCTGCTTTGGGCTTTGCCGCCGCCGCCTGGCTGATCTTCGGCGCGGCGGCGGATATTCTGGACCGCATCGCCGCCTTCCGTCGGCCATCCCAGGCTTGGAACCGCGCCCGAGGCCTGCCGCGCGCTGCCTGGGGTGGGGCGATTGCCCATGCCGGCATGGGCGTGACCTTTGCCGGGCTGGCGGGAATGGGGCTCGCCACTGATGCGCTGGTCGCGCTGAAGCCGGGCGAATCAACGCGGTTGGCCGGGTATGAATGGCGGCTGGAACGCATCCGCGATGTGCAGGGGCCGAATTGGTCTTCCCGCCGTGCCACCGTGACAGTGCTGGATGGCGGGCGCGTGGTGACGGTGCTGGAACCGGAAAAGCGCTTCTTCCCAGTGGGACGCATGAACACCACCGAAGCAGCCATCCATACCAATGCGCTGCGCGATCTTTACGCCGTGCTGGGTGATGAACGTGATGGCGGCGGGGTTTTGCGCCTGCATCACAACCCCCTCGCCCCTTGGATCTGGTTGGGCGCGGTGATCATGGCGCTTGGCGGAGGGCTTTCGCTTTCTGATCGGCGCGTTCGAGTCTCCGCGCCATCCCGCAAGGCGGCGACTGCACCAGCATGAGTGAGACCGCGCCACCAAAGCGCCCAAGGCGCTGGATGCTTTATGCGCCGCTTGGGCTGGCGGCGGCGGCGGGGGCTGGCTTCTACGCCATGCTGCAAGGCTTGCAGGATGGTAGCTATAACCCGCGCGGCGTGCCTTCCGCATTGCTCGGCAAACCCGTGCCGGATTTCAGCCTGCCGGCGCTGGAAGGCGTTGATTTGCCTGCCCTGGCGGCGGCGGATTTGCGCGGGCCTTTGCCTGGGCCCGTTTTGGTGAATTTCTGGGCTTCCTGGTGCGCGCCCTGCATTATTGAACATCCGCAACTGATGCGTCTTTCGCGCGAAGGGGTTGCGGTTTACGGCATCAATTACAAGGATCGCGTCCCGGAAGCCGGCGCCTTTCTGCAGCGCCATGGCAACCCTTACCGACGGCTCGGGCGCGATGAGCCGGGGCGCATCGCCATTGATTGGGGCGTTTATGGCGTGCCTGAGACTTATTTGCTGGACCGCCAAGGCATGATCCGCTGGCGCTGGGCTGGGCCCATCACCGCCGATACGCTGGAGAATGAATTGCGCCCCCTATTGCGGAGATATGCGTGAAGCGCTGGGTTTTTCTCTGCCTGCTGCTGGCTTTGCCGGCCTGGGCTGCCGTGGGCGACCCGAATGAACGCCTGCCCGACCCGGCCAAGGAAGCGATCGCGCGGGAGATTGGGCGCGAATTGCGCTGCCTGGTCTGTCAGAACCAATCCATTGAAGACAGCGATGCGCAATTGGCGCGGGATTTGCGCCGGCTGGTACGCGAACGTGTCGCGGCGGGCGAGGATAGCGCGGCGGTGATCCGCTTTGTGCATGATCGCTATGGCGATTTCGTGCTGCTGCGCCCGCCGGTCACGGCGGCGACCATGCTGCTTTGGGCGACGCCTGTGTTGGCCTTGGGCGGCGGCATTGCTGTGATCTTGTTCCGCCGCCGGCGCGCCATGGCCGAAGTGGCGGCGCTTTCCCCTGAAGAAGCGCGCCGCCTGGCAGAGCTTGATCGCGGGGCGGCATGATCTGGGCTGCAATGCTGCTGCTGGCTTTGGCCGCCATGGTGCCGCTAGTGGCGATGCTATTCCGCCCGGTGGTGACACGGGGAAGGCGTGAAGCGGATTTGGCGCTGTATCGCGCGCAATTGGCAGAGCTGGATCGGGAGGCTGCGGCCGGCAGGCTGGAAGGCGATGCGCTGCGCGCCGCGCAGGTTGAAGTACAACGGCGCTTGTTACAGGCGCCGGAAGAAGCGGCCCCCATGGCGCGGGGCCGCGCGCTTGGCTTCCTGCCGCTGGTGTTTCTGATCCCCGCTGCCGGGCTTGGGCTTTATCTGCTGCAAGGCACGCCAGACATGCCTTCCGCCCCGCATCGCGAAAGGGCTGAACTTGCCGCGCGCGATGATGCGCTATTGAACCGGCTGCGCGAAAGGCTCGCTGGGCTCGACCCCATGAGCGACGCGGCACGGCAAGGCTTTGTGATGCTGGGCAATGCGGAACGCAGCCGAGGCAATGCCGATGCGGCAGCCGAGGCTTGGCGCCGCGCCTTGGCTTCCCGCTTTGATGTGGAATTGGCCGGCGATCTGGTGGAAATGGAAATCGGGCGCGGTGAATTCATGGCCGCCGGCCCCATCCTGCTGCGCGCCCTGACGGAGGCGCCACAAGAACCAAAGCTGCGGTTTTTGCTGGGTGTAGTGGAAGCCGAGGCGGGCCAGCCCGAACGCGCACGGGCCACGTGGCGCGCATTGCTGGCCGATAGCCCGCCCGATGCGCCTTGGCGGGCGCTGGTGGAGAGAAGGCTGGGGGCTTTGCCTTAAACAACAAAAACCCGCCCAGGCTTGGCCCGGGCGGGTCGTTTGGGTAGCGGGTTTTACTGCCCCTGCCGCACAAACCGCAGCTGGATGTAGTTATCCGCCGTCTGCACTACATTCCAACCTTGGCGCACGGCCCAGACAATCTGCTGCTGGTGCAGCGGAATATAGCCGACATCATTCTGAATGACCTTGCCCGCTTCGGTGATCAGCCCCTGGCGCGTTGCCTGATTGGTTTCAACCGCAATGCGGTTGATCAGATCATCCAGCCTTGGGCTGGAATAGCCGCCATTGTTGAACATGCCGCGCGCACCATCGCGCGAAGCGGCCAGGTTGAATAGCGCGTTATGCGCATCTGAAGTCGCCGGCGTCCAACCCAGCAAATAGAAGCTGGTATTGTAGCCAGGCGCATTCACCTCAGCGAAGAAGCGCGCGCGGGTCTGGGCGTTCAGCGTCACGCGGATATTGATACGCGCCAGCATGGCGACAACGGCGGTGCAGATCGCCTCATCATTCACATAGCGGTCATTCGGGCAATCCAGCGTTACGCCAAAGCCATTCGGATAGCCCGCTTCGGTCAGCAGGCGGCGCGCTTCGTTCAGGTCAACGCGCGGGCGCTGATCATCTTCTTCCCGGAAACCATTCACGCCCGGGCCATACATCAGATTGGTCGGGCGCGATTGGCCGCGCATCACACTGCGCTGAATGGCCGTTGTATCAATGGCAAGCTGCATGGCGCGGCGCACGCGCACATCCTGGAAGGGATTCTTGCCCTGCACATCGGATTTCAGAAGCTGCGGGCGCATCTGATCCAGGCCGAGATAAATGGTGCGCAATTCAGGCCCCTGAATGATGCGCACGCCGGGTGCGCGCGAAATCCGGTCCACATCCTGTGGCGGCACGGTATAGACAAAATCCATCTCACCCGAGAGCAGCGCGGCCACGCGCGTCGCGTCATTGGCGATGATATTGAGTTCGGCACGCGTCAGATTATGCACGGGCTTGTCCCACCAATTGGGATTGGGTGCGACAACCGTGCGGCGGTCTGGTTCACGGGAAACCAGAATGAAGGGGCCGGTGCCCATGGCGTTGCGCGTAGCGAAATTTTCCACGCGCGTTGTTAAATCCGCAGGGCGCGTGGCGTTGTTCTTTTCCGCCCAGGCGCGGCTGAACATGCCCCAATTGGTGATTTCCTGCAGCAGGATTGGGTTCGGCACAGTGGTTTCGAAATCAACCGTGTGATCATCAACCTTGCGCACTTCCTTCACGGAAGCGAGCACGCCTTGCACATTGGAACCAGGTGAGCGCGCACGCTGTACGCTAAAGACCACATCATCGGCAGTGAAAGGCGTGCCATCCGAGAATTTCACGCCACGGCGCAGATGAAAGCGCCATACATTTGGCTGCGGCTGTTCCCAGCGTTCGGCAAGGGCGGCTTCCACCTTGCCTTCACGATCGCGCCGTACCAGCGGTTCATAGAAATTGGACCCGAAGGCGAGCAGGAAGGTTTCCTGCCGGGTATAGGGGTCCATGGAATTGACATCGCCATCATTGGCCCAGCGGAAATTATTGGCCTGGGCAGTCAGGGCGGAACCCGCCAGCAGGGCGGCGGCAAGGGTCAGGCGGCGGAACATGAAGCTTTCTCTCCCAAAGAACGCGATTTGGGCAGTCTAAGCTCTTTGGGCAGAATGAAAAAGCGGAATCCGCGGACAAGAAAAAAGCCCCTCATCCTGCCGGATAAGGAGCTTTGATGGGTGAAAGCCATGAAGCTTAAGCAGCGCGTAGCGCCTTGCCCAATTCGCCAAGCCCTTTTTCAATCAACGCCGCATCAGTTGCGGGGGTGATGGTTTCCGCCAGCAGGCTCCGCGTTGCGGCGGTCGCGATATCGGCTGCAGCCTGACGCACCTCTGCAATCGCGCCGGCTTCAGCGGCGGCGATCCGGTCCATCGCCATACGTTCGCGCCGTTCAGCGGCGGCTTGCGCTTCCGCCTGGGCTGCCGCAGCCACGCGTTCAGCTTCCGCCTTGGCGCGCGCCAGCAATTCCTCGGCTTCCTTCATGGCTGTGGCGCGTTCCGCTTCCGCGGCCTTCAGCATCGCCTCGGCCTCGGCACGGAGCTTCGCGGCCTCATCCAATTGGGCGCGGATACCTTCACCACGCTTATCGAGCGCGCCCAACAGGCCGCTGAACACCTTGCGCCCAAAAAGCACGAAGAACAGGACGAAGGAGACAGCTACCCAGAACTTCGGGTCGAGCCAGAAATGCTCATAATGGTGCATCATGCCCTCCCGCGCGCGGCCAATTCGCGGCCAACCGCGGCGCCAATGGCACCACGATCCGCCGTACCGACCAGTTTCTGAACCAAGGCTTCCGCAGTGTCGGTCGCGACATCACGGAGTGCCCCCATGGCTGCGCCACGCGCGATATCAATCCGCGCCTCTGCCGCCGCCACTTGTTCGGCCAGTTTCGCATTCAACACTTCGGCGCGCTTTTCAGCTTCAGCCTGCGCGGCTTGCAGCGCACCGGTAATGGCTGCCTGCGCTTCCGCCCGCGCCTTGGCGGTGGCATCACGATGAGCGGCCATGGCCGCATCCGCAGTGGCCTTGGCGGACCGCGCCGCTTCCAGATCACCCTGGATGCGCGCACGCCGTTCTTCCAGAACGCCTTCCACAAGCGGCAGGCCCTTATTCTTCACCAGCCAGTAAAGGGCGGCGAAGATCAGCAGCATCCACACAACCTGGGCGATGACCAGGGGATTGCCGAATTCAAGCTGAGGCATGCCACCGCCACCGCCGCCGGCCCAGGCAAGGCCTGGGAGCAGCATGGCCGCACCCGCAGAAACTCTGATCCAAAGGCTCATCATACCACGCCTCATGCTTCCATCGGCGGGGCTGAGCCCCAATGGCCCTGCCCCAAGCGCCCAAAGGCCCGGCGCACCGGGCCGCGCTTTCCTCAGGTGAAGAGGATGAGGAACGCGATCAGCAGCGCGAACAGCGCCACCGCTTCCGTCAGCGCGAAGCCCAGGATCCCGATCGGGAAGACCGCATCACGGGCGCCCGGATTGCGGGCTACCGAGGAGACCATGGAGGCAAAGATATTGCCGATCCCGATGCCAACACCGGCAAGAGCGATAACGGCGAGGCCAGCCCCGAGGGCCTTAGCGGCGAGCACGTCCATAAGAAATTCCTTCCTTTTCCTGACAGGAGTGTTGAAACCCGAATGATCAGTGCAAGTGCACCGCATCATGCAGGTAGATGCTGGTGAGAATGGCGAAAACATAGGCCTGGAGGAAAGCCACGAGGAATTCGAAGCCAACCAGGGCCACATTCACCGCAAGCGGTGCCGCAGCACCAAAAATACCAACCGCGCCGGCGCTGCCCATCAGCACGACGAAGGTGGCAAACACCTTCAGCATGACGTGACCAGCAACCATGTTGGCGAAGAGACGCACCGAAAGGGAGACCGGCCGCGAGAGGTAGGAAATAACCTCAATCGGGATGATCAGCGGCGCCAAAGCCTTCGGCGCGCCTTCCGGAAAGAAATAGCTGAAGAAATGCATACCATGGATGCTGATGGCGACCACGGTGATCAGCACAAACACAATCATCGCCAGCGCGAAGGTCACCGCAATGTGGCTGGTGAAAGTGAAAGCATAGGGAAGCATGCCGAGCAGGTTGCCGAACAGCACAAACATGAACAGGGCGAAGACGAAGGGGAAGAAGCGCTTGCCTTCATCACCCACCTGGCCGGTCACCAATTCATGCACAAATTCATAAGATGTCTCGGCCAAGGATTGCAGGCGCCCCGGCACAATGGCGCGCTGGCGCATGCCATAGACCAAAAGGCCCATGGTCAGCAGCACGGCGATCACCATGAAAAGATTGGCCTGACTGAAGCCCACAGACGTGCCCAAAGCGCCAAGCACGGGCGAGAGCTCAAACTGGCTCAGAGCGTCAATCGCTTTGCCTTCCGCAGCCACTGCCTACCTCTCCCGATCCATCATCACTTCACTTTTGGACGCGATCGCGGGTTGAAAAGCCGATAGACATTCATAACCCCGGCCGCGCTGCCCAAGACGAAAAACACCAGGAAAAGCCAAGGCCAAGTGCCAAGCCAGCGATCGAGTGCCCACCCGATGCCAACACCAACCACAAGAGCCGAGACAACCTCAACCCCCGCGCGGAACCCGATTCCCCATGGTCCTTTCGGCAAGCCTTTAGACCCTTCCGGGCCTTTCTCCAGGCCGCTTTTGGCCTGGGCCTGCTTAAGGCGCGCATCAAAATCTGGTTGCGAATTCACCTTTGCTCCCCAGGCGTGGTCCGCCAGAAGGCGAAGCGGCGTTTACGGGGGGGATACCCCAGTGTCAAGCATGCACAATGCAGTAAAGGGGCATTTTCCTGCTGGGGTACCGGCAAGAAGGGATGGCACGCGCCCATGGATCAGCGCGGTGGGGGTGGCTGTCGTGGCGCTGAGGG
>JBEDHL010000118.1:0-21348 GCA_041174145.1 Pseudomonadota bacterium
TCCTTTGATGAAGCAGCGCGGCTGGAATAGCCCGCCCCCCGCCCGCCGGGTTTGACCCCGGCGGGTTCTGCCTTAAAGGGGGTCCATCACGCGCAAACCGAGAGACTGCCTTGAACAAGCCGCTGCCCAATTCCTTCCGCCAGGGGCCCGATGCCCGTGGCCGCTTTGGCCCTTATGGCGGGCGTTTCGTCGCCGAAACCCTGATGCCGCTGATCCTTGAGGTTGAAAAAGCCTATGAGGAAGCGAAGCGCGACCCTGCCTTCATGAATGAATGGCGGCGCCTGCTGACGCATTATGTGGGCCGGCCGAGCCCATTGTGGTTTGCGGAACGCCTGACGGAAAAGCTCGGCGGCGCCAAGGTCTATTTCAAGCGTGATGAGCTGAACCACACCGGCGCGCATAAGATCAATGCCGTGCTGGGGCAGATCATGCTGGCGAAGCGCATGGGCAAAACGCGCATCATCGCGGAAACCGGCGCCGGGCAGCATGGTGTGGCCACCGCAACCGCCTGCGCCTTGTTCGACCTACCCTGCACCGTGTTTATGGGTGCCACCGATGTGGAACGCCAGCAGCCCAATGTTTTTCGCATGAAGCTGTTGGGCGCGGAAGTTGTGCCAGTAACCTCGGGCGCTGCCACGCTAAAGGACGCGATGAATGAAGGGCTGCGCGATTGGGTCGCCAATGTGCGCGATACTTATTACTGCATCGGCACCGTTGCTGGCCCGCATCCCTTCCCGATGATGGTGCGCGATTTTCAATCTGTGATTGGTACTGAAGCGCGCGAACAAATGCTGGCCGCCGAAGGCCGGCTGCCGGATTTGCTGGTGGCGGCGATTGGTGGCGGTTCCAATGCCATGGGGCTATTCTACCCCTTCCTGGATGACGCCAGCGTTGCGATGCATGGCGTGGAAGCCGCGGGCAAGGGCGTGGATACGGAAGAACACGCGGCGTCGCTCACGAAGGGTCGCCCCGGCGTTTTGCATGGCAATCGCACCTATCTGTTGCAGGATGAATTCGGCCAGATCCTGGAAGCACATTCCATCAGCGCTGGCCTGGATTATCCCGGCGTTGGCCCCGAACACGCCTGGCTGCATGACATCAAGCGCGTGGAATACATGAGTGCGACGGATGATGAGGCGCTTGCCGCCTTCCAGCTTTGTTCGCGCATGGAAGGCATTATCCCGGCCCTGGAACCGGCGCATGCGTTGGCGCATGTGATCAAGGTCGCGCCGACCATGGCGAAGGACAAGATCATCATCATGAATATGTGCGGGCGCGGGGATAAGGATATCTTCACTGTCGCGCGTGCCCTTGGCGTTTCGATGTGAGTGTCATGACCCAAACCTCCCGCATCGCCGCGCGCTTCGCGGCCCTTCGCGCCGAAGGGCGCGGCGCCTTGATCCCCTTTCTGGAAGCCTTTGACCCGGATCGTGCCACTTCCATGGAAATCCTCCGCGGCTTTCCGGGTGCGGGCGCGGATTTGATTGAAATCGGCTGCCCCTTCACGGACCCCATGGCCGATGGCCCAACCGTTCAGCGCGCTGGTCAGCGCGGGCTGAAGGCGGGCGCGACGCTTGCCGGCACGCTGCAAATGGTGCGTGACTTTCGTGCTGGTGACGCGGCCACGCCGATCATTCTGATGGGCTATTACAATCCCATCCTGTCCTATGGCGCCAATTTCTGCGCCGATGCGGCAGCGGCAGGCGTGGATGGGCTGATCATTGTGGATGTGCCGCCAGAAGAAGCTGATGAGATCGAACCCCAAGCGCGCGCCGCCGGGCTTGATATGATCCGCCTGATTGCGCCGACCACAGATGATGCTCGCATGATCAAGGTTTTGGCCGCGACATCCGGCTTCATCTATTACGTCGCCATCACCGGGATTACCGGCACGCGCAGCGCGACCGGCGCCGAATTGGCCGAAGCCATTCCGCGCATTCGCAAACACACCAATTTGCCAATCGCAATCGGCTTTGGCGTGCGCACGCCGGAACAGGCCGGTGAAGCGGCGCGCATTGCCGATGGCGCCGTGGTGGCCTCAGCGCTGATTGATGTGCTGGCCGGCGATCTGGATGCGGAAGGTCGCGCCAAGCCTGGTACGGCGCAGAAGGTGCTGGATCAGGTCGCTGCCCTTGCCGCGGCGGTGCGTGGTGTAAAGAAAGGCGCCTGAAGGCGCCGCGTGAATTGCTGAGAGGAAGAAATCCATGACTGCCCCCATTGGTCCCCTCGCTGGGCTTCGAGTGCTTGATCTGACGCGCGTTCTGGCCGGCCCCACCTGCACGCAAATGCTGGGCGATCTGGGCGCCGAGGTGATCAAGATTGAACGCCCGGAAGCGGGCGATGATACGCGTGGCTTCGCGCCGCCTTTCGTGCCGAATACGAAGGAAAGTGCGTATTTCGTCGGCGTCAATCGCAACAAGAAATCCGTCACTTTGGATATCGCGAAACCTGATGGCCAGGCGATTATCCACAAGCTGCTGGAACATTGCGATATTCTAGTGGAAAACTTCAAGGTCGGCGCCTTGGCGAAATACGGCCTGGGCTATGAGCAATTGGCCAAGACCCATCCGCGCCTGATCTATTGTTCCATCACCGGCTTCGGCCAAACCGGGCCTTACGCCCCGCGCCCTGGTTATGACGCGCTGATCCAGGCCATGGGTGGTGTCATGTCGCTGACGGGCGAGCCCAATGGCTCACCGCAAAAAGTTGGCGTGCCGGTCGCTGATCTTTTCGCGGGGCTTTATGGCTGCATTGGTATTCTGGCGGCCGTGAACCATCGCAACAATACGGGGCAAGGCCAGCAGATTGATATCGGCATGCTGGACACACACGTGGCCTGGCTTGCCAATCAAGGTATGAATTACCTGGCGACGGGCGAAAACCCGCCGCGCCTTGGCAATCAGCACCCGAATATCGCGCCCTATCAGGAATTCCCTACCAAGGATGGCTATATCATCCTGGCCGTTGGCAATGACCCGACTTTTGAACGCTTCTGCAAGGCTTTCGGCCAGGAAGCTTTGCTGGCCGATCCGCGCTTTGCGACCAATCCTATCCGCGTGCAGAATCGCCAATTGGTGACGGATACACTCACGCCCGTGATGAAATCCAAGACCACGGCGGAATGGATTGATGCGTTGGAAGCGCTCAAAATCGGGTGTGGTCCCATCAATACGCTGGAACAGGTCTTCGCCGATCCCCATGTCCAAGCGCGAGAAATGGTGGTGGATATGGCCCATGGCAGTGGTGAGACGGTGAAGGTGATTGCCAATCCGGTGAAGCTTTCGGCAACGCCGCCTAGCTATCGCAGCGCGCCGCCGGTGCTGGGTGAACATACCAATGCCGTGCTGACTGACGTGCTGAAAATGAGTGCGGGGGAAATTGCCGCGCTCAAGGACAAAGGCATTTTGTGATGGCGCTGCCCGCGGGGGCCCGTGCTGGCGCTTTGCGCTGGCTATCACCTGCGGGTTTCTTCACGCTGCGTTGGCTGGAATGGGGCCCGCTTGATGGCGCGCCCGTGATGTGTGTGCATGGGCTGACGCGGAGTGGTCGGGATTTTGATGCACTCGCCGCCGCGCTTGCCGCTTCCGGTCGGCGCGTCTTTTGCCCGGATTTGCCAGGGCGTGGCGCTTCGGATTGGTTGCCGGACCCGGCGCTTTATCAGCCGCCGATCTATTCCCAGGCTTTGGCACATTTGCTGGCGCGGATGGATGGGCCAGTGGATTGGGTAGGCACATCTTTGGGTGGCATTTGCGGCATGGGCATTGCCGCCACACCCGGCAACGCCATCCGGCGCATGGTGCTGAATGATATTGGCGCGGTGATCCCTGCCAGCTCACTCCAGCGTATCCGTGATTACATCAATCTTCCCGCGCCCTCCTTCACTGATATCGCGGCGCTGGAGGCGTATTTGCGCGATGTGCATGCGCCCTTCGGTAATCTTACCGATGCTGAATGGCGGCATTTGGCGGAAACCTCAGCCAGGCGGGACGCCGAAGGTGTGCTCAGGCTGCATTATGACCCCGCCATTATTCGTGCCTTCAGCGCTGGCGATGTTGCGGATATTGATCTTTCGCCACTTTGGGCTGCCATAGCCATCCCGGTGCTTATTCTGCGCGGTGTCGCCAGTGATGTGCTGCCTGCGGATGTCGCAGCACAGATGGCGCGTAAACCAAGCGCGAAGCTGATTGAAATTGCCGAAGCTGGCCATGCCCCAGCGTTGATGGCTGCAGATCAGATCGCTGCCATAGGAAACTTTCTGAACGTGCCATGAACGAGGAAACCCCAGCTTCACCGCGCAAGGAAGGGATGCTGGGGTTTATCGTCGCGCTCTGGGATGGGCTTTACGGTTTTGTGTTCCGTGTTGTGCCACTTTTATTGGCGGCGGCTTTTGTCCTGTTATTGCTCCGAGAAATGCGGCGTGAGGATATTGAAATCGCGCCCATTCAGGTTCCGGCCAAGCTTGCCGAAGCGGGGCTTTCTGCGGATGTTGTGGCTCTACGCCTGCTGGATCAGGTCATCCTCGTGCAGAATACCGTCACGGCGGAAAGGCTGGGCCAGCAGCGCCTGGAATTGGCCGGCGATCAGCCGGATTTCAATGTGCCTATTGCGGGGCTTTCGCTGCGCGCCTTGGCAACCTTGCTTCGCAGTGTTTTTGGCACACCGAGCAAGCGCATCACGGGCGAGATTGTCCTGGAAAAGGATCAATTGAAACTTCGCCTGCGGCTGGCCGGGCGCGGGCTGATTGCCGATATTGATGGTGTGCAAAGTGATGCGGTGGATAGGTTGCTGGCGATGGCCGCGCCGGAAATCTGGCGCGTCATTCAGCCCCGGCTTTATGCCTGGCATGTCGCGCAAACCGAACCGGATCAGGCTGTGGTGCGCGATAAGATGCGCGCGCTGATGCGCGGTGCAGGCGGCGATGTTGCAACGGAAAATACCGCGCGCGGCCTGATGGGGCGCAGCTATTTGCGCGAAGGGCGCGCACGTGATGCTTTTGAAGTCGCCGAAATCATGGTGCAGAATAATCCCGAAATGGGGTCTGCCTGGTATTTGCGCGGTGTTGCGCAATTCCGCTTGGGCCGGGTCGAAGCGGCCCTTGAAGATTATCGCCGTGCGCAGCAACTCGATCCGCGTGGCGTTTGGGTGCATGTGGCTGTCGCGGAAGCCTATATGCAATCCGGCCGTCTTGACGACGCGCTTGTGGAAATCCGCAAGGCGCTTGCTGAACAGCCACGCGACCCATGGGCCTTGCAGCATGAAGGCAACATACTTCTGGCAATGAATCGTGTGCGAGAGGCAATGCTCTCTACCCGTCGTGGTCTTGATCAGGACCCGAATAGCGCGGAATTGCGCCTTTTGCTCGGGCGTGTGTTGCTGCGCTTTGGTAATCAGGCGGAAGCCGCCACCGCCTTTGAAACCGCCGCGCGGCTGGCGCCCGCCCTGGCTGAACCGGTGCTGGATTTGGCGGAGCTTTTCATCAGCACGGGCAAGCGGGATGAAGCCCGCGCGGTCCTGACCCAGTTATTGAGGCGCGAGGATTTGGCGGAAGCGCCGCGCGCGAAAGCAATGTCACTCCTGGACCGTCTTGCCGAATAACTTGGCGCCACGCGCCGGCCCTGCTTCACTGGCTTTGTAATCCGGTGGAGGTTTCCGCATGTATGATGTGATTGTGGTGGGCGCGGGTTCCGCTGGTGCGGCCTTGGCGGTGCGGCTTTCGGAAGATTCGCGCCGCCGCGTTTTATTGCTTGAAGCGGGGCGCGATTGGCGCGCGGCGGAAGCGCCGCCTGAATTGCGCAGCCCAAACATCGTGCCCTTCATGCATGACCCGAAGCACCAAGCCGCCTGGCAATGGCCGGGGCTGATGACGCGCCGCACCCGCGCGCAGGCGCCAAAATTCTATTGGCGCGGCAAGGCTTTGGGCGGTTCTTCATCGGTCAATGCGCAAATCGCCATTCGCGGTGTGCCGGCGGCTTTCGATGCCTGGGCGGAAGCGGGGTGTGAGGGCTGGTCGGCCGCCGATGTCATGCCGCTTTTCGATGCCATCGAAGATGATGCGAATTACGGCATTCCCGGCAAGCGGCAAGGTGGCCCCCTTCCTGTTTGGCGCATGCCGGAAGAAAACTGGGGTGCGGTGGACCGTGCGCTGCGTGATGCGGCACGGCAGGCGGGTTATCCCGTGAAGCCGGATTTGAATGCGCCGGAAGGCGAAGGGCTTTCCTGCAACCCGATCAATTTGCGCCATGGGCTGCGCGTGACCACCAATGATGGCTATCTGGAACCGGCGCGCGGCCGGGCAAACTTGACCATTCGCGGAAATGCTTTGGTGGACCGCGTGATTTTCGAAGGGCGACGCGCCGCTGGCGTGCGCGTGCGTTTTGGTACTGGTGCTTTTGAAAAGATCAAGGGGCGCGAAGTGGTGCTTTGCGCCGGCGCCATCCATAGCCCGTGTATTTTGATGCGTAGCGGCATTGGCGATGCGGCGGCACTTACCGCGCTTGGCATTACCATCACGCATGATGCGCCCGCGGTCGGGCAGCATTTCATGGATCACCCGATCCTGCGCGCAAGCCTTGCCTTGAAGCCAAGCTTTCGCGCGGAAGGCGCTGATGCGCGCCACACCAACTGCTGCCTGACCTATAGCAGCAAACTCGGCGGCGGTGGTGAGCGTGACATGATCATCATCGCCTATAATCATCGCGGGCTGGCGGAAAGTGGTGTGGCGCCCAATGGCGGCATTGGGGTGGCGCTTTATGATGCGCTGTCGCGCGGAGAGGTGCGCTTGACCTCAGCCGATCCAGATGCGCAGCCTTTGGTTGAAGAAAACATGCTGGACCATCCGGCGGATCGGCTGCGGATGCGCGATGGCATCAGACGGCTTGCGAAGCTTTGCGTGCTTGCGCCGATTGGCGATATTGCCGATGCCATCACCTTTGGCGAAACCGCGCTTACCATGCCGGAAGCCGCAGCACTTGCCGATGATGCGCTGGATGCGCTGATGCTGGCGGAAGCGGGGGATATCCAGCACGCCGCCGGCACCTGCCGCATGACAGCCTATGAAGATCCGCGCGGCGTGGTGGACCCGGATTTGAAGGTGCGCGGCGTGGAAGGCCTGCGCGTTGCGGATGCTTCCATCATGCCAAGTGATTGCCGCGCCAATCTGCACTTCACCTGCGTGATGATTGGCGAAGCGGCGGCGCGGCGAATGCGCGCCGCTGGTTAAAATCCCCTCAGCCGCGCTTCAACACCGCCGCCGCATCCACGGCGAAATAGGTCAGCACACCCGCGGCACCGGCACGCTTGAAGGCAAGCAGGCTTTCCATCATGGCGCGTTCGCGATCAATCCAGCCATTTTGCGCCGCACCCGCGATCATCGCGTATTCGCCACTGACTTGATACGCGAAGGTGGGCACGCCGAAGCGTTCATGCACACGCCGCACAATATCCAGATAAGGCATGCCCGGCTTCACCATTACCATATCGGCACCTTCGGCCAAATCCAGCGCCACTTCGCGCATCGCCTCATCCGTATTGGCCGGGTCCATCTGGTAGGTTTTTTTGTCGCCCTTCAGTGAGGAACCAGACCCCACCGCATCACGGAAAGGCCCATAAAACGCCGAGGCATATTTTGCCGCATAGGACATGATGCGCGTATGGATCAGGCCGCGCGCATCAAGCGCGGCACGTATAACGCCTATGCGCCCATCCATCATATCCGAAGGTGCGATCACATCTATACCGGCTTCCGCCTGATTGACCGCCTGGGATGTCAGAATGGCAAGCGTATCATCATTCGCGACATAACCATCACGAATCACGCCATCATGCCCATGATCGGTATAGGGATCGAGCGCGACATCGCCCACCAGCCCAAGTTCCGGGAATTTCTGCTTCAGCAAGCGCGAAGCGCGGCACATCAGGTTTTCCGGATTGGTGGATTCCGTCCCTTCCGCATCCTTGATCTCAGAAGGCGTCATCGGGAACAGCGCCACCGCCGGCACGCCAAGCTTCACCGCGGGGGCGACATGCTCTTCCAGCTTATCGAGGGTCACGCGCACCACGCCCGGCATGGAAGCCACCGGCATGATGGTATTGCTGCCTTCCATGATGAAGATCGGCCAGATCAGATCACCAACGCTCAGTACATTTTCGGCCACCAGCTTGCGCGTGAAAGCGTCATAGCGATTGCGCCGCATGCGAATGGCGGGGAAGCCGCCAAGCGCTGGCGCACTAGGACCAAGGCCGAGTTCTTGCGCCATCCGGCGACGATCCGCGTTCATGCCTCAGCCACCTTCAGCGCCTGATCAAGGTCCGCCAATATGTCGTCAATATGTTCAATGCCAATGGAAAGCCGGACGTAACCGGGCGTCACACCCGATGCCGCCTGCTCGCTTTCATCCAATTGGCTATGCGTCGTGGTGGCGGGATGGATCGCGAGGCTCCGCGCATCGCCGATATTGGCAACATGGTAGAACATTTTCAGCGCTTCGATGAAGCGTTGGCCGGCTTCCTTGCCGCCCTTCAATTCAATCCCCATCAGGCTGCCATGGCCGCCGCGCAAATAGGCGTCTGCTCGGCGGCGGCTTTCGCCATCCATCAGTGAAGGATGGATCACCCGCGTCACCGCCGGATGCTGCGCCAGGAAGGCCGCGGCGCGCGTGGCATTGGCGCAATGGCGTTCAATGCGCAGCGGCAGGGTTTCCATGCCTTGCAGGAACAGGAAGGCGTTCATTGGTGACATGGGCGCGCCCAGATCGCGCAGCAGACAGGTACGCATGCGGATGATATACGCAATCGGCCCCAGCGGCTTCACGGCTTGGGTCCAGACCGCGCCATGATAGGAAGGATCAGGCTTGTTCAGCGTGGGGAAACGATCCCCATGCGCTTCCCAATCGAAATTGCCGCCATCCACCACCATGCCGCCAATGCTGGTGCCGTGCCCGCCAATCCATTTGGTGGTGGAATGCATAACAATCGCCGCACCATGTTCAAGCGGCCGGCAGATCACTGGCGCTGCGGTATTGTCCATAATCAGCGGAATGCCAAGCTTCCGCCCAATCGCCGCCACTTCCGCAATCGGGAAGACTTGCAGCTTCGGATTGGGCAGGGTTTCCGCGTAATAGGCGCGCGTGCGCGCATCGGTCGCACGCGCAAAACCTTCCGGATCAGCGGGGTCCACAAAGCGCACTTCAATGCCGAATTGCTTCAGCGTATTGGCGAAAAGATTCCAGGTGCCGCCGTAAAGATCGGTGGAGGAGACGATATTGTCCCCCGCTTCGCATAAATTCATTACCGCGAAAGTCGTCGCCGCCTGACCTGAACCAAGCGCCAGCGCCGCCACACCGCCTTCCAAAGCCGCGACGCGCTTTTCCAGCACATCCACGGTCGGGTTCATGATGCGGGTGTAGATATTGCCAAGCTCAGAAAGCGCGAAAAGCCGCGCCGCATGGCCGGTATCCTGGAACTGGAAGGAAGTGGTCTGGTGGATCGGCACCGCGACCGAACCGGTGGTCGGGTCCGCACGCCAGCCGGCATGCAGCACCAGGGTTTCAGGATTGGTCCAATTCGGCGCCGACATGGCTTTCTCCCAGTCCCGCAATGCCCAAAGGAAGGCGGGAACATCTTGCGCAAGGCCGCGGCCATCGCCGCATCAGGGGAAACCTGCCACGCCACCAGCGGTTGCGAAAGTGTTTTCCACAAAAAACGAGGGCTTTGCCTGGCATGGGGGCCGCGCACCAACTCCCTTTCGTGCCCAACCCCTGCCAGAGCAATATTTCACCCCTTAATCGGGCGGGATCAGGCTCAGGCGCTTGATGGCGATGCCGCGTAGCGGCGCCGCGCGATGGCCCTCTGCTGGTGGGCTGTGCAAATGCGGCACGCGGATCACCAGCTGGGTTGGCTCATCGCCTTCACGGGGCAGGATCGGTCCCGCAAGCAGGTTTTGCCCCGGACCGCGCCGCATCAGTGGGTAGAGATCACCATCCACAATCAATGAAAGCGCGTCCCGGTTCGCGGGGTCGCCGAAATCCGCCAATTCAAGCCAGGCACGCAGCGGGTAGCGCCGATCAATGCGGATGTTCAGCACAGCCTCCGCCCCGGGGCCGGTCCAGCAAAATACGCCTTCCGGGCCTACTTCCGGCGCGTGGAAATGAAGCGCATCCGGCGGCGGGTTGGCCGCTTCGAAGATGAAGCCTTCCGGCAGGCTCGCCTTGGCGCATTGGGTCATCGCGTCTTTCACCGATTGGTCAGGGCACTAAATGATAAAGGTAAAGCAATCGCCTGCCCATGCCAGACTGCGCTTTTCCCCTGGCGCTGCTTCGGCGTAGTTTCAGTTTTTCAGCAGGAGAGCCGCCCATGCCCGCCATGACCCGCCGTGCCAGCCTTGGCGTTTTCGCCGCTGGCCTTGCCGCCCCCGCGCTTGCCCAGGCGCCCGCCTTTCCCAACCGCCCGATCCGCATTTTTGTGCCCTTCGCCGCCGGGGGCACCACGGATATCCTGGCGCGCGCGCTTGGCGAAAGGCTGGCCGTGGCGCTTGGCCAACCTGTAGTGATTGATAATCGCGGCGGCGCCGGCGGCACCGTGGCCGGGGAAGCCTTCGCCCGGTCTGAACCCGATGGCCATGCGCTATTGGTTGCCACCGCTTCGCTGATTTGCATCAACAAGGCGCTGTATCAGCGCCTGGCCTTTGATCCGGATACGGATTTCCTACCGATGGCCATGTTGGCGCAGCAGCCCAATGTGCTGGTGGTCAATCCGCGCGCTTTGCCCATGGCTGATTTGCCGGCGTTGATTGCCCATATCCGCGCGCGGCCCGGGCAGGTGGCCTTCGGTTCTTCAGGCACGGGGTCGCAACTGCATCTGACTGGTGAGATGTTCCGCGCCGCCATTGGCGCGGAGATGACCCATATCCCCTATCGCGGCAGCGCTCCGGCCATGACGGATCTGGTGGCCGGCAATGTGCCGATGATGTTTGATGGGCTTGGCACGGCGCTGCCGCAAATCCGTGGCGGCGCGATTAAGGCGCTGGGCGTTGCCTCTGCCGCGCCCAATGCCGCTTTGCCCGGCGTGCCAACCATTGCCAGCGCGCTGCCCGGTTTTCTGTCGGTGAATTGGACTGGGCTTTTCGCGCTGCGCGGCACACCCGAACCTGTTCTTGCGCGGATTGAAGCGGAAACCGCCAAGGCGCTGGCCAGCCCCGAAATGGCCAAGCTTTTCACCGAACGCGCCTTTGACCCCATGCCCATCCCGCGCGCGGAATTGCCCGGCTTTGTGGCGGGCGAAAGCCAGCGCTGGCGTGATGCGGTGCGCCAATCCGGCGCCAAGGCGGAATAGGCGCGCTGTTTGACAGGAATGCTTTCACCCAATGCGGCGCTGCTCCTGGCGCTCGCGCTGCTTACGGGGCTCAGCCAGTTTCATCGCAGCGCGCTTGGGGTGATTGCGCCGGAACTCAGTGCCGATCTGGCGCTGATGCCCGCCATGCTGGGTGCGGCCAATGCCATGTTTTTCGCCTCCCTTCTGGTGATGCAGCTTCCGGTCGGCATCGCGCTGGATCGGCTTGGTCCGCGACTGGTGGTGGCGGGGCTGAGCGCCATCGCGGTGCTTGGCCTTGTGCTGCAAAGCCTAGCCACGGATGGCACTACCCTCCTTGTCGCGCGCGCGCTGATCGGCATTGGCTCGGCAGCGTCCTTCATGGCGGCGGTGGTGCTGTGCGCGCGCTGGTATGCGGGCGGCGAAATGACTTTGGCGCTTTCGCGGGTTTTTGCGCTTTCGCAGCTTGGGATTTTGTTCGCCGGCGCGCCGCTTGCCTGGCTGGCCGGCTGGCTTGGCTGGCGGGAAGCCTTTTTGGTTTCGGCAATGGTGACGGCGCTTGCGGCGCTGGCCTGGTGGCGACTGGTGCGGAACGACCCGCCGGACCGCCCTGCACCCGCGCGCAGGGCGGAAAGCCTGATGGAAGCCTTGCGCGGCCAGTTTTCCATCTGGCGCCTGCCGGGACTTGCGCGCGTGCTGGCCTTGCATCTGGTGGCCTATGCCGCTGCCGCGACGGTGATCGGGCTTTGGGCAGGGCCTTATTTTGCCGATGTGCATGGGCTGAATGCCCATGAACGCGGCCTTGCGCTGGCCGCGATGGGCCTTGCCATGCCGATCGGACTTTTGCTGGTGGGGCCATTGGAGAGGCGCTTTTTCCGGCGCAGCGCCATGATCAGCGCGGGCGCGGCGCTATCGGTGGCCATGCTGGCGATGCTGGCCCTTTGGCCAGCGCCGCCCCTGCCCTTGGCGCTGGGCTTGCTGGTCGGGCTGGTGCTGTTTTCCAGCTACCCGGTCCTGTTGGTGACGGAAGCTCGGCTGCTTTTCCCGGATCATCTGGTTGGGCGTGGCGCGAGCACGGTGAATATGGCGCAGGTTCTGGGATCTTCCCTGCTGCCGCTGCTGGTTGGCTTGGTGATTGGCTTCTTTCCCATGGCGGAAGCCGCCCGGCCTGAAGCCGCCTATCGCGCCGGTTTCGCTGTATTGGCCGGCAGCCTTTTGCTCGGCTTGGCCGGCTGGCTTTTGCTGCCGCGGGCCAAAGCATGATGGCGCGGCCCGATTTCAGCCTGGAAGCGGCGCTTGGCGGGCGTGTCGCCGGGGTAGATGAAGCCGGGCGCGGCCCACTCGCCGGGCCAGTACTGGCGGCGGCGCTGGTGTTTCTGGTGCCACCGCCAGAAAGTCTCGCCGCGCTGCTGCAGGATTCCAAGAAGCTCAAGGAAGCGGCGCGCGATGCCGCCTTCGCCGCGCTACAGGAAGCCCAAGCCCAGGGATTGGTGGAAATCGGCGTTGGCGCGGCTTCAGCCAGCGAAATCGGGCGGCTCAATATCCTGCGCGCCACGCATCTGGCCATGCGCCGCGCGGTGGCGAAGCTGCCAAGCGTGCCGGATCACGCGCTGGTGGATGGCAATCAGCCGCCGCCCTTGGCCTGCCCGGTGAGGTGTGTGGTCGGCGGGGATCGGCTCAGCTTTTCCATTGCTGGCGCCTCCATCATCGCCAAGGTGCTGCGGGACCGCGCGATGCGAAGGCTTGATCCGCGCTGGCCCGGCTACGGCTTTGCGCGCCATGCCGGCTACCCAACAGCCGCGCATCGCGAAGCTTTGGCAAGGCTTGGTCCTTCGCCGCATCACCGGCGCGGTTTTGGGCCGGTGGACCAGGCCGTTTTGAACCTGACTTGACCGCGCGACTCGGGCGCGCGATTCTTGCGCCCTTATCAAGGGATTTCACGGTGGGAACGCAGCTAGAGCTGCTCTTGGACCAGGTTCTGGTCGGGGATTCGATTGCCATGCTGCGCCGCCTGCCGCCGGCGAGCGTGCATGCGATTTTTGCTGACCCGCCTTATAACCTTCAGTTGAAGGGTGAATTGCGCCGGCCCGATGAAAGCGTGGTGGATGGCGTGGATGATGCCTGGGACCGCTTTCCTGATCTGGCCGCCTATGATGCCTTCACCCGCGCCTGGCTGACAGAATGCCGGCGCGTGCTGCGCAAGGATGGCACCATTTGGGTGATGGGCGCCTACCACAATGTGTTCCGCCTGGGCGTGGCGTTGCAGGATCTGGGCTTTTGGATTCTGAATGATGTGATTTGGCGCAAGGCCAATCCCATGCCGAATTTCCGTGGCCGGCGCTTCACCAATGCGCATGAAACGCTGATCTGGGCGGCGCATGGGCAGGAATCAAAATACCGCTTCAACTATGCCGCCATGAAGGCGCTGAATGATGATGTGCAGATGCGGAGTGACTGGTTCATCCCGCTTTGCACGGGCGGGGAACGGCTGCGCGATGAAAACGGCGATAAGCTGCACCCAACGCAAAAGCCCGAAGCGCTGCTGCATCGTGTGATCCTTTCCTGCACCCAACCCGGAGAGGTTGTGCTGGATCCTTTCCTTGGTTCCGGCACCACGGCAGCGGTCGCCAAACGCCTGGGCCGGCGCTTTATCGGTATTGAGCGCGAAGAACGCTACGCGGCCGGCGCGCGCGCCCGGCTGGCGGCGGTGGAGCCCATGCCGGAATCAGCCGCGCTGGCCCTGCCGTCGCGACGGGAACAGCCGCGCATTCCCTTCGGTGTTCTGGTGGAACGCGGGCTGGTGCCGGCGGGTAGTGTGTTGACGGATTCTCGCCGCCGGTGGCGCGCGGAGGTGGGCGCTGATGGCACGCTCCGCTGTGGCAAGGCGGCAGGGTCCATCCATCAGGTGGGCGCCGCAGTTCAGGAAGTGCCTTCCTGCAATGGCTGGCTATTCTGGCATGTGGAAAACAAGCTCGGCGGCTTGCGCGTATTGGATGAGCTGCGCGCGGAAATCGCGGCGGGCTAAGGCTTCACGCAAGCCCCGCCAGCATCAGCAATTTCCGCATTACACTCGGCAGCGCCTGCGCCGCTTCCGCCGGTGCCAGCCATTCACCTTCGGGTCGTTTGGCCCGTGCGGGCAGGTGCGCGCGGTAAAGCCGCATGGTGAGTGCGAAATGCGTGAAGACATGCCGCGCTTCACCGGGCACGGGCTGCCATGAAGTTGCAAGCGGCGCGTCAGACAAAGCCTCCGCGTCAGTCCAATCTTCCTCACGCCAGGAAACACCGGGGATTTCCAGCATGCCGCCCAAAAGCCCGCGTGGCGGGCGGCGGCGCAGCCAGATGCGGCCCTCATGATCCGTCAGCAGGAAATGTACGCCGTGGCGCGTGGGGCGTTCGGGCTTCGGTGCCTTGCGCGGCAAAGTTTCGGCGATCCCAAGCTTGCGTGCCAGACAGGGTTTTTGCCAGGGGCAGAGCGCGCAGGCCGGCTTGCGCGGCGTGCAAATTCCCGCACCCAAATCAAACAGCGCCTGGGTGAAATCGCCGGGCCTGGCGCGGGCCGCCGTATCAGCCAGAAAACCCTGCGCCAGCGCATCAAGCCGGGGTTTGGCGCTGGGTAGCGCTTCCTCCACGGCAAAAATCCGCGCGGTCACACGCTCCACATTGCCATCCAGCGGCACAACGGGCGCGTTGAAGGCAATGGCGGCGATGGCGGCGGCGGTATAGGGGCCGATGCCGGGCAGGGCGGCCAAGTCCTGCGGGCTTTCGGGAAAGCCGCTCAGCGCCACCACTTGCCGCGCCGCCGCATGCAGATTGCGCGCCCGCGCATAATAGCCAAGCCCGGCCCATTCCGCCGCCACATCCTCCCACGGCGCTTCAGCCAAGGCGGCCAGATTTGGAAAGCGCGCCAGAAAACGTGAAAAGCGTGGCCCTACCGTTGCCACGGTTGTCTGTTGCAACATGATTTCCGAAAGCCAGACATGGTAGGGGTCTGCCCGCTGCCCAGGGGCGGCGCGCCATGGCAGGATGCGGCGGTGCCTGTCATACCAATGCAGCAGATCGGCAGCGGAAGGGGGTTTCACGGCATGTCCCGGAATGAGGATGAAAGGCGGTTCTTCGGCGGGCCTAGACCCCTCGGCGCCCTGATTCCAGCCCTGACGCGCCCGGCCTTCAAACGCAAGAGCCCCGCGGCCGCGCAGATCATGGCGGATTGGCCGGCCCTGGTTGGCCCGGCCCTGGCCGCCGTGACCCAGCCTTTGCGCCTGACCGCAGGCAGCCTGACCATTGCCTGTTCCGGCCCAATTGCCATGGAACTCAGCCATTTGGCGCCGGAATTGGTGGCGCGGATCAATGGCGGGCTGGGGCGTGTGGCGGTGGAGCGACTCCGCTTCGTGCAGACCGCCCAACCGGCGGTCAGCGGCGGCAAAGCCGCCCTGCCGCCCCGGCCCGTGGCACTTCCTGCCCGAGTCGCAACCGCTTTGGACAGTTTACCCACAGGGGATTTGCGCGAGGCGCTGGAAAGATTGGCGCGCGGCGTCTATCGAAAACAAGGCTGAACGGGGGCGAGTCGCCCTTTGCCAGTCAGATCGGCCCGGCCGCTTCCCCCCGAAAAGGCGCGCCGGTTCCGGAGGAGAAGATTAATGCCTGATCGTCGTTTGCTGTTGGCTGGATCGGCTGCTGTGGTTTTGGCGGGTGGCTTCGCGGCGTGGCGTTGGCTTACTCCACCGGCCGCTCCGGTTGCACCCACGCCGACACCAGCCCCGGCGCAGCCCCCTGCCTCCCAGCCGCGCCCCGCGACTGGCGGAGGCTTGGATGAACGCAGCGTCGGACGCGCCGACGCGCCAGTGACGGTGATTGAATATTTCTCCCTCACCTGTAGCCATTGCGGTGCTTTTCACCGGGACACTTGGCCGCGCGTGAAGCGCGAATTGGTAGAAGCCGGGCGCGTGCGCATGGTATTCCGCGATTTCCCGCTTGATGAAATTTCGCTGCGTGCCCATGCCGTGGCGCGTAGCTTTCCGGCTGAGCGTTATGAACCCTTCGTCTCCGCGCTATTTGCCACGCAGGATCGCTGGGCCTATGCGCGCGGCGTGGATCACAAGGCGGAAGTTGGCAAGATCGCCGCGCTCGCCGGCATGAGCACCGATGCCTTCAACGCTGCCTGGGCGGATGACGCGCTGGCGCGCGCCATTCTGGAAGCGCGCCAGAAGGGCGAAGCGGAGCATCAGGTCAGCGCCACGCCCACCTTCATCATCGGCACCCAAAAACTGCCCGGCGCGATTCCCTTTGATCGCTTCGAAGCCGCGGTGCGTGAAGTGGCGCCCCGCTGATGGAAGAAATCACGCCCCCCGCCCCGGTCGAGGAAATGGCGGAAGGAACCACGCCAGAAGCTGATGCGGCCGAACCTGCGCGCAGCGAAGACCAGACCCGCGCCGCGCTGACGGCGAAGCTTTCGCGCATCCGCATCGCCGGCTTCAAATCCTTCGCGGAAGCCACCACGGTGGAAGTGCTGCCGGGGCTGACCGGCATTGTCGGGCCGAATGGCTGCGGCAAATCCAATGTTGTTGAAGCGCTGCGCTGGGCCATGGGCGAAACCTCGCCCAAGGCGATGCGCGGCGGCGAAATGGATGATGTGATTTTCGCCGGCACCGCGACGCGCGCCGGGCGCAATGTCGCGGAAGTGATGCTGTTTTTGGAAGACGCTGCGGGGCTGGCGCCGGCGCCCAATAACGACATCGCCGAATTGGAAGTGACGCGGCGGATTTCGCGGGGCGAGGGCAGCAATTTCCGCGTCAATGGCAAGGAATTGCGCGCGCGCGATGTGCAAACCATGTTCGCCGATATTGGTTCCGGCGCGCGGTCTTCCGCGCTGGTCAGCCAGGGCCGTGTGGCGGCGTTGATCCAGGCCAAGCCTGATGATCGGCGCGGCGTTTTGGAAGAAGCCGCCGGCATTGCCGGGTTGCGTGCGCGCCGCCATGAAGCGGAATTGAAGCTGCGTCAGGCGGAAACCAATCTGTCGCGCGCGGAAGATTTGCTCGGCCAATTGGATGCGCAGCGCCAAGGCCTGCAACGCCAGGCGCGGCAAGCCAATCGCTATCGCAATATCTCGGGCCTGGTGCGGCAGGCGGAAGGTGAATGGCTGGCGCTGCTGGCCGCGCGCGCCGATACCGCGCTGACCGCTGCTGCAAATGCACTTGCCGCCGCGCGCAGCGCGACCAGCGCGGCAGAACAGGAAGCCGAAGCCGCCGCGATTGCTTTGCATGAAGCCGAACAAGGGCTGGCTGCGCCGCGTGCCGATGAAGCCGCCGCGCGCACCGCACTGGAACGCCGCCGCGTTGAAGCCGAAGGCATGGAAGCCGAGGAAAGCCGCGCCCGCGCTGCCCTGGATGCCGCCGAAGCGCGGCTTGCCGAACTGCGCCAGGATTTGGCGCATGCCACATCGCTTGCGGGCGATGCCGATGCCGCGCGCGCGCGCATCACAGAAGAAGATGCCACGTTGGCGGAACGCGAAGCTGGCTTGCCCACGCGGCGCGATGGTGCCGCGACAGCGCTGGCCGAGGCGATTGAAGCGGTGCGCGAAGCCGAACGCGCCGCCAATCAGGCAACGGAAGCCGCCGCTGCGGGTGCGGCGCAATTGCAGGCGGCTGAGGCGGAATTGGCCGCCGCTGAAACACGGCTGCGCCGTGCGCGCGAAGCCCATGCGGCGCTGAGCGCGGATCGAGACGCCGCTGAAGCGCGTATTGTCTCTGATGCCGAAAAAACTGTGGCGGCAGACCAGGTGACGCAAGCCGAAGCCGCCTTTGCCGCCGCGCGTGAGGCATTGGAGCAGGCGGAAGCAACGCGCACCGAAGCCGTGGCGCGCCATGCCGATGCGCGGCGCAGCGCGGAAGAAGCCAGTGCCGAAGCCGCGCGCCGCGAAGCCGCCTTGCGGGCCGCTGATGAACGCCATCGCCGCATTGTCGCGCAATATGCCGCGCTTTCGGCGGAACGCGATGCCGCGCTTGCGGAACGCATTCCGGAAGCCGCGCGCGATGCCGCGCTGTCTTCCGCGCAGCTTGCCGAAGCCACGCTGATTGAAAGCGCGGCGCGCTTGACCGAAGCTGAAGCGGCGCGCGCGACAGCATCCGAAGCGCTGGTGCAGGCACGCCGCCAGGGCGCTGAAGCCGGCGCAGCACGCGCGCGCATCGCCGCCGAAGTGGCGGCGCTGACGGAAGTATTGGAAGCGCGCGGCACGGCCTCCGCACAACCCATTCTGGATCAAGTGCGCGTGCCGCCCGGGCTTGAAGCCGCGCTTGGTGCTGCGCTGGGTGAGGCTTTGGAAAGCCCAGCCGATGCCTCTGCCGCGCGGCATTGGCGCAACCTGCCGCCGCTCATGGTGGCGCAACCTCTGCCCGATGGCGCGGTGCCGCTTTCACGCCTGGTGGAAGCGCCGGCGGCTTTGGCGCGGGCGCTGTCGCCAGTTGGGTTGCTCGCGCGCGGTATGGATGGCGCGGCGCTACAGCCGGGGCTGCGGCCGGGCCAGGCGCTGGTGACGGAAGAAGGCGCGGTCTGGCGTTGGGATGGCCATACGCATCACGCCGGCGCACCCACGCCGGGTGCTGTGCGTCTTGCCCAGCGCAATGCCTTGCGCGCCGCCGAAGCGCGGTTGGACCAAGCCGAAGTCACTGCCGCTGAAACAGAAGCCGCGCGCAGCGCCGCCGAAGCCGCCGAAGCCGAAGCGGCAAACGCCGAAGCCGCTGCGCGCAATGCCCGCAGCGCCGCCGAAGCCGCTGCTTCCGCCGCGCGCCGGGCTGAGGGTGAATTGGCCGCGCGCGATGCCCGCGCCGAAAGCCGCATCACCGCGCTTGAACCGCAATTGGCGCGCCTCGCTGAAGATCGCGCCGAAGCCGATGCCGCGCGCGCGGAGGCCGAGGCGCTGTACACCGCGCGCCCCGATATCGCGCTGCTGCGTCAGGCGGAACAGGCGGCCGCAACGGCGGAAACCGAAGCGCGCAATGCCGAAGCCAATGCGCGGGAAGCGCGTCGGCGTGCTGAGGCGTCGCTGGCGGAAGCGCGCCAAGGTCAGGCGACGCTGCTGAACCGCGCATCAGAAGTCGAAAACCGCCTCGCGGCGCTGGCGCCGCAGTTGGAACGTATCGGCGCCGAGCTTGCTGAAGCGGAAGCCGCGCGCGCCAGCGCGGCGCAAACCCGCGAAGCCGCACCCGATCCGGTGCAGTTGCGCGGGAGTGTTGAAGCCGCGCGCGCGCATTTGGCAGAACAGCGCGGCGTGGAAGCCAGCGCGCGTGATGCACAGGGCGCTTTGGCTGCGGAGGCTGATGCCATCTCTGCCCGCCGCGCCAGCCTTGCCAATGAAGCCGGCCTTTGGGCGGCGCGGGCCGAAGATGCCTCGGCACGCGTGGCTGATTTGCGCCGGCGCGATACGGAAGCGGAGGCGGAACGTGATGCGCTGGCGGCTGCGCCGGAAGCGGCGGCCTTGCGCCGTGCCGAAGCGACCCGCCTGCTGGAAGCTGCAAGCGAAGCCCATGCCGCTGCCGCCGCCGCCCTTGCCGCCGCTGAACGGCGTGTGAGCGAAGGCAGCCAAGGGCGCCGTGGCGCGGATACCGCCTTTGCCCTGGCGCGTGAGGAACAGGTGCGCGCCCAGGCCGCAACCGAAGCGGCCGAAACTGCCTCGGCCGCCGTGGCTGCGCGCATTGCCGAAAGGCTTGGCGAAGGCGCCGAATTGCCGCCAGCACCGGAAGAGCTTTCCGACATTGCGGAAGACAAGGCACGGCGCAAGGTGGAACGCCTGATCCGCGAACGCGATGAAATGGGCCCGGTCAATCTGCGTGCCGATCTCGAAATCGCGGAGATTGAAGAACGCATCGGCCAAATCACCCATGACCGTGATGAGGTGATGAATGCGATCGCCAAGCTGCGCGGTTCCATCGGCCATTTGAACCGCGAAGGCCGCGAACGCCTGCGTGAGGTTTTCGACCGCGTGGATACCGAATTCCGCAGCCTTTTCACGCGGCTTTTTGGCGGCGGTCGTGCGCATCTGGCCCTTGTTGGTTCAGATGATCCGCTGGAAGCGGGGCTTGAGATTTATGCCGAACCACCCGGCAAGAAGCTATCCACCCTTTCGCTGCTGTCGGGTGGTGAACAGGCACTGACCGCGCTGTCGCTCATTTTCGCGGTATTCCGCTGCAACCCCGCGCCTGTTTGCGTGCTGGACGAAGTGGATGCGCCTTTGGATGATGCGAATGTGGAGCGGCTTTGTGATTTGCTGGATGCCATGGCGGCCGAAAGCGGCACGCGCTTTTTGATCGTGACGCACCATCCGCTGACCATGGGGCGCATGCACCGGCTTTATGGCGTGACCATGCAGGAACGCGGCGTATCGCGGCTGCTGAGTGTTGACCTTGGCCGCGCGATTGAATTGGCGGAGACGACGCTGCTGTAAAAAAGGGGGCTCGCGCCCCCTCCATTCACCCCTCAGCCTTCGCTACCACCACCATGGCGGGCTTCAGCAGGCGGCCATTCAAGGTCCAGGCGGAAGTCCAGCCATGGATCACCGTGCCGGGCGCGACACCTTCCGGCGCGGGCTGTTCGGCCATGGCCTGGTGCTTTTCGGGGTCAAATGGCTGGCCCTTGGGGTCGTGGCGCTGGACGCCATTGCGTTCCAGGATGCCAAGGAAGGACCGCTCCACCCCTTCAAACCCGGCGCGCAGCTTCGTCAGCAATTCCGGCTCATCCTCAGCCACAGGCGGCAGGGCTTCGATGCCGCGGCGCAGGTTTTCGGCGGCTTCCACCACATCGCTCGCGAATTTTTGCGTCGCATAGGCGCGCGCATCGGCCACTTCGCGCTGGGTGCGGGTGCGCAGGTTTTGCATTTCAGCCTCTGAGCGCAGCCATTTGTCGCGCAGCGCCTCCATCTCTTGCGCCAGCATGACAAGCCGCTCCTCGGCGGTCATTTCTTTGGCTTCGGGGGCGGGTTCGGGCGTCGCCTGAGGGGCGTTGGGGTCGGTCGTATCGGTCATCTTGGTATCGCGTGGTTGCTCGCGGAAGGGT
>JBEDHL010000119.1:0-7531 GCA_041174145.1 Pseudomonadota bacterium
TTGCCACCTGCGACAACCGTCAAAAATGTAAAATAAATGAGGCATACTCACGCAAAGCGCGAGGAGATGGACCTAATCCGCTGACCAAAAAGATTCTTTCGCCAATAATTTTTTCCAGGCCGCCAGCACGCCGTCACGATCAGTGATGGACCGCGCAAGGCACCAGCCCTGCACCATACCAATTGCCCAGGCGCGCCCCCTATCCTGGTCGCGTTCAAGGGCCTGCATCAGGTCTCTCGCTACCGCCGCGTCGTTGCTGCGGCCCAATTCTTCTTGCACTGCGGCCAAGCGGCGCTGGAAACGGCGCGCCGCCTTGGGCGGGAAGATGGGCGCGAAGACCTCGGCCGCGTAGCGCAGGCGCTTGGCGTCCAGCCTGAGTTCGTGCAGCGCCGCCGGCGCCATGGCAGCAATATTCGCCCCCGCCTTGCAGAGCCTCTGCCAGCGCTTTTCCAGCACCATAGCAGCGAAGCCCTGCGGTGGCGCATCCAGCCGGGTGCGGGCTTCCGCATCAGCGCTTAGGCGCCAAGGTTGGCCATTCAGGAAATTCAGCCCTTCCAGCAGCGTCAGGCGCCAGGCAGGGCCATCCAATACCGCGGCCAGGGCCTGATAGGCGGCCTGCCGTTCGCCTTCAGCGGCGCGCAGCAAGGACAGCATGCGCCGATCATCGGGCGAAAGCTTCGCCATTTCGGCGCCAATCCCGGCCAGGAAAACATCCCAATCGCGCGCCGGGCCCAAAAGCTTCAGCAAATCGCGCAAGGCGCCATCCAGGGCGCGGCTTTCCGGACCATCGGTCACGGGGCGAAACACCTTCAGCAGGGAACGCAGCCGGCGCAGCGCCACCCGCAGTTGATGCACCCCTTCACTATCCAGCCCTGCGCGGGCGATGGGCGCATAAAACAGCGCCACTTCCAGCAGATGCCCGATCGCTAGGGTGAAGACTGCTTCAAGGCTTTCGGCCCCATATGTATCGGGTGCGCCGCGCCGCCGGGGCTTTGGCGCCTGGCCGGTTGCCAGACCCAAGGCCTCTGCTGCCAGGCTTTGGCTGGGCGGGATCAGCGGCAGGGCGGCGGCCAGGCGCTGTGCCAGGTCCAGCACCGAGGGCGCAGGGCCGGCCAGCACCAGCCGCGCCACTTCTCGTTCCGCCGCGACCGATCGCAGATGCCCAAGCAAAAGGCTGGCTTGCACTTCGGCCTCGCCAAGGCTCAGGCGCTGGGTCTGCCTTTTGCCGGAAAAGGCCGCGAAGGGGGTCAGGGGCTCGCCCTCGGCGGCTTCGGGAATCTCATGCGGGCCAAGCAGGGCAAGCGGAGGCGCGACAAGCCCCGGATGCCAAGGGGCTGCGACAGGGGGCGCCATCCCAACCAGCCGCCTGGGTCCGCGCCTGGGTGCTTCAACCAGCAGGCCTTCAGCAGCAAGGGCGCCTTCTGCCGTATCAAGCCAACGGATTTCCTCGGCGCTGTTGCTGATGCGCGTAAGCCGCAGCGCCGCCAGAATGGGAAAGCGCTGAAGCCGCGCTGCCTCAGTGACCGGGAGCGAAAATTCAAGACTGAGCGGTTGTTCCGGCGGCACTTCCGAAGCCTCGGCGGCTTCTGGAGGGGGCTCTGGCGCGGCGCGGTTCATGCCGCCATTTCCGGCAAATCGGCGGGGATCATGAAGCGCACCAGCCGCCCGCCGCCTTCAGCCAGGCTTGCCCAGGGGCTTGAGACGCTGAATTCCGCCAAAGCCGCGGTGGGGAAGGCTTCGGCCATGCGCCGCGCATCAGGGTTGCGCGCCATGGCGTCAGCGCCAGTCAGCGCCAGCGCCAGATCATGCAGGCCGGGGTTATGGCCAATCAGCAGGACGCTCCGCGCCGTCTCTGGCACGCGATGCAGCAGGGCAAGCAAGTTCTGCCAGGAAGCCAGATAAAGCTCATCCATCGGTTCGATGATCGGGCTATCGGGCAGGGGGGAGAGCGCTTCCAGGGTTTGCAGCGTGCGCCGCGCGGAAGAAACCAGCACGACATCGGGTGAAAGCCCCAGCCCGCGCATCGCGTTAGCCATCGCCGCCGCCGCGCGCCGGCCCCTTCCGTTCAAGGGCCGCGCATGATCGGCCAGCGCCGGGTCATCCCAGGCGGATTTGGCATGGCGCAGCAGAAGGAGTTGTCGCATCGCAGGTTTATTCTGGCACGGCACGCCGCGCTTGTCGCGCCCCTCGCGCTTTTGTCGGTCATGACCATTTGGTGACAGGAAAGCGGAGGGCAGCATGGCCGAAGGTACAATTCTCATTTTAGGCGCAACCGGGGCGGTAGGGGCAGCTTTGGCGCGGCGCGTGGCCGCGCGGGGGCTGCGCCCGGCGCTGGTGGCGCGTGATGCCGGGCGGCTTGCGGCGCTCTCCGCCGAAATCCCCGGCAGCCTCGCTCTCCCCGCCGATGTTGAAGATGCCGCGGCGCTGCGTGCTGCGGTTGCTGCCGCCGGCACACCCTTGGCCGGGCTTGCCTATTGCGTGGGGTCCATTGCGCTGAAGCCACTCAAGCGCGTGACGGAAGCGGATATGTTGACGGCCTTCCGGCTGAACGCACTCGGCGCCATGCTGGCCGTGCAAGCGGCGCAGGAGGCTTTGGCAGCAGGCAAGGGCGCGGTGGTGCTGTTTTCTTCCATCGCGGCGCGGGCGGGCTTCACCAATCATGCGGCGATTGCCGCCGCCAAGGGCGCGGTGGAGGGGCTGACGGTGGCGCTTGCCGCCGAATTGGCGCCGGCCATTCGCATCAATTGCATCGCGCCATCACTCACGCGCAGCACCATGGCCGCCCCCTTACTGGCGAACGCGCAAATGGCGGAAGCGATCGCGAAGCAGCATCCCATCCCCAGGCTGGGGGAGGGGGAAGATGCCGCTGCACTTGCCGATTTTCTGCTATCAGAACAGGCAGGCTGGATCACCGGCCAGATCATGGCCGTGGATGGCGGCCGTTCCACTGTGCGGAGCCGCGGATGATGTTGCGTCGTGCCCTGCTTTCCCTGCCTGGATTACTGCTGCCCGCCGGCGCCTTCGCCGCACCCGGCGCGGTGCGGTTTCGCGTGCTGCGCGATGGCAAGGAAATCGGCACGCATCAGGTGCGGCTTTCGGGCAATGCGCAGCGGCTTCTCGTGCAAAGCGAAATTGCCTTGCAGGTGAAACTCGCCGGCTTCACCGTGTTTCGCCTGCGCCACGAGATCGAGGAAGAATGGCAGGGCGAGCGCCTGCAACACCTGACATCGCGCCATGACCGCAATGGTACCGTGACCGAGGCGCGGGCGATGGCCGAAGGCAATGCGCTGGTCACGCAAGGGCCAGAGGGCGCTCAGCGCTTGCCCGCCAATGCCGCGCCGCTGACTTGGTGGAATGGCGGCAATTTCACGCGGCCGATTTTTCGCCCCATCACCTGCAAATTACTGGCAGGCACGGCGTCACGCAGCGCCGCACCGGGTGGCGGCGTGCAATTCAGCCTGAATGGCGAGGTTGAGGCGGTGGCGCGTTATGATGCCGAAGGTCGCTGGGTGGCGCTGACCACCAAGGGCGAGGATGGCAGTGCCGTGATCTATGAGCTCATGGGATGAGCAAAACCCGCGCGCTGCGCATTGTGCTGGGCGATCAATTGACGCCCAGTCTTTCCGCTTTGGAAGGGCTGGATCCCAAGCGGGATAGGGTATTGATGATGGAGGTGATGGGCGAATGCACCTATGTGCCCCATCACCCGCAAAAGATCATCCTGATCCTTTCCGCCATGCGCCATTTCGCGCGTGCGCTCGAAGCACGTGGCGTGGCGGTGGATTATATCCGCCTGGATGATCCGGCGAATACGCAAAGCTTTGCGGGCGAAGTGGCGCGCGCCGTGGCGCGGCATCGGCCAGAGCGTATCATCGCAACCCATCCAGGCGAATGGCGCGTGCTGCAAGATATGCAGGCTTGGGAAAAATCCCTTGGCCTGCCAGTGGAAATCCGCCCCGATCATCGCTTCATCTGTGACCTGCCGCGCTTTCGCGCCTGGGCCAAGGGGCGCAAGCAATACCGGATGGAGTTTTTCTATCGCGAAATGCGCCGCACAACCGGGCTTTTGATGGAAGGCGATGAACCCGCCGGCGGTGCTTGGAATTATGATGCCGAAAACCGCGCTGCCTTGCCGAAGGGCGTGACACCACCCGCCCCGCCGCGCTTTGCCCCTGATGAGATTACGCGCGATGTCATGGCGCTGGTCGCGGCCCGCTTCGGCGCACATTTCGGTAGTGGCGAGGGCTTCGCCTGGCCAGTCACCGCGCGCGATGCAGAAGCCGCACTTGCGGCCTTCATCCGGGATCGTCTGCCGCAATTCGGCGATTACCAGGATGCCATGGCGGCGGGGCAGCCTTTTTTGTTTCATTCGCTGATCTCCACCAGCCTCAATATCGGGCTGCTTGATCCCTTGCCGATTTGCCGCGCGGCGGAACAGGCCTGGCGCGATGGCCTCGCACCACTCAATGCGGTGGAGGGTTTCATTCGCCAGATCATTGGCTGGCGCGAATATGTGCGGGGTCTCTATTGGCTGCTGATGCCAGGTTATGCGGAAGGCAATGCGCTTGCGGCCAAGCGCCCCTTGCCAGCGTTTTACTGGGGCGCTGAAACCTCCATGCGCTGCATGTCCCAGGCGGTGGGGCAAACGCGAGATTACGCCTACGCGCATCACATCCAGCGCCTGATGATCACCGGGAATTTTGCGCTGATCGCAGGGCTTGATCCCGCCGAGGTCAATCGCTGGTATCTTGCCGTCTATGCCGATGCTTTCGATTGGGTGGAATTGCCCAATACCCAAGGCATGGCACTTTACGCCGATGGCGGGGTGATGGCGTCCAAGCCCTATGCGGCCTCGGCGGCCTATATCAACCGCATGGGGGATTATTGCCGTGGCTGCGGGCATGATGCGAAGGATGCGGTGGGGCCGCGCGCCTGCCCGTTCAATTTCCTCTATTGGGATTTCATCGCGCGCCATGCGGAGGAATTTGCGCGCAATCCGCGCATGGCCATGCCGGTGATGGGGCTACGTAAGCTGAAACCCGAAAAGCTCGCCGCCATGCGCGCCAAGGCTGAGGCGTTTTTGGATGGGCCGGACATGCGTGGCTGAGGCAAGTCTATCGCTTGGCCCTTGCCTATTCACCGGCGCAATGGAAGCATGGATTGCAAAGCTATTGAGGCTTGATCACGCCTCACGTAATTTTCCCACCATACTGGAGTGTTACACATGACCCAAGAAATCGAATGGATGAAAATGACATCCGAAGAACTCAATGCCCGCGCGGCGGCGGGGGCATTGGTGATCATTCCAGTGGCATCCTTGGAACAACACGGCCCGGCGCTTGCGACCGGTGTTGATATTATTTGCGCCACCGGCGTGGCGCATCGCGTCGCGCGACGCATGGTGGAAGCGGGTGAACAAGTGGTGGTCACCCCCTGCGTCTGGACTGGTTTGGCGGAACATCACGTGCCTTTCGGCGGCACGGTCACGCTGGATTACGCGGCTTTCGGCGGCGTGCTGCGCGGCATTGTGCGGTCTGCGGCGCGCGCCGGCTTCAAGCGCGCCATGCTGCTGAATGGCCATGGCGGCAATTCGGAGGCCGTCGCCGTCGCCGCCGTTGATGCGCAAGCCGAAAGCGGCATTCCAGTGGCCGCCGCGACCTATTGGCACATGGCGGGCGATGCCTTCGCGCCCATTCTGGAACGTCAATCCAATGTGCTCCATGCGTGTGAGGCCGAGGCCTCCATGGTCATGGCGCTGCTGCCCGAAGCGGTCCGCCCAGCGCGCCTTTCCGAACAGCATGGCCCGCATAGCACGCGGGTTGAAGGCCAACCGCCGGCCTTGGCGCGGCGGCGTTCCTTCAAGGAACTCAGCGCCAATGGCGTGATCGGCGATGCCCGCAGCGCCACGGCCGCGAAGGGCGAGGCTTTGCTGGATGCCGCTGCCGAACGCATCGCGCGGGATTTGGCGAACCCGAAGCTTTGGGGGTGAGTTAGGACGCTTCCAACCCCTCAAACGGCAAATCAATCCAAGCCAGCGCGCCGCCCTTGCCCGCGCCGGTATCAAGGAAAATTGCCCGCCCGCCCAGCGCGCCACGCATTTCATGCGGCCGCCCATTGGTGGAACGGTTGTCATGCCCGACATAGGCCGTGATGCCGGCAGGGATGCGCCCAACCCAGCGCGTGGCGCGCATGGGGTAGCCATCCGGCCCGCGCTGGCCAGTGACCTCGCCGTAAAGCGCGCGGGATAGCGCGCCATCCGGGCGCCGCGTTCCGGCATCTTCAGGCGCTGCGCGATGCAGCATGGCATCGTGATAGGCCGCATGGATGAACATGGCCTGGCCCATCCGTAGCCAAGCTGGGGCGCGGGCAATTTCGGCCACCGCGCGTTCGGCCAGCGCCGTGCCATCCGGCGCGGTGCGGAGTTGTTCCAGCGTGCGGCCAAGCCCTTCCGGCGCGACAAAAAGCCGCCCCGTTTCATGGCCAATCAGCGCACGGCGCAACTTGTGTTCATGATTGCCCAGCAGAAAAATCCCGCGCCGCGTGTCCAACATGGAAAAAGCGCGGCGCAGCACGCCGGGGCTATCCGGCCCGTAATCCACCAAATCGCCAAGCTGGATGGTGAAAAGGCCAAGCGCTGCGGCGCCCGCAAGTGCTGCTTCAAAAGCCTCGGCCTCGCCATGCACATCACCCACCACGCGCAGGCCGGAAAAGCCTTGCTCGCGCAGTCTTCGCGCTGAGATCATCCGCCGCGCAGCCCCGCAAAGGCCGCCAAGGCGCGGGCGCGGCCTTCCGCCAAGCCAATCACCGGCTTTGGGTAGGTGCCGCCAAGGGTCACGCCGGCGCCGCGCAGGATCATCTCCGGCGCTTCAAAGGGCTTATGGATGAAGCGTGCCGGCAATTTGGCCAATTCCGGGCACCAGGTGCGAATGTAATCGCCCTCAGGGTCGAATTTCTCGCCCTGCAACACCGGGTTGAAAATGCGGAAATAAGGCGCGGCATCGGCCCCGCAGCCCGCCACCCATTGCCAGGAAGCGCTATTGGCCGCGAGGTCCGCATCCACCAGCGTATCCCAGAACCAAGCCTGCCCCGCCTGCCAGGGCTGCAGCAGATGCTTCACCAGGAAGGAGGCCGTGATCATCCGCACCCGGTTATGCATCCAGCCGATCCGCCAAAGCTGCCGCATCCCCGCATCCACAATTGGATAGCCGGTCTGCCCGCGTTGCCAGGCGCTGAGCAGCGCTGCATCCGGCGCCCAGGGAAAGGCCGCGAAATCCGCGCGCAAGGGCGCTTCCGGCATTTCTGGCCGGTGCCACAGCAAATGGTGCGAAAACTCCCGCCACAGCACTTCCTTGAGGAAGGTCTCCAGCCCCGCGCCGCCATGGGGTGCGGCTTCCCGCGCCGCCACCCAGACCTGCCGCGGGGAGATTTCGCCGAAATGCAAATGCGGTGAAAGGCCGGAGGTCCCCCCCTTGGCCGCCGGTTCATTGCGCCGATCGGCGTAAGCCTTGACGCCGGAGGCCAAGAAATCAGC
>JBEDHL010000120.1:0-2987 GCA_041174145.1 Pseudomonadota bacterium
GCCCCGCGTAGCTTGAAATGCTGCGAAACCCCTTCGCGTTCGAGGGCTACCGGCAACAGCGCCAGTGGCGCGCGACGCTCGGTTTCAGGCGTTGCGGGATCGCGCCAGATCAGCGCGCCGAGTGCCAAATAAAGCGTGGGCACACCGGTTTCTTCGCGTGCGGTGCGCGCATCCTGCATGATGTCACGCAGCCGGCGCACAAGGTCCGAAGGCGGCAATTGCACGCGTAGCTTGTCATCACGCTGATATTCTTCGCGCGCCGCATCCGCTTTGGCCGTGCCAACCCCTTCCGCCTTCACCTTCACGCTGCGCGCGCGGCGCGGCTTGCCTGGGCTTGCTTCCACTGCCGCGGCATCGGGCGCGGCGGCTGAGGCTTCAAAGCCAAAGGCGCGGCCCGCTTGCAGCGCGCCGAGGACGAAATCCGCATCCTCATCATCAATGATCATCACGCCGCGCGATGCGCCTGGCTTGGGCAGGGAAAGCAGCCGATTGCGTGTGGAAAGATCAAGCAGGCCCCTGCGGGCTTCTTCCAAGGCGGTGCGCAGATCGGCCATGTTGCTATCTTTTCCGGAAGGCGAAGGTGATCAGCAGCACGCAGGCAACCAGCGCCAGAATGGCCATCATGCCCTGCACAACTTCGAAATTCGGGGAATCGCGGTTGATGAAAATGGACGCTGCCTTGGCGCCCATCATCATCAGGGTTTGCAGAATCCATTCCATCCAAGCGCCCTTTGCCCATTGGCTGCCGGGTCGGCCACAGCCGAACGGCAGTCTTGCATATCTCTGCCCCCAGTCGAAGGGTGAATTTCAGGGCGCTGATGGTGGGCTTGGCAGAATCAGGTTCTCCAATGTCTCGATCCGGCTTAGGGATTTTTTTAGCAGCGCGATCAATTCGGCAACCTGTTGTTCGCGCAGCAAATCTATTTTTTCATGCAGCAGGCTGATTTCGGCTTCGGCGCGGATATTCACCTGATAATCGGCGATGGAGCGGATGCGGTCGATATCCGCCTGCCTATTCTGGCTCATCATAATGATCGGCGCGGTATAGGCCGCCTGGAAGGACAGCATCAGGTTCAGCAGGATGAAGGGATAGGGGTCCCAGGCAGTGCCGCCCAAAGCCACATTGGCCATTAGCCAGACCACCAATAGCCCGGACTGGATCAGGATGAAGCGCCAGGAACCGACAATTTCCGCGACCAGGTCGGAAAGCTTTTCGCCAAGGGTCAGTGCCGGTGCTGGACCCTCACTGCGCCGTCTTTCCCGCGCGCGTGATAATGCCGTGCGCAAATGGCTGTGGCGGCGGTGACTGGGCTGGTCTGAATGCTCGGCCATGCGGAAGCTCCCCTGCAAAGCATGCAGGCTGCTCCCATCAGGGCCGAAAGGACATGATAAAAATCAACTCCGCCCGTAGGTATCCTCAAAGCGCACGATATCATCTTCACCAAGGTAGGAGCCGGACTGCACTTCAATCAGTGTCAGCGGGATCTTGCCGGGGTTTTCCATGCGATGGATGCAGCCTAGCGGCAGATAGACGCTTTCATTCTCCCGCAGCATGATTTCTTCCCCGTCGCGGCGCACAATGGCGGTGCCGGACACCACCACCCAATGCTCGGCGCGGTGGAAATGCTTTTGCAGCGATAGCTTGGCGCCGGGGCGCACTTCGATCTTCTTGACCTGGAAGCGGTCGCCCATGATCAGGCCTTCATAATGGCCCCAGGGGCGATAGGCGCGGCGATGTTCGGTGGCTTCCTTGGCGCCGCGTGCCTTCAACTGGTCCACCAGCTTTTTTACATCCTGCGCATGGTCACGATGCATGGCGAGTACGGCATCATCCGTCACCACAACCACGGCGTCCTGCAAGCCAATCACGCCGGTCAGGATGGTTTCGCTGCGCACGTAGCAATTCTTGGCATCCACCAATTCCACCGGGCCCAACGTCGCATTGCCCGCAGCGTCCTTTGGCTGAATTTCCCACAAGGCCGCCCAGGAACCGATATCGGACCAGCCTATGGCAGCCGGCACCACGGCGGCTTTTTGTGTGCGTTCCATCACGGCATAATCAATGCTGATGGAAGGTGTCGCGGTGAAGGCGGCGGCTTCCAGGCGGATGAAATCGCCATCGCGCGTGGCGCCGGTAACCGCGGCGCGGACACCCTTCAGCACCTCAGGCGCATGGGCTTCCATCTCCGCCAGCATGGTAGCGGCCGAGGCGACAAACATGCCGGAATTCCACAAATGCTTCCCGGTTTTCAGAAATTCAGCGGCGCGGGCGGCGTCAGGCTTTTCGACAAAGCGTGCAATGCGCTGCACGCCTTCGCTGCCGGGTAGCGCATCGCCCGCTTCGATATAGCCATAGCCGGTCTCGGGCGCGGTGGGCTTCATGCCGAAGGTGACAATCGCGCCCGCTTGCGCCGCCGCTGCGGCTTGGCTGAGCGCCACTTGCAGCGCTGCCACATCGCCAATCGCGGCATCGGCGGCCATGAACCACAGCACGGCACCAGGCGCGGTTTCCTCGGCAATCAGGGCGGCGGCGGCGATGGCGGGCGCGCTATTGCGGCCCACCGGTTCCAGCACAATGGCCGCACCCTTGTCGCGCAATTGTTCGGCCACCAGGAAGCGATGCGCTTCATTGCAAACCACCATGGGCGGCAGGAAGCCCGCACCCGCACCCCGCGCGGCGGTTTCCGCCAGCATGGTCTTGTCGGAAGCAAGAGGCCAGAATTGCTTCGGGTAGCTTTCCCGCGATAGCGGCCAAAGCCTGGTGCCGGTGCCACCGGACAGGATCACAGGCAGGATCGGGGGTTTATTGCTGTTCATGGGTAATCATAACTCCGCTTAGCCCCGCGCTTAGGGACAAATCGGGGCAAAGCCAAGGCAAGGGGGCGGGGCGTTTCGCAAATCCCGCTTCCGCATTAGCTTCCCGAGCCACGCAACCCGAAAGTCGCTTCGCCTTGGATCAGCTTGTCTCCCCCGCTACCCCTGAAGGC
>JBEDHL010000121.1:0-2667 GCA_041174145.1 Pseudomonadota bacterium
CATTGATACCAGGCAACATAGCCGAAAACGGCAATGGCAACGCCAATCGCGGCCAGGATGCCGGTTGGAATGCCGCGTCGCGGCACGGGTTCGGGAAAGACCAGTTCGCCCGATTTGGTCACCGCCGTGCCGGACATGTCCCGAAAGCGCCTGACCGCATCATCCGCATCAAGCCCAAGCGCGGTGGCGTAGGACCGCACAAAACCAACGGCATAGGCCGCGCCGGGCAGATCCTTGACGCGCCCTTCCTCCAGCGCCTGCAAATAGCGTTTATTGATGCGAAGCTGGGTCGCCGCATCCTCAACACTCACACCAAGGGCCAGCCGCGCCTCGCGCAGTTCTTCACCAACGCGGGCGGCTTCCTGGACGGTGTTTTCGGTGCGGGCGGGGCGTTTCATGGGCAATCACGCGGCGGCGGAGGCTGAGCGCGCCAGGATTGCCTGTGCCGCCTGATCGCGCAATTCGGCGATGATTTCAGCGGCGCTTTGTTCCTGCGTCACCATGCCAACCGATTGCCCAGCCATGAGGCTGCCATTTTCCACATCGCCATCAATCACAGCCCGGCGGAGCGCGCCTGCCCAGAAATGCTCAATATCAAGCTGGGCGGCTTCCTTGGTGAGTTCGCCCGACTGAAAGCGACGAATGGTTTCGGCCTGATGTTCCAGGAAGCGCTTGGTGCCTTCATTCTGAAGCGCGCGCACCGGAATGACCGGGAAATTCTCATCCAATTGGATGGTCGGCATGGCATCGCGCGCATTGCCGCGGATGAAGGCCTGCTTGAAATTGGCATGCGCGATGGATTCACGCGCGCAGACAAAGCGCGTGCCAAGCTGCACGCCAGCGGCGCCCATCTCAAGGTAGGAAAGGATGGCCTCACCCCGCCCGATGCCGCCAGCCACGAAAACCGGCACATCACGAATATGGGGCAGGATTTCCTGCGCCAACACGGTCAGCGAAACCGGACCGATATGCCCGCCCGCTTCGCTGCCTTCAATCACCAGCGCATCCGCCCCGGCGCGGATCAGACGTTTGGCGAGGGCAAGCGCGGGCGCGAAGCAAATAACCTTCGCCCCGCCATCCTTCGCCTTCTTGATCGCAGTGCCGGGTGGAATGCCTCCCGCGAAAACAATATGCGAGACCTTGGCCGCAAGGCAGGTATCCACAAGCTGATCCAGCCTGGGATGCATGGTGATTAGATTGACGCCGAAGGGCTTTGTCGTCAGCGCCTGGGTACCGGCGATTTCCTCCGCCAGGCGCGGCGGTTCCATCGCCCCGCAGGCAATCACGCCAAAGGCGCCCGCATTGGAAAGCGCCGAGACCAAATGCCTCTCGCTGACCCAGGACATGGCGCCGCCCATAATGGCATAGCGCGCGCCCAAAAACGCAGCACCACGCGCCATCAGCCGATCAAGCTGCGCCAGGGCCTTGGTCATGTCATCGCTCATGCCGGCGCATCCAGACCATAGGCGGTGTGCAGGGCGCGCACGGCAAGTTCGGTGTATTCGGCGCCGACCAGCACGCTCACTTTGATTTCACTGGTGGAGATCACCTGGATATTGATGCCCTTATCGGACAGCGCCTTGAACATGGTGGTGGCCACACCGGCGTGGCTGCGCATCCCAATGCCCACCACGCTGATTTTCGTCACATCGGGGTCAGCCAGCAGCGCTTCATAGCCAAGATCGGCGCGCGCCTTTTCCAGAACATCCTGCGCGCGCGGCAGATCCACCTTGCCAATCGTGAAGGTCATATCCGTGCTGCCATCGGCGCCGATATTCTGCACGATCATATCCACATTCACATTGGCCTTCGCGAGCGCACCGAAAACGGCGGCGGCAATGCCGGGCCGATCCGGCACACGGCGAAGCGTTATCTTGGCGTCATCGCGCGAATAGGCGATGCCGGAAACGACGGGCTGTTCCACGATTTCATCCTCATCAACCACGAGCGAGCCGGGCTTGTCTTCAAAGCTGGAAAGCACCTGCACGCGCACACGCTGCTTCATTGCCAATTCAACGGACCGCGTCTGCAAGACCTTGGCGCCAACGGAAGCGAGTTCCAGCATTTCCTCATAGGAAATCCGCTCAAGCTTGCGCGCGCGCGGCACAATGCGCGGATCGGTCGTATAGACGCCATCCACATCGGTATAGATATCGCAGCGATCCGCCTTGACGGCGGCGGCAATCGCAACGGCCGAAAGATCAGACCCGCCGCGGCCAAGCGTGGTGATGCGGTTGCGCGCGGGATCAATGCCCTGAAAGCCCGCAACCACGGGCACCTGGCCTTGTTCCATGCGTTCAATCAGCGCCGCGCCATCAATGGATTCAACGCGGGCCTTGCCATGCGCCTGGTCCGTGATGATGGGCACCTGCCAGCCCTGCCAGGACCGCGCATCAACGCCAATCGCTTGCAGCGCAATCGCGGTCAGGCCCGTGGTCACTTGCTCACCGGTGGCGACCACCGTGTCATATTCGCGCGCATCGTGCAGCGCCGAGAGGTCCTGGCACCATTTGACGAGTTGATTGGTGACACCCGACATGGCGGAGACCACGACGGCGACCTGATGGCCGGCATCAACCTCTCGCTTCACGCGGGCGGCGACGTTGCGGATACGATCCAGATCAGCGACAGAGGTGCCGCCGAATTTCATGACGATACGGGCCATAG
>JBEDHL010000122.1:0-12904 GCA_041174145.1 Pseudomonadota bacterium
GCCGATGCTTTGGCCGAAGGCATTGCGGGAACGAAAAAACTGGTCTTCCCGACACGCATGAACCTGACCAAGCTTGCCCGGCATGACAGCGTGGCGGAAGCCTTTGCCGCCGCGCACGCGCGGCCCGTTGTGACCGTTTTGCCCGAGCTTGTGGGCATGACCCCTGAAGGGCGCATCCTGCGCCTGCCTCGTGATGCCGATTATGGTGGCGAGGAATTTCTGGCGGGCGATCCGCCTTCCATGTGATGGAGAAGCCACTCATGCTGCCTCGCCGCCTTCGCTTCGGCATTTTCCTGGCCCCGTTTCATCGCGTGGGCGACAATCCAACCCTTGGGCTGACGCGCGATCTGGAATTGATCGAATGGCTGGACCATCTGGGCTATGATGAGGCCTGGATCGGCGAACATCATTCCGCCGGCTGGGAAACCATCGCAAGCCCCGAAATCATGATTGCGGCGGCGGCGGAACGCACCAAGCACATCAAGCTTGGATCGGGTGTGACCAGCCTGCCTTATCACCACCCGCTGCTGGTCGCGCAGCGCTTTGTGCAATTGGACCACATGACGCGCGGGCGCGTGATGCTGGGCTGCGGGCCGGGCGCGCTGGTATCGGATGCGTATATGATGGGCATTGATGCCGCGCATCAGCGCCGGCGCATGGATGAATCGCTGAATGCCATCACGCGGCTTTTGGCCTGCGAAGAACCCGTGACGATGGAAACCGATTGGTTCACGCTGCGGGAAGCGCGGCTGCATCTGGCGCCTTATTCCGAACCGCGATTCCCGATTTCGGTTGCGTCTTCCACCACGCCTTCGGGCGCGCTGGCGGCGGCGAAATATGGGCTTGGTTTGCTTTCACTTGGTGCTGGGCTGCCGGGCGGGCCGAAATCACTCGCCGAGCAATGGCGTATGGCAGAAGCCGAAGCCGCGAAGCATGGGCAGAAGATGGATCGGCGGAACTGGCGCCTGGTGGTCAATCTGCATTGCGCCGAGGATGATGAACGCGCTTTGCGCGATGTGCGCCATGGTGAGGCGTTGGAGACACTCACCTATTTCAGCGAAACCCTGGGCCGCCCGCCGATGCGTTCAGAAGACCCGTTGAAAGATGGGCTGGCGATGGGCTCCACGCTAGTGGGCTCGCCTGAGACGGTGGCGGCGGGGATTGAACGCCTATTGAGCTTCACTGATGGCGGCACCGGGGGCGTTTTGTTTCGTGCGCATGAATGGGCGGACCGCGAAGCGACCATGCGTTCCTTTGAACTTTTCGCGCGCTGGGTGATGCCGCGCTTCCAGGGTTCCTTAGTGATGCCGCAGCAATCGCGCGATTGGGTAAGCGCCAATCGCGAAAGCATCTTTGCCCCGAATATGGCGGCGCTGAAGCAGGCCTTCCGTGATGCGGGCCAGGATGCGCCGGAGATGCAGCGCCTGAAGCTGCATACGGGCTCGGTGGAAATGCCGAAGGTTTGATGCCGATGATCACGCGGCGCGGCTTGGCGGCGGCGGCCTTGCTGCCGCTTGCCATGCCGGTGTTGGCCCAAGGCGCGGGGCTGACGCGCATCGCCTTTGGCTCATGCGCTGATCAAAATCAGCCGCAACCAATCTGGCGTGCGGTGCGCGCTTATCAGCCGGAGTTTTTCATCTTCGCCGGTGATAATGTCTATGGCGGGGTGCGCCGGCATGATTTGGCGGAATTGCAGGAAGCCTATGCTGGCGCGATGCGGCATCAGGAATTCATGGACTTCATTGCAAGCCAGCCGCAACATGCCGCGATCTGGGACGATCATGATTTTGGCGTGAATGATGGCGGGGTTGAAAACCCCTTCAAGCAGCAGGCGAAGGATGCGTTTCTGGAATTCTGGCACGCGCCCGCTGATGATGTACGGCGCCGGCGCGAAGGGCTGTACCACCATCTGACCATCGGCCCGGCGGGGCAGCGCGTACAGATCATTCTATTGGATACGCGCTGGTTCCGTTCGGCCTTGCGCATCACAGATCAGCGCGGCGCGCCGGGGCGGGAGCGTTATTTGCCCGATGATGATCCTACCAAGACCATGCTGGGCGAAGCGCAATGGGCTTGGCTGCGTGGCTGCTTGGAAGAACCGGCGGAGCTGCGGTTGATTGTTTCATCCGTACAGGTATTGGCGGTAGGCCATGGTTGGGAAAGATGGGGCAATTTTCCGCGTGAGCGGCAGCGGCTGTTTGACCTGATCGCCAGCACCAAGGCAGGCGGCGTGGTGTTCCTATCGGGCGATCGGCACATCGGCGCGCTTTATCGCGAAAGCCAGGGCACGCCCTATCCGCTCACGGAAATCACCTCAAGCGGTATCAATCGCAGCTTCCCGAATGCGCGCGAACAAGGCCCCAATCGGTTGGGGGAGCTTTATGCGCGCGTCAATTTCGGCACGCTTGATATTGATTGGCAGCAGAGGCGCGTTGCACTTGCGCTGCGCGATGAGGAGGGCGCGATCCAGCGCAATGTCTCGCTTGCGCTGGATGCCTTGCGGCCTGCCTAGCCTCAGTTGATGCGTAGGTTGAGGCGGCGGATCACCGCACCTTCCTCTTCCATGATCTGCGCTACGGCAGCGCGATAATCATCGCTGTTCTTGTAGATCAGCGGCATGTCGAAGCGTTCCAGCGCCGCGGTATGCACCGGATCATACAGCGCCTGCTTGAAGCCATCATGCAGCACCTTCACGATGCCAGGATCAACGCCCTTGGGGGCGGCAATGCCATAGGGGGAGGTGGAGACGATATTGATCCCACTTTCCACAAGCGTCGGCGCATCCGGGTAGCGCTTGGCACGCGTTTCGCCCCAGGTGCACAGCAAGCGGAATTGCCCACCATCCACCAAGGGCGCCCAGGAGGTTGAATCAACCATCGCCTGGGTCTGCCCGCTCAACAGAGATTGCGCGTTATCGGCACCGCCACGGAAGGGCACATGCAGCCATTCAATGCCGCGTTCCAGTGCGATGCGTTCCATGGTGATGTGCAAAGTAGTGCCAACGCCGGGCGATCCATAAGCGACCTTGCCCGGATTGGCCTTGGCGTAAGCGAGGAATTCTTCCCAATTCTTCCAAGGGCTATCGGCCTTCACCACCACGCCGAACAGATAGCCCGTCAGATGAATGATATAAGTAAAGTCCTTCATCGGGTCCCAAGTCGGGCGGCTCGACATCATGGGAAAGCGGAAGACGGTGATGGGCAATTGCCCGACCAGATAGCCATCGCCGCGCTGTTCCTGCGCCATGGCCGCCGCTGCCAAAGTGCCGCTGGCGCCGCCGCGATTGTCAATAATCACCTGCTGGCCAAGGTAGCGCGAACCCGCTTCGGCCAAGGCGCGTAATTGCCCATCAGTGGAACCACCTGGCGGCCAGGGCACGATCAGGCGAATGGGCCGATTGGGAAAGCCGGATTGTGCAATGGCAGGCGCTGACAAAAGCCCGGCGGCGGCGGTGAGCGCGGTGCGGCGCGTGATGTTCATGTTTGTCTCTCCCGGTTTTGGCGCGGCGTGATGATGGCCGCCTAGCTTGAACTTTAGCATAGCATGGCCGGCAAGCTTCACCCAGGCACAAGCCTGCTGGCGGCATTGAAGCATTCTGCCCGCGCTGTGGCGATGCGCCGCTCCGTGGACTGGATGGTGTGGCGATCTTCCGCCAGCTTCGCCCTTCTTTGCGCGAGCAATTCCGCCATGGCTTCCGGTGCCGGGCCGCCAAGCAGGCTGCGCCCAACAAGATTTTGTGTGGGGTCCAGGGCGGCTTGCAACTTGGCTGGCGCGATATGGAGCGGCTTGCCGAATAGCACCATCGCCGCTTCATCCAGCGCGGCGCTTGAAATACTTTCCGCGTTGCGGCCTTCGGCCAGCGCATCACGTACCACAATGGCGACGATGTTATGCGCCATGCGGAAACTGAGCCCAGTTTCGCGCACGATCACATCCGCCAATTCGGTGGCGGTGCCAAAGCCTTCGCGCGCCGCATTCGCCATGCGGTCCTTATTCAGGCTGAGGCCCTGCATCACTTCCTGAAACAAGGCGAGGATGCGCCGGCTACGCAGCGCCGCATCCAGCACGGGTTCATTCACCGCCGTCACCGCGTCATTCACATCGGCGAAGGCAGTGTTCTTCGTGCAGGCCATGGCGGCATTGTGTGCACCCTGCACCATGGCCGCCGCCGCCTTCAGATGCTCCAAAGCGACAGGGTTTTTCTTCTGCGGCATGATGCTGGAAACCGCCGAATGGCGATCCGCCAATTCGACAAAACCATATTCCCAACTGCCCCAATTCTGCAGATCGGTCGCAAGGCGTGAGAGCAGCGTCATCATCACCGCCATGGCCGCACCCGCTTCCAGCGCATCATCGCGCGATGACACGGCATCATAAGCCAGTTCCAGCGGCGCGGCGAAGCCAAGCTGGGCCGCGATCCAGGCGCGGTCCAGCGGAAAAGCCGTGGTAGAAAGCGCGCCGGCACCAAGCGGGCAAAGGTCGCAATGCGAAAGCGCGCCCATCAGGCGTTGATGATCCCGCTTTAGCGCATCCGCGGCCGAGGCCAGCCAATAGCCGAAGGTAATGGGCTGCGCGTGTTGCCCATGCGTATAGCCGGGCATGATGGTGGCGATGTGTTCCTCAGCGCGCGCCAGGATTGTCTGCCGCAGATCAGCAAGCAGCCCCAGAACCGTAAGCAATTCCGTGCGCAAGGCCATGCGCCAGGTAGTGGCGTTCAGATCATTCCGGCTGCGTCCGGTATGCAACCGCCCACCAATATCGGGTCCGAGTTTTTGGATGATCAGTTTCTCGACATAGGAATACAAATCCTCCTGCCGGTAATCCACCGGCACCGCTTCCGGCCCGGCTTCAGCCATGGCGAGGATTTCCGGCAATATCTTCGCCATGGCATCGCGGCTGACAATGCCTTGGCGTTCCAGCATCAGCCCATGGGCCAGATGCACCCACATTTCATGCGCGAAAACATAATGCTGCGCGCGGGCAACTGACCCGCGATAATAGCTTTCCACCAGCAATGGCGAAGGCGGTTCCTTCACCCTTTCGCGTAAATTCACCGCCTCCGTCATCTTCAACCTCTCTCAGGGACGTTGATTGCTGAGAACCACCGTGCCGGAGGCAGAGAACATGCCGCCCACGCCATGCGCCACGCTGATTTTCACATTGGGCACTTGTGCCGGCGCGGTGCCGCGCACCTGGCGCACGCTTTCTTGCAGGGCGAACATGCCATACATGCCAGTATGCGTATAAGAAAGCCCGCCGCCATTGGTGTTGATCGGCAGCTTGCCACCCGGCGCGGTATTGCGTTCCCAGATGAAATCCTTGGCCTCACCACGCTTGACGAAGCCAAGATCTTCCAAGCCATACATGGGCAGATGCGCAAAGGCGTCATAGATCATCAGATGATCCACATCGCTGTGTTTGATGCCGGCCATGCGGAAGGCTTCCGGCCCTGCCACGCGGAACGCACGAGAGGAGGTGAAATCCTCCATCTGGCTGACCATGGTGGTTTCCACGCTTTCGCCGCTGCCCAGGATATAGCAAGGCTTGGCCGGGAAATCCTTGGCGCGATCAGATGAGGTCAGAATCAGCGCGCCGCCGCCATCCGTCACCAGGCAGCATTGCAGCAGCCGGAAGGGATAGGCGATCATTTTGCTGTTCAGCACATCATCAATCGTGATCGGGTCCTTGAAGGCAGCGCGCGGGTTCTTCGCCGCCCATTCGCGCTGCACGACCGCAACCTGCGCCATTTGTTCATGCGTGACGCCATAGGTCTTCATGTAGCGCAGCACAGGAATGGGGAAGAGTGTCGGCGGACCCATGGGGCCGAAGGGCGCTTCGAATTGCCCATTCAGGCTTTGTGGTTCTGCCGGGCGCGGCGTGCCATTCACGCGCGATTTGCCGCTTTCCCCATGCGTGATCAGCACCGTCTTGCAATAGCCGGCATGAATGGCCGCCGCCGCATGGCGCACATGCAGCATGAAGGAACAGCCGCCAACGCCTGTGCCATCTACCCATTTCGGCGTGATGCCAAGGTAATGCGCGATCTGCTGCGGCATCATGGGGCCAACACAGGCAACGCCATCAATATCGCCGGGCTTCAACCCCGCATCGGCCATGGCATTCAGCGCCGCATCCGCATGCAGCATGATTTGCGCCATATCGGGCACGGCGCCGATGCGTGTGCTTTCAGCGGCGCCGACAATGGCAATTTCACCGGGACGAATCATGGCTCAAGCCTCCTTCGCGGGGCGGAAAAGGGGCAGGGTGATGTCGTCATCCATCTTGGTTGGCGCCAATTCCAACTTCATATCCAGCACCAGCGCTTCCGGTGTTTGCGGACATTCAACGATATTCGTCATCATGCGCGGGCCTTCTTCCAGTTCGACCACCGCAATCGCATAGGGAGGCTTGAAGCCAGGCACCGGGCGATGATGGATCACATAGGAATGCAGCGTGCCGCGGCCCGATGCTTCAAAAACCTCGACATTGCGCGTGCCGGTATAGGGGCTGAAGGGGCGCGGCGGGAAATAGGGCTTGCCCGTATCACCGCAGCGCTGGAGCAACAGCTTGCCTTGGCGCAGCCCCTCCCAGAAGTGGCGGGTTTCGGGCGTGGGTTCCGGCCGGGCGCGGCCTGGTTCAAGGCTCATGGCAGAGCTTCCTCCTGGTTGGTCCAGGATGGATGTTCCTATGGCTTGGCCAGAAGGGAAAGGGGGGATGCGCCGAAGGTGAAGCTATAAATCCAAAATGCGTTCCGGCGTGATGCGCCCGCGCAGCACATCCCAAAGCCCAATCATATTGCCGCGAAACCGGCCCCAGCGATCCGCCCAGGGTTCCGGGAAGGGCGCACGCAGCAGATTCTTGAGGCAATGCCGCGCCGCGCTTGGGATGGCGTGGCTCCAGGGAAACGACCCTTTGAGTGCAAGATAAATCGGGTTCACCACCTGTGAATAGCCAAGCCTAAGCCCTGGCACGCGGCCCGATTTCGACCCAAGATGCACACCGCGCGTCCCGGCAAGGCGCAGGATTTTGCCGTGCACGCCAAGGCGGCGCGTGACATCAATATCCTCATACCAGGCGTAAAGCGGCAGGCGTTCATCCACGCGGATATTGTGGGCGCGCAGGGCAGACATGCGAAAGGCCATGTTGCAGCCATAGCCGTTGAAAGCCTCGGTCACCGCCATTTCATCCGAAGCACCAGGATCAGCGGCGAGTAGCGCAGCCCCTTCGGCCAAATCATAACCCGGCGCATTGGCGCCATCGGCAATCACCGTGCCGGTGGCCACCATCATATCTGGGTGGTTTTCGAAGCAGGCTTCCAGCACCGCAAGAAAGCGGGTGTTGCAAAGGAAATCATCATCCAGGAACAGCACCACATCGCTGCCCGCCGCTGCATCCAAAATGCGGTTGCGCTGCTTGGGCAAGCCTGCGGGCGCAGTCATGAATTCCACGCCCGGTATTGCTTCACAGCCCGAGACATCATCAGCGGAGACATGGCAGACCAGAATGCGATCCGCCGGGCGGGATTGCCGCGCAAGATCGCGGAGGACACCCGCCAGAATGGCCGCGCGTCCGCGTGTGGCGATGCCGATGGTGATGTGCATCACGCTGCACCTTCAAGCGGGGCGGGCAGGGGGGATTGGCGCGCTTCGCTTGCAAGTCCACCAATCAGCCGGCCCCAAAAGCTCATGGCGTAATAGGCAGCATTGTGAAAGCGCAGCCGCAACAGGCTGATCAGCGCGCCGCCGAGTGGGCGCACCAGAAAGGCGAACCAGACGGAAAGCGGCACACCATGCCGACGCAGCACGAAGCCAAGCCCGCGCCCGTAACTCGCGGCACGAGACACCGCCACTTCCGTGAGGCGCTTATCGGGGTGAATGATGCGCAAGCCCGCATCATATTGCGCGACGGCGCCGCTTGCCATGGCGCGGCAGACCAGATCATTGCCCTCGGCGGAGCCCCAGCGCGTGCCGGGGCCGAGCTTCTCATCAAAGCCACCAAGCGCCAGCATCAGGCGGCGCGGCAGGAACAGGTTGAATTCAATCACGCTGGTCCAGACATTGGTCAGGTCAATCGCGCCCGAGGCGTCACGCCAGCGGCCAGACCCAAGCCCGCCTTCCGGCGATGCCGCCGGGCCGGTCAGCACGCCAAGCGTTGGATTGGCACGAAACGCCGCATCCACCCGCGCCAAGACGCCCTCCGGATAAAGGCAATCATCATCGGGGAAGGTGACGATCTCGCCTTGTGCGGCGCGCAGCCCAAGATTGCGTGCATGATTGGCGTTGCGGATGCTGGAACGTAGATGCGTTAGGCGCAGGCGTGACGCATAGGGCGCCAGGATCGGCGCCACCCGATCATCCGCATTCTGATCCACGATGATCACTTCAAGATCATCGCGGCCCTGCGCCAGCAGGCTTTCCAGCAATTCGCCGATTTCACGGCTGCGGCCAAGGGTTGCGACAATCAGCGAAAACCTCATGCCGCGACAATCCCAAGCGCTTCATCCACCACGCGGCGGAAGTGCTGGCGAAAATGCGCGGCGCTGAAGCGTTCCGCATTGGCGCGGCAATCTTCTGGCCGGATCGCATCGGGCATGGCTTCAAAACGTTCCAAGGCGGCGATCAGGCTTTCAGTGGTTTGTTCCTGGAAGAAAAGCCCGGTTGGGCGCGCTTCCGGGGGCGAAATCACGATATCGCGCGCGCCACCGCGGCCATAGGCAATCACTGGCGTGCCGCAGGCTTGCGCTTCCACGGTGGCGATGCCGAAATCTTCTTCCGCCGCGAAAACAGCGGCGCGGGCGCCTTGGGTCAGTGCAATCAGCTCAGCGCGCTGCAGGCGGCCCTTGAAGGTGATATTGGGCGCATCGCCGGCGGCGGCGCGCGCCTGCGCCTCATTCGGGCCATGGCCCACAATGATCAGCTTGCGGTTTGGCATGGCGCGAAAGGCGGCAGCAATGAGATCAACGCGCTTATAGGGCACGATGCGCGACGCAATCAGATAGTAATCGCCCTTGCTGTCGGAAGGGGTGAAGCTTTCGATATCCACCGGCGGGTGCAATACGCGCGCATCGCGCCGCCAGGTCTTTTGGATGCGTTCGGCGATATAGCTTGAATTGGCAAGGATGATATCGGGGTTGAGCGCACTCGCCCGATCCCAAAGCCGCATGCGATGCAATAGCCAGCGCGTATAGGCGCCCTTCAAGCCGCGCGTGAGGCCCGCTTCACGCAGATATTGATGCTGCAAATCCCAGGCATAGCGCATGGGGCTATGCACATAGGAAATATGAATCTGCCCCGGCCCGGTCAGCACGCCTTTCGCCACCGCATGAGACGATGAAATCACGACATCATAGGCCGAGAGATCAAGCTGTTCGATGGCAAGCGGCATTAGGCCCAGGAATTTGCGGAAATGCTTGCGGGCGAAGGGCATCCGCTGGATGAAGCTGGTGGTGACAGGTTTGCCTTGCAGAAAGCCGCGTTCCGCTTCCGGCATGAAATCACACACGGCGAAGACATCCGCTTCCGGCCATTCCAGCAGAAGCTGTTCCAGCACTCGTTCCGAACCCGCATAGCTATCCAGCCATTCATGCACCAGGGCGATTTTCATGGCGCGTTTTCCTGAACAAGTCGCAACAAGGCCAGCGCGGCCTTTTCCCATGTATATGTTGCCGCGCGCTTCAGCCCCGCAGCACGCATGCCGGCGGCAAGGCCTTCTTCATCTAGCAAGCGTTCCATGGCTTCCGCGAGTGTCTCCGGCCGCAGCGGATCGAACCACAGCGCGGCTTCGGCGCAAACCTCCGGCACCGCGCCGGCATGGGCGCCCACAACAGGGCAGCCACAAGTCATGGCTTCCAAGGGCGGCAGGCCAAAGCCTTCATAACGCGACGGGAAAATCAGGCAGAGCGCGTTTTCATAAAGGGCGCGCAATTCGGCATCACTGACACGACCCAGGATCAACCCGGCATCGGCGGCGGGGCCTCCGCCAGCGCGGAAGACAGCGGGGTCGGCCGCGCCCGCCACGGCCAGCGTCAAACCGCGTTGTCCCAGAATGGTCGCCGCAGAGGTTAGCGCGGCGAGGTTTTTGTGCGCCGCCGGATTGCCCACCACCAGCGCATAACGGCCCGCTTCCAGCCCGTGTCGGGCCAAAATACTGACATCGGCGGTGATGCGCAGCATGTGATCGCCACCTTCCGGAAGCACGCCGATAGCCTCAGGCGCCACACACAGCGCCGCAGCAATGCGCCCGCGCGAAAATTCTGAAACGGTCAGCAATTGCGCACCAGTCCGCGCAAGCATCTTGTGCAGAAAGCGATACCAGGCGCGAAAGGCAAAGGAATAGCTCTCTGGCGTATCAAACACGCCGGCATCATGGACCACCACCGCCTGGTTTCGCCCAAGCATCAGCGGCGCGGTATTGCCGAGGTTGATAAGGAACGATCCCTTGGCGGCTTTGGGCAATTCCCATTGTTCCCAGATCTGGTCGGATTTCTGGCCAATGGCTTGCGCTTCGAAATAGGCGAAGGGGCTTTGCGCCACGCTGCTCGGCATGAAGAGATTTGCCTTGGGCCAAGCATCATTGCCCGCCAGCCGATCCGCCGCTGCAGTGATCTCACGCGCAAAGCGCTGCACGCCCGTCATGGCCTGCGTCAGAAAACGGCCATTGATGGCGATTGGCATCATGCGCTATGGCGCCCCTTTCCGCGGATCAGCGCCAAAGCGCTTGCCTTGTCTTGCGGCGCGGCAATGGACCAACCGGCGGCGAAAACCAAGCCGAAAATCAGAGCCGCCAGCAGCAAGGGCCATAGCCAGCCGCCCATGGGCACCAGCACTGCCAAACCAAGCCCGGCCGGCAAGATTGGCCAAAGTAGATCGCGCATTGTCTCTCGGGCTGCGGGGTATAGCCGCGCGGCGGCCCAGCAGCGCCCCATGCAATCCAGCACGCAGCGCGCAGCCCAGGCCATAGCTGCGCCTTCAATACCAAGCCACGGCAAAAGTGCGGCGCTGAGCGGTAGAAAGATCAGCGCCAGGCCCAGGGAGAATTTGGCGGTAACATCCGGCCGTCCGATAGCTTCCAGCAATACTCCAGGGACGAAAGCAAGGCATGAAAAGAAAATGCCAAATGCAAGGATCCGCAGCACTGGGCCACCGCCTGCGGCAAAAGCCTCGCCCAACCACAACCTGAGGAAAAGCTCAGCCCCGGGGATAAGGATCAAGGAGGCCGGCAAGCTTAGCAGCATGACAATCAGTGCACCGCGCTTGACAAGAAGAGCGGTATTTTGCGGCAGTTCCCGAAAACTAGAGGCAATGGCAGGCAACATTGTTTGTGTGACGGCAACTGGCACGATCCAAAGCCGAATGATCAGATCAAGCGGCGTTGCGTAAAAGGCGACGGCAGAAAGCGTCAGCATGGCGCCGATGATGAAACGATCCGCATAAAGCAAGAACTGCGTCAAGGCGCCGGAAAGGCTCATCCAAATGCCCTGGCGCAGCAAGGGGCGCATCAGGGCGAAGCGCGCGTCCCGTAAACCCAGCCCCGGCACATCACGCTGCGCAATGATGGCATAGGCAATGCCACTCAAGAGGCGTACCAAAAGTACGGCTAGCATGACACCAATCAAGCTATTCCAGAAGAACAGCACCAGCAGAGGGCCAAGGTAGTAAAAGGTATTGAGTGGGATATTGACCAAATTGGCTAGCCGAAATCGCTGCCAGGCGGAAAGAACGCCCCATAGGGCGGCATTCAACACCACCAAAGGCGCCCCGGCGGCGAGCAATTTAAAGGCGGTTATCGCTTCCTGCTGCAAGCCTTCCGGCACGTTGAGGAATTTGCTGAGCAACCAGGGCACAGTGAGAAAAAGTGCTGCCGACATGACGCATGATACGCCCAGTAACGCCAAAAGCGTCGCCCCAATCATGGCACGCGCTTCTTCAACGGCACCCGAGCCTAGCTTTTCCGATACGCCACGCGTCAGCGCCATCCCAAGGCCAAGATCGAAAACACCGAAAATACCAATGAGAGCCAGGGCCAGCGTGAAAAGCCCCCAGCGCTCTACGCCGAGCGCACTCACCAGAAAGGGCGTTATGACAAGCGCCAAGAGCAAGGGCAGTCCGCGCCCAAGCCCATTCCACAGAATGCCAGAAACAAGTCTTTTTCCGCCCGCCCGTTCCGCGGTTTCGGACAGTTGCGCCTCAGCCATTGGAAATCCCTTCAGCTGGGCAAGCCGAGAACTTAGTAACGGGGCGCGGGGTTAACGCCGCGCCCGATCATCATCAATGTGCGCCGCGGCGCGACAATACCGCAACCGGTGTACGCAGCAGAATGGCAATATCCGCGAGAAGCGAGGGGCGGGACACATAGGCAACATCAAGCGCCACACGCGATTCGTAGGATGTTTCGCTACGGCCGCTCACCTGCCAGAGCCCGGTGATGCCGGGGCGCACCGCCATGTAATGCGCCGCCGAGGCGCCGTAATAACGATCAATCTCTGCTTCCTGAACCGGGCGGGGGCCGACGAGGCTCATTTCACCGCGCAGCACATTGATCAGCTGCGGCAATTCATCAAGGCTGGTGGAGCGCAGGAAGCGGCCAACGCGCGTAATACGTGGGTCATTCTTGAGCTTACGCGTGGCGTCCCATTCGGCGCGCGCCGCAGGGTCATTCGCCAGCAAGGCTTCAAGACGGGCTTGCGAATCAATCACCATGGAACGGAATTTGAGGCAGCCGAAAAGCTTGCCACCGCGCCCAACGCGCTGATGCGCGAAGAAGGCTGGCCCGCCATCGGCGCGCACCATCATCGCCACAATCAGGAAAAAAGGCGCCAGCACCACAAGCCCAAGGCCTGCGCCGACAATATCCAGAGCGCGCTTGGCTATGGGGAAGAACGAAATACGGTCGCGTTCCAGACCAA
>JBEDHL010000123.1:0-7587 GCA_041174145.1 Pseudomonadota bacterium
GTCCAAGCCCCCAAACGCTTGAATCATCCGAAAAAGCTTAACCGCCCCATCTTTAGACCCAACCCGCCCTATGCGCGCGGGCCAAGGCCGCACCAATTGGCGATAAAGGTGGCCATGGTCAGCGTGCATTTGCGCAAATCTTCGATCGAGGTGCGTTCATCAAAGGCATGCGCCCCCTCACCCTTCGGGCCATAGCAAAGCCCAGGAATATCGAAATAAAGCCCGTAATAGCGGGTATCATTTACCGCCGTGGTGCGCCGTTCCGGCAGCTTGCCGCCATGAACAGCAGCATGGGCGGCGGCGAGCACTGCCTCGGCCTCACTACCCGGTTCCAGCACATAGGGGTCGGTCTGAAAGCCAGTCCAGACGATCTCGGGCGGGTTATTGGCAAGAAAGCCATCACCCTTGGCGGCGGCGCGGACCGTGGCCTCGATCCCGGCCATGGCTTCCTCAGGCGTGGTGCCGGGCACTAGGCCGATGCGGCAATCCACTTCACACCAAGCGGGGGTGGATGATGCCCAATCACCCCCGCGAATAATGCCGGGGTTGAATTTGATCGGGTCCTTAATGTCCGCATACCAGGGATTGGTACGCGCGGCCTCGTTCAATTTGCGCGTATGCGCGTAAAGCGCCTGGATCAGCACATAGGCCGACATGATGGCATTGCTGCCATCCTGCGCGACCGCCACATGCACGGGAATGCCGCGCACCCTCAAGCGGAACCAGATGGTGCCGGTTTGGCTGCGGGTGATGGTGTGGCCGGTTGGTTCCGGCACCAAGGCGGCATCGGCGCGATAACCGCGCAGCAGCGTGGAAAGCGCGCCATTGCCGGTGCTTTCTTCTTCGGTCACGGTTTCCAGATAGACATCGGCGGCGGGTTCAAACCCGGCATCGCGAATGGCATCCATGGCATAGACCATGCACGCCACGCCCGATTTCATGTCATGCGCGCCGCGGCCATACATCCAGCCATCGCGGATCACGGCCGCATAGGGTGGGTGGGTCCACATATCGGCGGGGCCTTCCGGCACGACATCAATATGGCCCTGCAAGATCAGGCTGCGCCCGATTGGGTTGTTGGCGCGGTGTGTGGCCACCACCTGCACGCTGCCAGCAGGATCACATTCCACCATGGGCGCCATTTTGGGATGCGGTGGCACATCGGCCAGCGTATAGCGGTCCACCGCATAGCCGCGCGCGGCCATTTGGCGCGCAAACCAATCCTGCAATGGCGCTTCCCGCCCGCGTAGGCTCGGGAAGCGCACCAGCTCCGCCAGAAACTGCACCTGCTTGTCAAAATTCACATCAATGGCGGCGGCAATGCGCGCCATGGCTTGGCTATCGGCCATGCTGATCATTCTTTCCTGTGTCTGCTTGTCGCGCGGCGTTCAGGGCGGGCTCGCCAGCAGCGCATTGGTGTACCAGGAAGGTGAGGCATCATACTTCACCTTATTCCTGAGCCCTGCCCAAGAAACCTTGAGATAAAAAATCGGAATCACGCCGGCATCGTCAATTCCAATACGCATCGCTTGCGCTGTCAGCGCATTACGTCGGCTGGTATCCATGGTGCGCAAAGCTTCCGCCAACGGCGCATCCATCGCGGGGTTTGAATAATGCTGGCGATTAAAGGGGCCTGCGCCAGTTTCATTATTTTTGGTCATCAATACCTGACGCAGCGTATTGGCTGCGATCGAGGAGGTATAGGTGGTCATGAACATCGAGAACTCCCGCGCGGTGGCACGGGTGAAAAGATTGGCAGGCGGCAGAACCTCCACGCGGGTTTCAATACCAATGCGCGTCCAGCCCTGGGCGATGGCCTGCGCCACATCGGTATCGGAGGCGAACCAGCCATTCGGGGAATGGAGAGTGATACGAAAGCCATCCGGATAGCCCGCTTCCCGCAGCAGGCTGCGCGCCTGGTCAAGATCATAACGCGGCGGTGGCATATCTGGCGCGCGGTCCGTCACGGCGGGCGCGGCAAATTGTTCCGCCGGCATGCCCTGGCCCATCAGCAAGCGATCCACAATGCCCTGGCGGTTGATGGCCAATGAAAGGGCGCGGCGCACCCGCGCATCCCGCAAGGGGTTGCGTTCCAGAACCCGCCCTTGCTTGTCTGTGACGAAGGGCGAAGGGTCACGCGCCGCATCGGGAAAAAGATAGGCGGTGCCATTGCTCGCCACGCCAAACACGGCAAGGCGCGCATCATTGGAAAGGCGCTGCACATCCTGAACGGGGACAAAATCAATCAAATCCACATCGCCAGAAAGCAGGGTTGCCACGCGCGCGCCGGCATTGCTGATGAAACGCGTCACCACACGGTCCCAGGGCTGCGCTCCGCCCCAATAGGTTGGATGGCGTGTGATTTCATGCCTTTCGCCAAGCGTATAGCTGACATGCCGATAAGCGCCTGTGCCGATCATGGCCCGCCCAGCATTGAAATCGGCAAGGGTCGCGCTGGCATGAAGGCTGCGCGAGAGAATCATCACATTCGATAAATCCCAATCCAGGAAAGGGTTGGGTTCCTTGGTCCGGATCAGGACCCGGCGCGGCTCGGGAATTTCTATGGCGGCGATGCTGCGCACAAAGGGGGTGAAGGGGCCGGGGCTATTGGTGATGCCTGGCACCCGCGCATAGGAAAAGGCGATATCTTCTGCGGTGAAGGGCGTGCCATCATGGAATGTGACACCCTCCCGCAATTTGAATTCCCAAGTCAGGTCATCGATGGGGCGCCAGGATTCAGCAAGCCGGGGCACCAAGCGGCCGGATGTATCGAAATCCACCAAGGTTTCGAAGATTTGCCGCAATACGGCGTTGTTTGGGTTGGAGGAATGGTAATGCGGGTCCATCCCAGACGGCGCCGATTGTGCGCCAATGGTCAGGATGCGCTGCGCGTCAGAGGGCCAAGGAAATAACGGCAATAAGCCGCATGCCAAGATAAGCGTTCTGAACAACCTCATTGCGCTCCCCCCACTATTTCTGGGATCAAAGCTTCAGGTCTCGCGCGTCATTCGTCAATCAAATATCTTCCCGTAGCCTGGAATTTAGCATTGCGATCGGAACAGGCTTGATCTTCAGTATTTTTACCGCCTTGCAAGCTTCCCCTCAGGGTCGGCCTTGTGCTTGGCTGTCAAGGCAGGAGCACACAATGCCAAACGCCGAACCGCCTTCGCCCCCATCAATCCGCCATACGCAAACTGCCATGCTTGCGGAACGGGCCGCAGTTTTGTTGCTACTGGCCCTGCTGCTGTATGGCGTGATTCGGGTGTTGGAACCCTTTGGCCTTGCCATTGCGTTTGGCGGCTTCATCGCCATTGGCACATGGCCCCTGCGTGATGCGATGGTCCGGCGCGGCATGCCACGCGGTATCGCGGCCACGGTGATGCTACTTCTGCTGATCCTGTCCTTGGCTATACCAGCGCTGGCGGTCACCCCTGAACTCGGTGGCCAAATTGCCCAAGCGTCAAAGGTGGTGCGCGACCTGCTTGCCAGCCTACCAGAAGCCCCCCCTGCTTGGCTTTCAGGATTACCGCTGGTGGGTGGGATCGCAGCAGATTGGTGGCCACAATTATTGCACTGGCAGGGCGATTTTTCCGAATTGCTGGCGCCTTATGCCGGGCGAATCACCAGCCTTTTGGTGGATATCGGCCAGGCTGCGGCGGCCAGTGTGGTGCAAATCCTGCTCGCGCTAATTGTCGCCACCGCCTTTTGGGTTAGCGGCGACAAGCTAGCTGATGAGGTGATTGATATTGCCGGGCGCTTGGCTGGCGAGACAGGGCGCAATGCCGTGGCCGCCGCCGAAGGGGCGGTACGCGGCGTTGCTTGGGGCATTGTTGGCACCGGGATCCTGCAAGCAATGCTTATGGGCATCGGCCTTGCCATTGCCGGTGTGCCAGGGGTGGGCATGATTGCCTTCCTGACGCTGATCTTTTCCATCAGCCAGGTGCTGGGTCCGCTCGTGGTCGTCGCTTGGTTGGGCGCTGCTGGCTGGCTCTACAGCGAGGGGCAACTCGGCTGGGCCATATTCATGGCGCTTTGGGGGCTGATCATGGTCTCGGGCAGCGACAATATCGCTCGCCCATTGCTGATTAAGCGCAGCAGCGAAATGCCGCTGTCGCTCATTATCCTTGGCGTCTTTGGCGGGCTGATCGCCTTTGGCTTTCTGGGCCTATTCATCGGCCCTGCGCTGCTGGCCGTGGCCCATGGGCTATTGAAGGCTTGGCGTGCTGAAGAAGCACCAAGCAAAGCCTGACCCCGCCGGGGCTGGCAAAGCCCGCATCCCACGTTATGACTAGCCCGAAGAAAGGGCAGGAGATTCCCATGGCCACACGTAAGCACCGTATCGCCGTCATCCCCGGGGATGGCATTGGCAAGGAAACCACGCCCGAAGGGCTTCGCGTGCTGGATGCCGCGGCGCGGCGCTTCGGCTTTGAATTGGAACTGACGCATTACGATTGGTCCTGCGAAACCTACGCCAAGACCGGCAAGATGATGCCGGATGATGGCATGGACCGGTTGAAGGATAGTGACAGTATTTTCCTGGGTGCGGTCGGCTGGCCAGGCGTGCCGGATCACGTCTCACTCTGGGGTTTGCTGATCCCGATCCGTCGCGGCTTTGATCAATACGTCAATCTGCGCCCTTGCCGGCTGCTGCCAGGCGCCACCACGCCGCTCGCGAACCGTGGCCCCAAGGATATTGATTTCATCGTGGTGCGTGAGAATACCGAAGGCGAGTATTCATCCAGCGGCGGGCGCATGTTTGTGGGCACAGACCGCGAATTCGTCTCCCAGGAGAGCGTCTTCACGCGCGTGGGCGTGGACCGCGTGCTGCGCTACGCCTTTGAATTGGCCAAGACCAGGGCGCGCAAGAAGGTAACCAGCGCCACTAAATCCAATGGCATCACCTTCACCATGCCCTATTGGGATGAACGCTTCGCGGAAATGGCGAAGAACTATCCGGGCATCACGACTGACCAATTCCACATTGACATCCTTTGCGCCCATTTCGTGCAGCATCCGGATTGGTTTGATGTGGTGGTGGGGTCCAACCTGTTCGGCGATATCCTGTCAGACCTGGGGCCGGCGGTGGCCGGTTCCATCGGCATTGCGGCCAGCGCCAATATCAATCCCGAAAAGCACTTCCCTTCCATGTTCGAACCCGTGCATGGCAGCGCGCCCGATATCGCCGGGAAATTCATCTGCAACCCGATCGGGCAAATCTGGTCTGGCGCGATCATGCTGGAACATCTCGGCGAAAAGCAGGCTGCGGACGCGATCCTGGCGGTGATTGAAAAGCTGCTGGCAGAAGGTGGCCCGCGCACGCGCGATATGGGCGGGCAGGCCGGTACGGTGGATGTTGGCCGCGCCATCGCTGAATCCGTAGCGAAATTCTGAGCCTTCCAAAACAGCACAAATGAAAAGGGCTCGCCGGTATTGCTCCGGCGAGCCCTTTCTGCGTCGAACGCGGTAAACGCTGCTCAGCGCTCCAGGCACATGGCAACACCCATGCCCCCGCCGATGCAAAGTGTCGCCAGCGCCTTCTTCGCGTTGCGCTTTTGCATTTCGAACAGCAGCGTTGTCAGTACGCGCGCGCCGGAAGCGCCAATCGGGTGGCCAATCGCAATGGCGCCGCCGTTCACATTCACCTTGCTGGTATCCCAGCCAAGATCCTTGTTAACCGCAATGGCTTGCGCGGCGAAAGCCTCATTGGCTTCGATTAGGTCCAGATCATCAATCTTCCAACCCGCCTTGGCCAAGGCCTTGCGCGAAGCCGGGATGGGGCCAGTACCCATGATGGAAGGATCAACGCCCGCCGTCGCCCAGGACACAATGCGCGCCAGCGGCGTCAGGCCACGTTTGGCCGCTTCCGCCGCCGTCATCACCACCACCGCGGCGGCGCCATCATTGATGCCGGAAGCATTGCCGGCGGTGACGGAACCATCCTTGGCGAAGGCGGGGCGGAGCTTGCCCAGGATTTCCATTGTCGTATCCGGCTTCGGATATTCATCGCTGGACACCACGACATCGCCCTTGCGGCCCTTCACCGTCACGGGCGCGATTTCATCGGCGAAGCGGCCCGCCGCCATCGCTTCGCCCGCCTTGCGCTGCGAATTGAACGCGAACTGATCCTGCTCATCGCGCGTGATCTGGAAGGCGCGGGCGACATTTTCAGCCGTATTGCCCATGTGATAGCCATGGAAGGCATCCATCAGCCCATCGCGCAGCATGGTATCCATCAGGGAAAGATCGCCCATCTTCTGCCCAGCGCGCAGCTGCTGCGCGTGCGGCGCCTGGGTCATGCTTTCCTGCCCACCCGCGATGACAATGCGCGCATCGCCGGTGGCAATTTGCTGCGCCGCCAAGGCAACGGCGCGCAAGCCCGAACCGCAAAGCTGATTGATACCAAAGGCAGTGTGTTCCACTGGAATGCCGGCATTCACCGAAGCCTGACGTGCCGGGTTCTGCCCCGCGCCGGCGGCCAGGATTTGGCCCAGGATCACCTCATCCACCTCGGCGCCTTCAATGCGGGCGCGTTCCATGGCGGCCTTGATGGCCACAGTGCCCAGCGCGTGCGCGGATAATGAGGCAAAAGCCCCGTTGAAGGCGCCAACTGGGGTGCGGGCGGCGGAGGCGATGACGATTTCGGTCATGGGGGCTGGTATCCTTCCTCAAGAATGGGTCGTTGCAATTTATATATCACAAGCCGCGCAACCAGTCGCGCAGGGGCCGCCATAGCGCAGTTTCGGCGGAAATGCCGGCGACCATGCCGATATGCCCCGAGGGCGCCATATGCAGCTTGACCTGCCGCAAGCGCCCGGTCAGCGCAAGGGCCGAAGCCGGGGGCACAATCCTGTCCCGATGCGGAATGGCGGCAAAGGCTGGGCCCTTCCACTGCGCGGGCTCCACCACCTGCCCGGCCACGCGCCAGGCAAGCCCCGCCGGTTCATTCCGGCCATACCAGCCGCCAATACATTGCCGCGCCACCGGGGCGGCCAGCGGCACGCCATCATTCAGCCAATCCTCCAGTGCTACAAAGCGCCGCGCGGCAGCGGATGCCTGATCCAACTTGCCGAAGCTGCGAAATTTTTCAGCAATCCCGAAGGGATCAAGGCTGGCGAACAGGGTTTGCAGCACATCCACCGGCAGCGCCCCGGTGGGTTCCATCAGTGCCTCCAGCCCAGGCAGGGCAGCGGCGGCGGCGCGGGCGCGGGCTTCGCCTTCCGGCCCGGCGTGGAAATCCCAAGGGGTCGCCAGCAATGCCAGGCCGCGCACCAGATCAGGCCGGCGCAAGGCCAGCGCCAGCCCAAGCAAGCCCCCCATGCAATAGCCCGCCAGGATCACCGGGCCAGGGGCGGCCATCAGCGCGCGTTCCAGTCGTCCCGCAATGTAATCCGTGAGGGTGAAGTGGCGCTCCGCCGACCCCGGCCAGCCCCAATCGAGCAATAGGGTGCGAAACCCCTGCCCCGGCAGCCAACGCAACAGCGAAGCTTCCGGCATTAGATCAAGCACATAGGCGCGGTTCACCAGGGAAGGCACAAACACCACCGTTGGCCCCTGCCCGCCGTAATCCAATAGCTTGCTGTCTTCCTC
>JBEDHL010000124.1:0-3585 GCA_041174145.1 Pseudomonadota bacterium
GACGGATGTGGGGGTGGGGCCCCTCACTGAAAAGGCGGCTCAGCCTTTGCCATTCGCCTCAGCCACCGCCAGCGCGGTCAGGTTCAGAATCCCGCGCGCGGTCACGCTTGGCACCAGCACATGCACGGGCTTTTTCATGCCAAGCAGCAGCGGGCCCAATTGCAGCCCATCGGTGGCTGCCTTTGCCAGGTTGAAGGCGATATTGGCGGCATCGATGCCGGGCATGACCAGCAAATTTGCCGCCCCTGTCAGCCTGCCATCCGGCACCGCGCGGTCACGAATGGCCGGCACCAAAGCGGCATCGGCATGCATTTCGCCATCCACTTCCAAGGCGGGGTCGCGCGCCTGGATGAGCCTCAGCGCCTCACGCATCCGCCGCGCGGAAGGCGCGTGGGATGCACCGAAGGAAGAATGCGAAAGCAGTGCCACTTTCGGCTGCAAGCCAAAGCCGCGTACCTGCTCCGCAGCCAGTAGCGTCATTTCCGCAATCTGCGCGCCAGAGGGTTCCACGCACAGGTGTGTATCCACCACAAACATATGTTCGCCATTGCGGGTGATCAGGCCGGAAAGCGCGTAGACGCGCCCAACATCATCGCGCTTGCCGATGATATCCAGCACGTGATGCCATTGATCCATCCAATCCTGCGTGCCGCCACAAAGCGCAGCATCCACCAGCCCCGCTTCCAGCAATAATGAAGCCGCAACAGCGGTGCGGGTTGCCACGCGCCGCCCAGCGGCATCCGGCGGCACGCCTCGGCGGGACACTTTGCTGCGATACAAATCCACCAAAGGCCCAAAAACCGTTGTATCGCGTGCAGGGTCCAGCACTTTCACGCTGTCACCGATGGACATGCGGAGCCCCAGCGCCTCACAGCGCGCGGCAATCACCTCAGCCCGGCCAATCAGATAGGGTTCGGCAATGCCTTCATCCAACACGGATTGCACGGCGCGGAGCGTGCGTTCATCCTCACCTTCCGCATAGGCGATGCGGCGCGGGCGCTTACGCGCGGCTTCGAACACCGGGCGCATGAGGTTGCCGGAACGGAAGACATTGCGTTCCAGCCGGCTGCGATAGGCGCTGAAATCCTCGATCGGGCGCGTGGCCACGCCGCTTGCCATGGCAGCACGCGCCACGGCCGGCGCCACTTCCAGAATCAAGCGCGGGTCAAAGGGTTTCGGGATGATGTAATCCGGCCCGAAAATCGGCGCTTGGCCGCCATAGGCAGCCGCCACCACTTCTGATGCTTCCACACGCGCCAAAGCGGCAATGGCATCAGCAGCGGCGACCTTCATTTCCTCATTGATGGTGGTGGCGCCCACATCCAGGGCACCGCGGAAAATGAAGGGGAAACACAAAACATTATTGACCTGGTTCGGGTAATCCGTGCGCCCTGTTGCCACGATCGCATCCGGGCGCGCGGCGCGCACCGCTTCGGGCAGAATTTCCGGTTCAGGATTGGCCAGCGCCAGCACTAGAGGATTGGGCGCCAGCAGCTTCAACCATTCAGGTTTCAGCACTCGCGGTGCGGAAAGGCCAAGGAAGATATCAGCACCCGGCAGCGCATCTTGCAGGCTGCGCGCATTCGTCTCGATCGCCCATTTCGCCTTGTAGGGATCAAGATCATCGCGCCCGCGATGCACCACGCCGCCGATATCGCAAATCGTGACGTTTTCGCGCTTGAGGCCCATGGCCACCAGTAGATCAAGGCAAGCGAGTGCCGCCGCCCCGCCACCAGTATTGACCAGGCGCACATCCTCAAGCTGCTTGCCTTGCAGCAAAAGCCCGTTGCGCACCGCCGCCGCGACGATAATCGCCGTGCCATGCTGGTCATCATGGAAAACCGGGATGCGCATGCGTTCGCGCAGGCGGCGTTCCACTTCAAAGCATTCGGGTGCCTTGATGTCTTCCAGGTTGATCGCGCCGAAGGAAGGTTCCAGCGCCGCGATCACTTCAATCAGCTTGTCGGGGTCTTTTTCATCGATTTCGATATCAATCGAATCAATGCCGGCGAATTTCTGAAACAGTACCGCCTTGCCTTCCATCACCGGCTTGGACGCCAGCGCGCCAATGGCGCCAAGGCCCAGTACGGCGGTGCCATTGGAAATCACTGCCACCAGATTGCCGCGCGCCGTATAGTCAAAGGCAGCGCGCGGGTCGGCTGCTATCGCTTCACAGGCGGCGGCCACGCCGGGGGAATAGGCCAGGCCAAGGTCGCGCTGGGTTTCCATCCGCTTGGTCGGCGTGATGGAAAGCTTCCCGGGGCGGGGCAGCCGGTGGTAATCCAGCGCGGCTTTGCGGAAATCATCATCCATGAGGGCTACCTTACCCGGCGACACCCGAAAGGGTGAAATTTGGTGCGGCCAAGAAGATTCGAACTTCCACGGGGTTTCCCCCACCAGCACCTCAAGCTGGCGCGTCTACCATTCCGCCATGGCCGCAAACCAGGTAGAAGGCGGGCGCTATAGCCGATGAATGCGCCCCTATCAACGCCCGCCCTTGAATGGGAAACCCTGCCGGGCCTCACCCCCTATGCCGAGACGCTTTCCCGCATGGAAGCGCGGGCGGCGGCGATTCGCGCCGATGCGGCGCCAGAAGCCGTCTGGCTGGTGGAACATCCGCCCAGCTACACCGCTGGCACTTCCGCCCGACCTCAGGATTTGCGCGATGCCCGCTTTCCCGTGTTTGAAGCGGGGCGGGGCGGGCAATGGACCTATCACGGGCCGGGCCAGCGCACCGGCTATGTCATGCTGGATTTGCAGCACCCCCATGGCACCATCCCGCCGCGCGATATCCGCGCCTTTGTGGCAGGGCTGGAGGAATGGCTGATCCTGACGCTGGCCCATTTTGGCGTACAGGGCGAAAGGCGCGAAGGCCGCGTTGGCATTTGGGTCGAGGACAAGGCAACAGGGCAGGAGGCCAAGATCGGCGCCATTGGGGTGCGCGTCACGCGCTGGGTTTCCTGGCATGGCGTGGCGCTGAATGTGGCGCCGGACCTTGGCCATTTCGGCGGTATTGTGCCCTGCGGGATAGCGGAGCATGGCGTGACCAGCCTGCACGCCTTGGGCATCCCCGTCAGCATGGCTGAGGTGGACCAGGCGCTGCGTAATTGTTGGGCCAAGGTTTTCGGCTGACCTGCCGGGCTGCAAATCGCTCCAGTTTCCGTTAAAGCGACTTCTCCCGGCTAACGGAGTCTCGCCCATGCCCATCCCCATCGCGTCCGACCATGCCGGCCTGCCGCTCAAACAGGCGCTGATCGCCGCCCTGCAAGCCGAGGGGCTGAGCTTTGATGACCTTGGCACCCATGGCCCTGAATCGGTGGATTACCCGGATTTCGCCCATGCGGTTTGCGCCAGGGTGGCGGGCACCGAAGGCTTCGGCATTCTGGTCTGCGGCACCGGGATTGGCATGGCGATCGCCGCCAATCGCCATCCCGGTATTCGCGCCGCCGTGCTGCATAACGCGACCGAAGCGCGGCTCACCCGCGCCCATAACAACGCCAATATCGCCTGCCTCGGCGCCCGCACGACGGGGATCGAGGTTGCGCTGGATGCCATCCGGGCTTTTCTGACCACCCAATTTGAAGG
>JBEDHL010000125.1:0-20781 GCA_041174145.1 Pseudomonadota bacterium
GCCCAATTCCCGCGCCTCGCCCTCCAAGGCATCGCCCAGGATCAGCGGGGTCAGGCCAAGCCCGCGCGCGGCGGTGGCGGCGGCTTCAAGCGCCATGGCGGGGGTGGCGATGAAGCGGTAATCCGGTGTCCCAAGCCGGGGATCGCCGGGCTTCGGGCTTTCTTCCGCCCCCGCCGCCAGATGTGCCTGCACGGCTTCCGGCAGCTTCATCCCATAATGCGCCACCAAGGCGCGCGCATCGGCGAAGCTGGTCGGGTCCGGCACGGTGGGGCCAGAGGCGATCACACTCGGGTCATCCCCCGGCACATCGGAAATCGCCAGCGTCACCACGCGCGCCGGATGCGCCGCCGCCGCCAGCCGCCCGCCGGAAAAGGCCGAAAGATGCCGCCGGATGCAGTTCATTTCATGGATGGTGGCGCCGGAGGCCAGCAGCGCCTTATTCACCGCAATCAGCTCCTCCAGCGTCAGGCCCGGCGCGGGCAGCGTCGTCAGCGAAGACCCGCCGCCCGAGACCAGAAACAGCACCAGATCATCCGCCCCCGCGCCGCGCGCCACTTCCAGCAATTCTGTCGCCGCGCGGGCCCCCGCGGCATCGGGTACAGGGTGGGATGCCTCCAGCACGCGCACCCGCCGCGTCGGGTAGCCATGGGCATAGCGGGTGACAACCAAGCCTTCAATTGGCGCATCGGGCCAGGCGGTCTCCACCGCTGCTGCCATGACAGCGGCGGATTTCCCCGCCCCCAGCACAATCACCCGCCCGCGCGGGCGTTCCGACAAATGCCGCGCCAACACCTGGCGCGGATCGGCGCTGGCAATGGCGGCGTCGAACACCTGGCGAAGGGCGGCGCGGGCGGATGCATCGGTAAAGGCCATGGCGTTATTCCTTTGTCACCCTGAGTATGGCGAAGTCGCGCCGAATGGGCCATCTATAGCCCGATAGTTCAGGAGGCCCCGATGCCCGAATTCGACCAAGCGACCCAAACAGAATTGGAAGCCGCCGCTTTCCGACGGCTGGTGGAACATCTGCGCTCACGCCACGACGTGCAGAATATTGATATGATGAACTTGGCGGGCTTCTGCCGGAATTGCCTGAGCAAATGGTACCGCGCCGCGGCCGAGGAAAAGGGCTTGCCGCTGACCGACCCCGAAGCGCGGGAGATCATCTACGGCATGCCCTATAAGGAATGGCAGGCGCAGTACCAGAAGGAAGCATCGCCGGAGCAAAAGGCGAAATTCGCGGCTTCCGGGCAGGGGCAGCATTGATGGCCGGCGCCCCTAAGGCTAAAGCCTCCGGCCTTCATACTGAGGAACGTAGAATGGCCAAGGCTCCCACCACCGATGACAATACCCAAGTCGGCGGCATTGCCGGCGAAAGGCTGCGTTCCATTGTTGAACGCGTCGAACGCCTGGAAGAAGAAAAAAAGGCGCTGTCGAGCGACATCAAGGATATTTTCGCCGAAGCGAAATCAGCTGGCTTTGATGTGAAGGTGCTGCGCGCCGTGATCCGCCTGCGCAAGCAGGAACCGGCGGAAGTGGAAGAACAGGAAACGCTGCTGGATCTTTATCGCCGCGCGCTTGGGATGTAGGGGCTGCGCCCCCTACACTTCAGCTTTCTGTACAATCTTTGGTGATGCGCTTGATCGTGCTTTCCCTGTTAGGTTGAGTGTGTAATGTTGTTTGCGCGGTGTGGAGGCCGTTTATTTGGATTCTGCACGTCTTTTTGCCGCCATCGGTGCCTCAGCGGGCGGCATTGAACCGCTCCGCGCCCTACTTCATGCCGCCATTCCTGGCAGCGGCATCAGCTACATTGTGCAAATGCACCTTGATCCTGACCGCGAAAGTTCGCTCGCGGAAATACTCGCGCGGGATTCCGCCCTGCCGGTAGAAAACGCGCAGAATGGCCAGCAGATCCTGCCGGATCACGTATTGGTCATACCGCCCGGTGTGACGGCGGGTATGCAGGAAGATAGGCTTATCCTGCTGCCGCAAGCCAAAACGCATCGGGATTTGCATCAGATTGATGGGTTGTTTTCTGCGGTCGCTTTGGCTGCGAAGGAACGCGCTGTTGGTGTGGTGCTTTCAGGCTTTGGCACGGATGGTACGCTTGGCATCAAGGCCATCAAGGAACATGGCGGCCTGACCATTGCCCAAGGTGGCGTGAATGATGCGCCGGGCTATCCTGATATGCCCAAAAGCGCGATCAGCGGTGGGCTGGTGGATCTGGTCTTGCCGGCCAAGGATATTCCGGCCGCGCTTGCCGCCTATGCCAAGGGTTTTCAGGATCTGGCGCTGCTCACCTCAGAAAGCAGCCGGCAGCCTGCCGATTCGGCGCGTATCCTGGCGGCGCGCCGGGCCATTTGTGATGTGCTGCGCCGCGACCTTGGGCATGATTTTTCTGGCTATAAGGAAAGCAGTTTTCTCCGCCGCGTGCAGCGCCGCATGCAGGTGTTGCAGGTGGGCGATATCACCGATTACGCGCAAAAGCTGAGCGGTGACCATGAAGAAGCGCGGCAATTGCTGCACGATCTGCTGATTAATGTGACGGATTTCTTCCGCGACAAGGATGCCTTCGCGAGCCTTGCCGAAAAAATCATTCCCGCCCTGTTCAAGGGCAAGGGGGCGGAAGATTCGGTGCGCGTCTGGGTGCCTGGCTGCGCCACAGGCGAAGAAGCCTATTCCATTGCGATGCTGTTGAGCGAATATGCCGCTGGCCTGCGCAGCCCGCCAAGATTACAAATCTTCGCCACAGATATTGATGAAAACGCGTTGCAAATTGCCCGCGCTGGGCATTACACAATCGCCCAATTGGATGCAGTGCCGCCTGAGCGGCTGGAACGCTTCTTTCAACGTTCAGGTTCTGGCCGTGTGATTACGCAGGCCATCCGCGATATTTGCACTTTTTCGGTCCATAATTTGTTGCGCGACCCGCCCTTTTCGAAATTGGATCTGGTTTCTTGCAGGAATTTGCTGATTTATCTTGACGCTGAGACCCAGAAGGAAGTCTTCCCGCTATTTCATTTTGCCCTTCGGCCAAGCGGCTTCCTGTTTTTGGGTGGGGCTGAAAGTGCTGGCCAATTCGGCGATTTGTTCCGCCCTGTTGATAAGCAATTCCGCCTTTACCAGCGCCGCGATCACGCGCCGCGCCTGCACCGCCTGCCCATGCCAAGCCTGCCCCCCGGTTTTCGTATGCCGCCGCGCGCCCTGCCGCCGCAGCCCGGCGATATGGGCCGCGCCATTCGATCAAGCGCGGATGCCGCCATTCTTGAACGCTTCGCCCCCGCCCATGTGGTAATCAATCAGGAAGGGGAAATTATTCATTTCTCCGCCCATACGGGCCGCTTTCTGGAACCGGCTGCGGGCCAGCCCACGCGGAGCCTATTGGCTTTGGCGCGGCGTGGCTTGCGGCTGGATTTACGCACCGCCATGCAGGAAGCCTTGCAGACCAGGCGCGTGGTATCCCGCCTGGGGCTTGATCCTGAAGGAATAGGCAAGTCGGGCCGGGTTGGCATTACCGTTGAACCGCTTGCCGATGCAGATCCGACGGAACCGCTTTTCCTGGTGGTATTCCACGAAATGGATGCGCCGGAAGTGGCCCCCGCGCCGGCTCCCGGTACTGTGGAAGCCGCGGCCGCTGCCGCTGAACGCGAATTGCGCGAAACCCGCGAAAGACTGCAAACCCTGATCGAGGAATATGAAACCGCGGTTGAGGAATTGCGTTCAAGCAATGAAGAACTCGTCTCGGTAAACGAGGAATTGCAATCCGCGAATGAGGAGTTGGAAACCTCCAAGGAGGAACAGCAATCCGTCAATGAGGAATTGCAAACGGTCAATCAGGAATTGCAGGCCAAGGTTGAAGAATTGGATCGTACCAATTCGGATATGCGTAATCTATTTGACGCAAGCAGCCCGGCCACGATCATTTTAAGCAATGATCTGCTGATTCGCGGTTTCACGCCGGCGGTGAAGGATTTGTTCAACCTATTGCCTTCAGACCGCGGCAGACCATTCCAGGATATAGCGGGTTCGCTTGCTACAGCGCCGCTACTGGCTGATGCGAAGGCTGTGCTGGCCGGTGCCAAGCCGCCTGAGCGGCGCCTTTCCAGCCGGGATAATACCGCGCATTACCTGCTGCGCAGCCAGCCTTACTTGAATGCCGAAGGCAATGCGGATGGTGTGTTGCTGACACTGCTGGATGTGACGCAATTGGTTGAAGCGGTGGAAGCGCGTGAACAGCAAAGTTTGCTGGTGAATGAATTGAACCATCGCGTGCGCAATATGCTGCAAGTGGTGATGGGCCTGACCCGCCAGACGCTCCGGGAAGATAGGCCGCCGGAAGAATTCGGCAAATTGCTGACGGGACGAATGCTCTCCCTGTCACGGTCTTATCAAATCATTGCGGAGGAAGATTGGGGCGATGTGATGCTGCAAGATTTGGTGAAGCAGCAACTTGACCCGCATCTATCGGCACCGGAACGTGCCAGCGTGGCGGGACCGGAAATGATCGTCTCACCTGCGGGGGCTGTGGCGCTTGGCCTTGTGCTGCATGAATTGGCGACAAATGCGGTGAAATATGGTGCGCTTTCAGACGCAGCGGGCAAGGTTGCTGTTTCCTGGATGATCATGGGTGAAGGCGCAGGCCGCCATATCAGGCTGGAATGGCGTGAAAGCGGTGGCCCATTGGTTGAAACCATGGAACGCAAAGGTTTTGGAACCGGGCTGATCAAAGGGCAGGTGGAACGCGCCCTTAATGGCAGCCTTGCCCTGACCTATGGCGCGGAAGGTTTCGTCGCAGTAATGACTATTCCGCTGGATGCGACACCGCGGATGATTTCAGCGGCGTAAGCGCTGCCTATTCCAGGCCAGCGCGGCGCTGCCCCGTAGAATTGCGGCTACGCACGTAATGATCGGTGCCTGCGCCCGGATTGTTCAAATAGAACTCATCGCGCGGGAAAACATCCGTCAGCGGCGGTTCCTGGCGTTGTTGGCCCGGCAGCCAGCGCAGCGGTGCATCCGCAAATAGGCCTACCCAATCGCTGAACTGCGTATTGCCCGCCCGCAAATGCGCGAGATGCGCGGGCTTGGTGAATTCCGCCGCAAGCCTGGCTGGATCATAGGGAATCGGTTCATTTGACCCGATCATAACCCCCGCTGGCATCAGCAGCAGCGCATGGGGGAAGACAGACGCGAAGGTTTCAACTGCGCGCTGGGTTGGCGCCCATTGGATGTAAAGCCCGCCAGGCGCCAAGCGTCGGCGTGCTTGGTCAATGAATTCCGCGCTATAGAGCAAGCCGGAATGCGACCCCTGCGGCAGGATCGCATCCGCTTCAATGATGTCGTAGCGCGTTTCTTCCTTGGCCAGCGTGCGGCGCCCATCGCCATATTCCATCTGCCAGCGCTGATCCTTGAACATGCGCGCAATGGGGCCTTCAGGATATTGGCGGCCAATTTCTTCAAGCGCGGTCAGCACGGGCGCGACCAATTCAATGGCGCGGATCTGGCTTTCTGGTCTGATACCGGCCGCCCAGGGCGTACCTCCACTGCCCACGCCAATCACCAGCACATTTTTCGGGTTGGGATGCACAAGCGGTCCGACCGCGCCCAGGAATTGGTGGATGGGCAGAAAGGGAATGCGCCCCTGGCTGAAACCCTGAATGAAAAATGGGCCCTCCGCCACGCCATCCGCGCCATGGCTATCGCGGAAGAAGGCCACACCTGAACGATCCTCGGCCCAGGCTACTCGATGCCCGGGCCCTTCGGCATGCATGCGCGACCAAAGCCCAGCATTGCCCGGGATCAGGAACAGGGCAAGGATAGTCGCAAGCGCGAGCCCCAATTCCGCTCGGCGCTGCCAGCCGCCATGCCATAGCCAGCCTAACAGCAACAGCAGCGACAGCACTGCGAGCAGCTTAAGTGTGCCGGCAGTGCCCAGGAAATGCAGCGTAATTAGCCCAGTGACGATGGACCCTGCTGCATTGCCCGCAATATTGGCCAATTGCACCCAGCCAACTCGTGTGCCGACACTCGCCAAATCCTGCTGCACGGCGCGCTGCACAAAGGCGAAGGTCATGCCAATCAGGAAGGAAGGCGGACCAACCACCACCACGGCCAGGAAGATCATCATGGCCAGCGCCCTGCCATGGAGGCGCGAATGATCCACTGCCATCAAATCAGCAACCGGCCAATGGGGCATGGCGAGCCAAAGCGCCGCCAGCAGCAGCGTGGCCAGCACGAAACCCGCCCCCTGGGTGATGAAAAACGCCGGGCGAGGGTCCTTCAAGCCGCGCACCATGCGCGCCGCCACCGCCATGCCAAGCCCATCCGCCAGCAGGAAAATCCCAAGCACGGTCGGGAAAAGATAGGCGTGGTATTGCCCCACCTGGCCCATGATGCGGACCCAGAGGATTTCCAGCGCCACAATCACATAGCCGGATAGAAAGACCAGGAAACACCACAAAGGCAGGCTACCAAAGGGCGCATCCCCATCCTTGCTCGCAGGGCTGGGCGCGGGCAGGGGCAGGCCACGGAGTTGCGGCAGCATGGAAAGCGCCACCAGCGCAGCGAAAATCTCAAGCCCCGCGGCAAGCCAAAGCGCGCCGACAAAGCCAAGATTGCCCACCAGCAACCAGCCGCCCAGCAGCGCGCCAAGCCCAGCGCCGAAGGTATTCAACCCGTAAAGCGTGCCGATGCGTTCTGCTACCGTATCCAAAGCCGTTGATACCGCGCGCGCCAAAAGTGGCAGGGACGCGCCCATCAGCGTTGTTGGCAGCACAAGCCCGGCGAAGCAAAGCGCGAAGATCATCGCCGGGTCATCTACCACCCCGGCCAAATCTGTCGCCAGCCAATCATAAAGGAATGCCTTGGACAGCAGGGCGAAAAGCCCAACCCCGGTTTCCGCCAGCGCAAAGCCAATCAAAGCGCGGGCCGGCGTGATGCGGTCCGCGATTTTGGCGCCAATGATCGAACCAATGCCAAGCCCGGCCAGGAAGGCACCAACCACAAGCGCAGCGGAAATCGTGTCGGACCCCGCGAAAATGCCAAGCATCCGCTGCCAGACAATCTGGCACAGCAATGCGGCAAAGCCCGATGCAAAAAAGGCAACGGCCAAACGAGGCATGACCGGAAAGCTCCCCCAGAGGCGGCGTTTTCACCGCATTGTGTTTAGTGGCCGCAAATTACGGCGAAATTACCGCAAAGCAAGCCCCGCATCTTGCCGGAAACCGCCCCTCGGCGCAGGCTGCGCCCCGAAACGCCAAGTGGAGAGTCGGCAATGAATGGTGCGGAAAGCCTAGTCCATACACTCATAGGTAGTGGGGTTGATGTATGCTTCTCCAACCCAGGCACGAGTGAGATGCATTTCGTGGCGGCGCTGGACCGGATCCCAGGCATGCGCTGCGTGCTGGGCCTGCAGGAAAATATCGTGACCGGGATGGCCGATGGCTATTGGCGCATGGCGGAAAAGCCCGCCTGCACCTTGCTGCATTGCGGGCCTGGTTTGGCGAATGGCCTGGCCAATCTGCATAATGCGCGCCGGGCGCGGTCTGGCATTGTGAATATCACGGGCGATCACGCAACCTATCACCGCCCCTATGATGCGCCTTTGACCGCCGATACCGAAGGCTTCGCCCGCGGCGTTTCCGCCTGGGTGCGGACTTCAACCGATTCAACCAAGGTGGGCGCTGATGCGGCCGTGGCGGTGCAAGCGGCGCGCACTTCGCCTGGCCAAATCGCGACCCTGATCCTGCCCGCCGATACCGCCTGGAATGATGGCGGCGTGGTGGCGGCAGCCCTGCCGGTGCCATCGGTGCCGGAAGCGGACCCGCATGCCATCCGCAACGCCGCGCGCATCCTGCGTGAGAAGAAGAATGTGCTGATCCTGCTAGGCGGGCCGAGTCTCCGCGAAGGCGCGCAGTTGCACGCCTATCGCATTGCTGAGGCCACTGGCGCCCGGTTGATGGCGGAAGGCTCAAACGGCCGTACCCAACGCGGGCGCGGGCGCATCGCGCTCGAACGCGTGCCTTATTACGTGGACCAGGCGGTGGATGCGCTGAAATGGGTGGAGCATCTGATCCTGGTGAATGCCAAGGCGCCGGTTGGCTTCTTTGGCTATCCGGGCAAGCCTTCGCTGCATTACCCGCCCAATGCCGAAGTGCATGTGCTGACGCGCTATGAACATAACGCCGAAGTCGCCTTGGCCGCGCTGGCCGAGGAACTGGGCGCGCCTGCCATCGCCATTCCTGATCGCGGCCCGCGCCCGGAAGTGGTGCGCGGTGCGCCAACGCCGGAAGGGCTCGCGCGCGTACTCGGTGCGCTGATGCCGGAAGGGGCGATCATTGCGGATGAGAGCGTTTCCTATGGCCGCGGCTTCTTCCCCGAAACCCATAACGCGCCGCCGCATGATTGGCTGCAGATCACGGGTGGCGCCATTGGCTGCGGCATGCCGCTGGCAACCGGCGCGGCGGTGGGCGGCGGTGGCCGGCGCGTGATCAATATGCAGGCCGATGGTTCGGCCATGTATACGGTGCAATCGCTTTGGACTCAGGCACGTGAAAAGCTGCCCGTGACGACTGTGATCATTTCCAACCGCAAATACGCGATCCTGCTTGGCGAATACCGCAATGTCGGCGCCAATCCGGGCCGCACCGCGATGGATATGATGGACCTCGGTAATCCTGATATCGGCTGGGTGAAAATGGCGGAAAGCATGGGCGTGGAAGCCGCGCAGGCCACCACGCTTGATCAGGTCGCGGATCTCATGAGCCAAAGCTTTGCCCGTCCGGGCCCCTTCCTCATTGAATTGGTGGTGTGAACATGGATATGCAACTTGCCGGCAAGCGTGTGCTTGTCACGGGTGGATCAAAAGGCATTGGTCTGGCTTGCGCGGAAGCCTTCGCGCGGGAAGGCTGCGATGTGGTGCTGACAGCGCGCGATACGGCGGCACTCGCGACCGCTGCCGATAAGGTGCGCGCGCTTTCGCAGGTGCGGGTTGAAACCCTCGCCGCTGATCTTTCCCGCGTTGAAGAACGCGAAAGGCTGCATGCGGCTTTCCCGAATATTGATGTGCTGGTGAATAATGCCGGCGCCATTCCATCAGGGCGCTTGCAGGATATTTCCATCCAGCGCTGGCAGGAAGCCTGGAGCCTGAAGGTGTTTGGCTATATTCACCTGTGCCAGCTTTATCTGCCGGCGATGGAAGCACGCAAGGCCGGCGCGGTGGTGAACATCATCGGCATGGCAGGGCGTTCACCCAAGGCCGGCTATATTTGCGGCGGCGCGGGCAATGCTTCGCTGATTGCTTTCACGCAGGCTTTGGGCGCGGCGACGCAGGCCAATGGCGTGAAGGTTGTCGGCATCAATCCGGCCGTGACCAAGACCGACCGCATGATCACCCAGGCGCGCGTCAATGCGAAGCTAAAATTTGGCGATGAGGAACGCTGGGCGGAAACCATCACTGGCCTGCCCTTCAACCGCCCGATTGAATCAGCCGAAATCGCCGATCTGGCCGTATTCCTGGCGAGCCCCCGTGGCGTTTATGTGAATGGCACGGTGGTGGATGTGGATGGTGGCGGGATGTGGCGCGGCTGATTAGCTGCGCTATTTCTTCCAGGGCGTGCGCTGCCACATTTGACCATAGGCAGCGTATTGCTCATCCACAAAGCCGCGCATGGTTGTGCGGTTCATGTGCCGCACGATCAGGAAATCCCGTTCCGCAATGGCACGGAATTCCGGATCTTCCGCCGTGCGGCGCACTGCTTCTTCCCAGCGCGCCAGGATGGGTTCCGGCGTTGCGGCGGGCAGCGCAAAGCCGCGCGCGGAACCGGCCGCCAGAGGGAAGCCGGCCTCCGCCACTGTCGGCAAATCCCCCGCCTTGTCCCAGCGCTGCTTTTCCATGAGTGCCAGCACGCGGAGACTCCCTTGCAGATGCGCGCGCACGGTCAGGCTGACGGTGGAAATCGAGCCCACCACATGCCCACCCTGGACCAATTGCATCGCCTGGCCAGCGCCGGTGGTGGGCAGCCAGGTGAAGCGCACGCCTGAGGCGTTTTCCAATTGCATCAGTGCCAGATGAGGCGCGCTGCCAATGCCCGCGCCGGCCATGGTGATTTCCTCGGGCCGCGCGCGTGCGGCTTCGATCAGATCGGTCAGGCTACGATAGGGGGAATTGGGGGCGACGAAGATGGTGTAGGGCTCATCGGTCAAAAGCCCGACATAGGCGAAGCTTTCCACACGATAGCGCGGCGTATTGTCATAAAGCGCGGTCACCAGTGCAGGCAGGGAAACCAGGGCCGCAATGCGCCCATCGGCCGGCGCGGCCGAGACCTCATTCAACATGATCATGCCGCCAGCGCCGGGGCGATTGACGACAATAATCTGCTGCCCGCCGAGGTATTTTTCGAGGAAAGGTGCCGCCATGCGCGCGGCGAGATCAATATTCCCGCCTGGCGTGAAGCCCACCATGATCTGGATTGGCCTTTCCTGCGCTTGTGCCTTGACCGCGGGTGCAGCCAAACCCGCTGCCAGCATTGCGCGCCTGCCGAACATGCCTAAGCCTCCCCGTGATTTCGCTGGATTACAGCGCGATGGGCGATACACGGCAAGGAAAAAACTTGCGCATTGGCGGGCATGATCTAGTCTTTGGCTATCCAGGCTGCGGAGACCGCCATGCTGCGCTTCAGCAATTTCCTTTTTCCAGAAAGCCGCGATCCTGCCGGCGATCAGCGCGTGATTGCGGAAAGCGTCGCGGAGGCCAGGCTTTGCGATGAGCTTGGCGTTGAAGTGCTGTGGCTTGCTGAACATCACTTTGATGGCAATTGCGCCTATGTGGACCCGGTGACTTTCGCCGCCGCCGTGCTTTCCGCGACCAAGCGCATCAAGGTGGGTTTTGCAGTGGCGCAGGTATCGCTGCATCACCCGATGCGGCTTGCCGAACAAATGTCGCTTTTGGATAATCTTTCCGGCGGGCGCGTGATTGTCGGGCTTGGGCGCGGCACGGCCTATAATGTCTATGAATACCAGGGCTATGGCATCCCGGCGGAAGAAGCGCTGGAACGCTATGAAGAAGCCGAAGGCATTATGCTGCAGGCCTGGACCAGCCCGAATGGTTTTCAGCATAAGGGCAAGTTCTGGGATTTGAACGTGCCGCGGCTGCGCCCCACGCCCTTCACCAAGCCGCATCCTTATGTGATCCGCGCGGCATCATCTGAAGATGGCGCGCTGCATCTGGCGCGGCGCGGCCTGCCATTCCTCATGAATGTGCAATCGCTGGAAACCACTCAAAAACGCCTGGCTGCCTATCGCACCACGCTGGCGGAAGCAGGTTTCGATGCCGCGCATATCGCGCATTGCCTTGATGAAAGCTGGGTCTGGCGCAATGTGGTGGTGGCCGACACTGATGAGGAAGCGCGCCGCATCGCGATCCCCGCCTTTGAAGCCATGCAGGCGCAGCGCAAGGCCATGCGGGAAAAGATCTACGCCGAACAAGGCGTGATCATGAAAAAGGAAACTGCGCCGCCCGCGCGCACCAATCCCGAACATGCGTTGATTTGCGGCGCACCCGAAACCGTAGCGGCGCGCATGGCGGAAATTGAAGCCACGGGTGTTGGCGGCGTGATCTGTTCCTTCCGCCTGGGCCCCATGAGTGCTGCGCAGACCAATAATTCCATCCGCCTTTTCATGGAAAACGTGGCGCCACGCTTTGGCGGGCGGATGCAACAAGCGGCGGAATAAAGCTGAAAGCCGCGCCACAACCAGGGGAGGGAGGGCGTGATGCGTTTCCAGAACAAGATCGCGATCATTACTGCGGCAGCCAGCGGCATTGGCCGCGCCAGCGCCGATATCATGGCCGCCGAGGGCGCGTTGGTGGTGATGGTGGATAAGGATGAGGCGAAGCTTGCCAATGCGGTCGCCGCCATTAATGCCAGCATCGCCGCACATGGCGGCACTGCGGAATCTGTACCTGCCGATGCGCTGGATGAAGCGCAGGTAAATGCGCTGGTCGCAGATGTTGCGCGCCGCCATGGCCGCATTGATATTCTGGTGAATGCCGTGGGTGGCAGCACCATCATCGCCGATCCCGCCGCCACCACGGAAAAACTTAGCTTTCAGGATTGGCAGGCGCTGCTGCATTTCAACCTGACCGGCACGTTCCTGTTCACCCATGCTGTGCTGCCGGTGATGCAGCGGCAGAAAGCCGGCAAGATCGTCAACCTCGCTTCCATCGCGGGACGCGGGCTGAGTGAGGCGAGTTCCTCCGCCTATGCTGCCGCGAAAGGGGGCATTGCCGCCTTCACCAAGAAGCTTGCGATGGAACAGGGGCGGCATGGCATCAATGTGAATGCGATTGCGCCGGCAACCACGCTCACGGAACGCATCGGCCCGCGCTGGCATCAGAAGCCGCCGGAAGAACGTGAAGCTGATATCAACCGCACGCCGCTCCGCCGCATGGGGCTCGCAAGCGATCAGGCGAAGGTTTTGTGTTTCCTGGCATCATCGGATGCGGATTTCGTCACGGGCCTCACCATTGATGTGACAGGGGGGATTTGATCATGGCGGGTAAGATCGGCTTTGTCGGGCTTGGCGCCATGGGTGGCCCAATGGCGCGCAATCTGTTGAAGGCCGGCTTTGGCCTGGTGGTGCATGATATTGATGCGCGCAAGGTGCAGGCGCTGTCAGAAGCGGGCGCTGAGGTTGCGCATGCGCCTGAAGCCATTGCGCGGCAATGCGCGTATTCCATCTGCATGGTGGAAACCACGGCACAAGCGGAATCCGTGATCCGAGGCTTCGCCGCTGGCGCCGCGCCTGGCCATATCGTGATTTGCATGAGCACGGTGGATGTCACCGCGCTGCGTGCGCTGGGTGAGGAACTCTCAGCCAAGGGCATCATGCTGCTGGATGCGCCCGTTTCCGGCGGCACCAAGGGCGCTGAAGCCGGCACGCTTTCGGTAATTTGCGGTGGCCCAGCAAAGGCTTTCGCCGCCTGTGAACCCATGTTCCGCGCCATGGGTGCCAATGTCTTTCACATGGGCGATCTTGGTGCTGGCCTCGCCATGAAACTCATCAATAACATGTTGCTGCAAATCCAGGTGGTGGCGGTTGCGGAAGGCATGGTGCTCGGTGCCAAGGCCGGGCTTGACCCCGAACGCGTGATTGATGTGCTGCGCGTCAGCACCGGCAGATCGGAAGCTTTGGAACGCGCCGGGCCGCGCATGGTGGCGCGGGATTTTTCACCCTCCGGCACCACGGATATTTCCTACAAGGATCAGGAATTGCAGACCGCGCTCGCCAAGGCGCTTGGCGTGCCCATGATGCTCGCGAATGTATCGCAGCAATTTTATCAAATGGCGCGCACGGCCGGCTACGGCAAGGAAGATGGCTCTTCCGTGGTGAAGGTGATTGAAGGTTTGGCCGGCGTCAGGCTTGGTGCCAAGAAAGCCTGACGTCGCGCGTCACGCGCGAGCGGGCAATTGCATCTCCGCCTTGCCGAGCGCGCTGAGCGCCATCGCCACAATATGCGGCGCGTTCAGCCCTGCCTGATCATATTGCTTGCGCGGCGCGTCGTGATCAATGAAGACATCCGGCAGGCACATGGGGCGGATTTTCAACCCGCGATCCAGCAGACCATGCGTCGCCAAATGATGCATCACCATGCTGCCGAAGCCGAGCATGGAACCTTCTTCAATCGTAATCAGTACCTCATGCTCCCGCGCCAGGCGTTCCACCAGCGCGGTATCCAGCGGCTTGGCGAAGCGCGCATCAGCGACCGTGCAGGAAAGCCCATGGGTCGCCAATTCATCAGCCGCCTTCATGCATTCCTGCAAACGCGCGCCATAAGAAAGAATGGCAATCGCCGTGCCTTCGCGCAGCACACGGCCCTTGCCGATTTCAAGCACGGAACCGCGCGCGGGCAGCGCAAGGCCAAAACCCTCACCGCGCGGATAGCGCACAGCGCTTGGCCGATCATCAATCGCCGCACTGGTCGCGACCATATGCATCAGCTCAACCTCATCGGCCGCGGCCATCAGCACCATATTGGGCAGGCAGCCGAGATAGGCGATGTCAAAGGAACCCGCATGCGTCGCGCCATCCGCGCCCACCAGCCCGGCGCGATCAATGGCGAAGCGTACCGGCAGGGATTGCAGCGCCACATCATGCATGATCTGGTCATAGGCACGTTGCAGGAAGCTGGAATAAATCGCGCAAAACGGCTTCAAGCCTTCCGTCGCAAGCCCGGCGGCAAAGGTCACCGCATGTTGTTCGGCAATGCCGACATCAAAGCTGCGGCGCGGGAATTTCTTGGCGAATAGATCAAGCCCGGTGCCGGATGGCATGGCGGCGTTGATGGCGACAATCCGATCATCCGCTTCCGCTTCCGCAATCAGGGATGTGGCAAAGACCTTGGTGAAGGAAGGCGGGCCGGGTGGCGCCTTGGCCTGTTCGCCGGTGACGACATTGAACTTCACCACGCCATGATATTTGTCGGGCGAGGATTCTGCCGGCGCATAGCCCTTGCCTTTTTGCGTCACCACATGCAGCAGGATCGGGCCTTGCTGATCCCTGTCACGCAAATTGCGCAGAATGGGCAGCAAATGGTCCAGATCATGCCCGTCAACCGGGCCGACATAATAGAAGCCCAATTCCTCGAACAGTGTGCCACCAGTCAGCAACCCGCGCGCATATTCATCCGCCCGTCGCGCCGCACGCTCCAAAGGTGCCGGGAAACGCCGCGCCAACCGCGCCATCATCTCGCGCAGCGACAGGAAAGGGCGCGATGAAATCAGCTTGGACAAATAGGCACTCATCGCGCCCACCGGCGGCGCGATGGACATGTCATTATCGTTCAGAATGACAATCAGATTCGCCTTGGATGCGCCGGCATTGTTCATCGCTTCATAGGCCATGCCCGCACTCATGGACCCGTCACCAATGACGGAGATCACATTGCGTTCCTTGCCCTGCAACTGGCTGCCAATCGCCATGCCAAGACCGGCAGAAATGCTGGTGGAAGAATGCGCCGCACCGAAGGGGTCGTATTCGCTCTCACTCCGCTTGGTGAAGCCGGAAAGCCCGCCGCCCTGGCGGAGCGTGCGAATACGATCCCGCCGCCCGGTCAGGATCTTATGCGGATAGGCCTGGTGGCCAACATCCCAGATCAGCCTGTCATGCGGCGTGTCGAAAATCGCGTGGATCGCAACCGTCAATTCCACCACGCCTAGCGATGCGCCCAGATGCCCACCAGTGACTGAAACCGCGTCAATCGTCTCGGCGCGCAATTCATCGGCCAGACGTTTCAATTGATCGGCGGAGTAATTCCGCAAATCGCTTGGAATGGTAACGCGATCAAGCAGCGGTGTGACAGGACGTGACATTCAGCTTCTCCGCGTGATTGTGTAAGCCGCCAGCGCGCGCAAATGCGCTGCCGCCTCCCCAAAGGCATCGAGATGATCTTGCGCCTGCGCCGCAAGGCGTTCCGCTTGCAGCCGCGCGCGTTCAAGGCCGAGCAGGCCAACCAAGGTCGCCTTGCCTGCATCGGCATCCTTGCCGGTGCGCTTGCCGGTTTCCTCGGCCGTTGCAGTCGCATCCAGCACATCATCGGCAATCTGGAAGGCAGCGCCCAAATCGCGGCCATAGGCGGAAAGCGCGTGGCGTAGCTGAATGGGGGCCTTGCCAAGAATGGCGCCGGCTTCTGCGGAAAATTCAATCAGCTTGCCGGTTTTCAGCAATTGCAGCCGGCCAATTTCCGCTTCTTCCAAAGGCTGTCCCGCTGCTTCCGCCAACATATCCAGCATCTGCCCGCCACACATGCCGCGCGCCCCGGCGGCACGTGCCAAGGCGCGGCACAACTCCGCGCGCACGGCGGGGTCGGGGTGCGTATCGGGTTCGCTCAATACCAGAAAGGCCTGGGTTTGCAGCGCATCACCCGCCAGCACGGCGGTTGCCTCATCAAAGGCGCGATGCACGGTGGGCTTGCCGCGGCGCAGATCATCATCATCCATGCAGGGCAGATCATCATGCACCAGCGAATAGGCGTGCAGCATTTCAATCGCGCCCGCGACACGCAAAGCCGCATCGCGCGCCACGCCGAATTGCGCAGCACCTTCCAGCACCAAAAAGCCGCGCAGCCTTTTGCCGCCGCCCATGCTGGCATAGCGCATCGCTTCAAATAGCCGCGCCTCATCGCCTTCCGCTGGCGGGATCAGGCTATCAAGCGCCTGATCAATTTCCGCCGCCGCCGCTGCCATGGCCGATGCAAGGGCTTGGGAGGAATCAGCCATGCGGCACCCTATTCCACATCCCGAAGCGATGGCCCAGCGGGGCCATCCACAATCGCCTGGATCTTCTGTTCAGCCTCAGCGAGCTTTGCCTCGCAATGGCGCTTCAGTGCTGCGCCGCGCTGGTAAGCGGCGACGGAGGCTTCCAAGGCGCCCTTGCCGCTTTCCAATTCCCGCACAATCGTCTCCAGTTCCGCGAGCGCTTGCTCGAAGGAAAGGGCGGCGATATCGGACGGCGGGGACCCCGCTGTCGCTTCAGGTGTACGTCCCATTGTGTCAGCCTAGCCTTACTCTTGTGGAAAAGTCTATTCCGGTTCGATGCCGGCGGTACGAATTGCTGAGGTCCAGCGTTGGGTCTCGGCTTTGACGAAGGCGGCGGCCTCTTCCGGGGTGGAAGTCGCCACCACCATCCCGAAGCCGGATGACAGCCTCTCGCGCAAATCCGCCTGTTCCCCGGCACGGCGCACGGCCGCATTCAGGCGGGAAACCGCAATCGCCGGGGTGCCGGCGGGCACGAAAAGCCCGAACCAAGCGGTGATCTGATAGCCCGGCAGGTTGCCGGCCTCGGCCACCGTTGGAATCTCGGGCAGCATAGCGGAGCGCTGGGGTGAGGTAATACCCAGGATACGCAGCTTCCCCTCCCGCGCTTGCGGCAGGATAACCAATTGATCTGCCACGAAAAGATCAACGCGGCCCGCCAGCAAATCCTGCACCGCCAAGGGGGATGACCGATAAGGCACGCGCAGCATCTTGGCACCCGCCATATGGGCCATGAGTTCGGTTGAAACCTGCTGGGATGACGAAGCGGAGGCATAGGTAATGCCCTCGGGCTTCGCTTTCGCCTCGGCCAGCAATTCGGCCAGGTTCTGCCATTTCGATTCGGCGCGCACCGCCACCAGCAGGGGGACAGAGCCCAGTGTGGACACGGGCGTGAAGGCGGTTTCCACATCAAAGGGCACGCGCTTAAACAGCGCACCGGCGGCGGCATTGGTGGAATTGGTGCCGATCAGCACGGTCAGCCCATCCGGCGTGGCGCGCGCCACGGCCTCGGCGCCGATCAGGCCGTTGGCCCCGGCGCGGTTTTCCACCACCACATTCTGGCCGAGGGTATCGCGCATTTTCTCGGTAAAGACGCGCGCCACAGTATCCGTGGCCGAACCGGGGGCGAAGGGCACAATGGCGCGCACCGGGCCGGGCGGCCATTCCTGCGCGGCGGCGAAGCGCGGGGCAAACGCCGCAGCGGGCAGGGCGGCAAGAAGGTGACGGCGATTCATGGTGAACCTCTTTCTTGATGGTACATGGATTTGGGGGCGCGGGCTTGCGCGGTGCAAGAGAGAAAATGTTCTCGCGGATCTGGCGATCCGCCCTCAGACGCCGGCGCGCGCCTCCGCGCGCTTGGCTTCGCCGCATAAGCGGCGGCGCCCATTCGGGCGCTCGCCCGCCTTCAGCGGGCGCCAGAGGTGCTCATCGGCTGGGATCATTGCCGAACGCAAGCGCCCGAACATGCGCGGCAACCGAAGCGCCAAGGGCTTGAAGGTCGTAGCCACCTTCCAGCAGCGACACCACGCGCCCCGCAGCATGGCGGGAAGCCAGCGCGCAAAGTTCTTCCGTGATCCAGGCGAAATCGACTTCCTGTAATCGAAGCTGCGCCAAAGGGTCTGCGGCATGTGCGTCAAACCCCGCCGAGATGATCAGCAGATCGGGCGCGAAAGCTTCCAGCGCCGGCAGCAATTCCCTTTGCCACACGGCGCGAAAGGCAGCGCCATCGGCACCGGGCGGCAGGGTTGCGTTGAAGATATTGCCAACGCCTGTTTCATCCGGCGCGCCAGTGCCGGGATAAAGTGGCCATTGATGGGAAGATGCCAGCATCAGCGACGCATCGGCTTCAAAACAGGCTTGCGTGCCATTGCCGTGATGCACATCGAAATCAGCCACCGCAATGCGTTTCAGCCCATGCACCGCCTGCGCATGGCGCGCGGCGATGGCGGCATTGGCAAACAGGCAAAACCCCATCGGCCGCGCCGGTTCCGCGTGATGGCCAGGCGGGCGGGTCGCGCAAAAAGCATGGCGGATGGGCCCGGCACACACGGCATCCACCGCGGCCACCGCCGCGCCGGCGCTGCGCAAGGCGGCTTCGATGCTGCCATGGGAGAGGATGGTATCGGCATCCAAGGCCACGCGATCCCCCTGATTGGGCGCGGATTCAAGGATGGCATTCAGATAGGCTTCCGGATGCACGCGCAGAATCTGTTCGCGCGTCGCCTGCGGTGCCTCGACGCGGGGCAGGGTGCTGAAGGCTTCATCTTCCAGCGCGCGGGTCACACTGCGCCAGCGGTCTGGGCATTCCGGATGATGCGGCCCCGGATCATGCGCCACACAGGCGGCATGGGTCAGGATCAGCACACTCATGCGGGGGCGTCGTCGCGCTTGCGAATCACAAAGCGATAGCTGCCCTGGTCTTCGGAAAACGCCACCAGCGCATGGCCAGTTTCCCGACAAAAGGCGTTGAAATCCGGAACCGAGGCCGGGTCGGTCGCCAGCACGGTCAAGCGCGCGCCGGCTGCCATGCCGCGCAAAGCCTTATTCGCCTTCAAGACTGGCAGCGGGCAGGTCAGGCCCTTCACATCCAAAATCGTCTCACTCATGCGCCTTCTTCCATCACGCCGGCATTGTTGCGTCCAGCCTGGGCTTGCGGCGCCGCGCTGGCTTGCCCAGTCTTGTTAGCATGAAACTCGGGATTGATCTGGGCGGCACCAAGACGGAAATCGTGGCCCTTGGCGATGATGGCGCCGTGCTGCTGCGCGAACGCCGGGCGAGCCCCGCGGATTATGAAGGCGTTTTGGCGACTATCGCCGGGCTTGTCGCGGAAGCCGAAGCGCGGCTTGGGCAGCGCGGCAGCATCGGCATTGGCATACCCGGCAGCCTCAGCCCCGTGACCGGCTTGGTGCGCAACGCCAATTCCCAGGCTTTGAATGGCCGCGCTTTGAAGCAGGATTTGGAAACGCGCCTTGGGCGCCCGCTTCGCATCAGCAATGACGCGAATTGCCTTGCGATGAGCGAAGCCGCCGATGGCGCAGGTGCTGGCTACACTACGGTGTTCGCCGTGATTATCGGCACGGGCGTTGGCGCGGGCATTGTCTCAGGCGGGCGGATTCTGGATGGGCCGAATGGCACGGGGGGCGAATGGGGCCATGTGCCGCTGCCCTGGATGAACCCACAGGAATTTCCCGGCCCGCGCTGCTGGTGCGGCCAGCATGGCTGCCTGGAAACCTTCCTGTCCGGCCCCGCTTTGGCCGCGGATTGCGATGGCCCAGGCGCACGGGATGCCTCAAGCCTGCCGGCGCGGGCCGCTTCAGGGGATCAGCGCGCGGTTGAGGCGTTAGCGCGCCATGCGGATCGGCTGGCGCGCGCTTTGGCGATGATTGCCAATATCCTTGACCCGGATGTGATCGTGCTCGGTGGCGGGCTTTCCAATATGGCGCATCTTTATCGCGATCTGCCGGGGCTAATGGCGCGGCATGGCTTTGGCGATGTAGCGCGCACGCCCGTGGTGCAGGCAAAGCATGGCGATTCGTCCGGCGTTTTCGGCGCCGCGCGGCTTTGGGATGCGCCATGATGACGCGTGCCATCAAGGCCGGTGCGGTCTATTTCCTGCTGCTTTATGTCATTGGCTTTTTGCTGGGCGCGACGCGTGAATTGCTCCTTGCGCCGCGTTTTGGGGTTGCGGTGGCGAGTGCGCTTGAAGCCCTGCCCATGCTCGCCGCCATCTTCCATTTCGCGCCGCTGATCGCGCGCCGCTTTGGTGTGGTGCCAAAATCTGGCGGGCGCATTGTCATGGGGCTGGCCGCGCTTGCCCTGCTGATTGGTGCCGAAATCGCCATGACACGCGCCATGCGTGGCCTTTCACCTGCGGAATGGCTGGCGCATTTCGCCAGTTTTGAAGGTGTGATTTATGCCGCGCTGCTGCTGGCCTTTGCCGCCATGCCTTGGGTCAGGCGCTAGGCCATGCCCGCGCTCTGCCGCGATTGCTTCCATCACGCGGATCAGGATTTCACGCGCTGCCCTTCCTGTGCTTCCCGCCGCGTCATTGCCCATCCTGATCTGTTCCGGCTGACCGTGGCGCATATTGATTGCGATGCCTTCTATGCCTCGGTCGAAAAGCGGGACCACCCTGAATTGGCGACCCGCCCGGTGATTGTGGGGGGCGGCACGCGCGGCGTGGTCGCGGCCTGTTGCTACATCGCCCGGCTTTCCGGCGTGCGCAGCGCCATGCCCATGTTCAAGGCCCGCGCCGCCTGCCCGGATGCGGTGGTGATCAAGCCCGATATTGCCAAATATGCCCGCGAAGGCGCGCGCATCCGCGCCATGATGGAAGCGCTCACGCCGCTCGTGCAGCCGCTTTCGATAGATGAAGCCGTGCTCGATCTGGCGGGGACCGAGGCCCTGCACGGCGCGCCCCCCGCCGTGGTGCTGGCGCGTTTTGCGCTTGCGGTTGAACGCGAGGTCGGCGTTACGG
>JBEDHL010000126.1:0-4974 GCA_041174145.1 Pseudomonadota bacterium
TGGATGTGGCGCGCTGGCAGCGCGATTTGCTGGACCCCACGCTGCAACAGCGCATTGACGCCAATCTGCAATTGGCCCGGGCGCTCCGCATTGAAGGCACGCCGGCGCTGATCATTGGCGAAGCCTTCATCCCCGGCGCGGTGCCCTTGGCTGATCTGGAACGCGCCGTGGCCGAGGTGCGCCGCGCGCGGCGGTGAGCCGTGATTTGCAACTCACAAGCCGCGCGAGGGCCTTTCATGGCACCCAAAATTACGGCGCGGTGAAACCCGCCTTCTTGTGGCTGCCATCGCAATAAGGCGCCTTGGCGGTCTGGCCGCAGCGGCAGAAGGATGCCTGGGGCGTGCGGTCAATTTCCTCGCCCGCAGCATTCTGCACAATCATGGGGCCGGAAGCGCGCACCGAACCATTGGGCTGCGGGTCCAGGTTCACCGGGCCGGTCACGCCCGAAATGTCGCGCCCCTCGCGCTTGGCCGGCGCGCCGGTCAGTGGAATCCCCGCCGTCTTGTGGCTGCCATCGCACCAGGGGCTGTTCTTGCTGGCGCCGCAACGGCAAAGCCAAGCCTCGCCGCCTTCAATCGGGGCGCCTTTCAGGGTGAGTTCGCCCTTCAGATGCAAGGGGCCGCCATCGCGTGTGGTGATGATGGTTGCGGTCATGATGTGGTTCTCCGTTGGGATGATGGGGTGAATGTGGTGCCTTAGGCGGCGCCTGACCAGCCCACGCCGGGATCAATCGGGAAAACGGGGCGCGGCAGGCGCTTCCAGGGGAAATTCACCAGCACGGGGCTGGTGAGGCCAGGCACATCCACTTCAATGATGCGCTCATCGGGGAAGAATTCATCAAATCCGGCGCGGAAATGCCCGCGCGATTTCACCACCACCACCTTTGCGGCGGCGATATCCAGGCCGAACATCTCAATCATGCGCGGTTCATGGCATTGGCGCCGGAGGCTTGCCACCACCACGCGGATCCCGCTGCCTTCCAGTTCCAACAGCGCCGCCGGGCCAAGATCAAAAGCGCGCCCGGCCATGGTGCCGCGCCGGCCAACCCCCTTGCCATCGGAAAGCTTCACCACACGCGCGGGCGCGGTGAAGGTCGCGGAAAATTCGCTGAGGATGCGGTTGAACACAGCATCGAAGCGCGCGCCTTCGCCAAGCCTATGCGCTTCTTCGGCCAAGTCAGGATCAACGAAATTGGCGAGCACGACACCGGCCACACCAGCTTGATGCAGGGCGCTGAGCACATAGGATGTATTGCCGCGCCCGCCGCCGCCCGGATTATCGGCCACATCGGCAATCAGCACCGGCGCTGCGCCATCACCAGATGCCTTGGCGCGCGCGGTGACATCGGCCAGAGACGTCAGCTTCGCCACATAGCGTTGCCGATCCGCCCAGGTGGCGCGCGCAATCTCTGCCGCCGCCGCATCAGCCAAAGCCTGATCCCCGCCGCGCGCGGTCACGGTGACCGTCATGCCGCATTTCGGCAGGTCCGAGAATACAAAGCCGCCGCAGATGGAAGCATTGGCAATGCGCGGATCACGCGCCATCAGCGCCTCACATTCCGCCACGCGGTCAGCATAAGGCCCGCGCGCCGTCAGCAGGCTGACCGAGGGCGGTGTGATCGGCAGGCGCACAAAAGCGCGCGCAAAGCGCTGCCCGGCCAAGGCTTCGCGCAGCAAATCCGCGGCTTCGCCCGCGCGTTCGCGCATATCCACATGCGGGTTGGTGCGATAGCCGATAAAGGCATCCACCGCGCCGATCAGTTTTTCACTGATATTGCAATGAAGATCATGGGTGCAAAGGATCGGCACCGCAGGCCCCACAATGGTGCGGATCATCGCTGCCATGGTGCCATCGCTATCCTCGTCGCCGGTTGCGCTGCTCGCGCCATGATTGGCGATATAAACGCCATCCAGCGGTAGCGCCGCGGCAAGACCCCGGCGCATTTCATCAAGCGCATCGTTCAACAAATTTTGATCAATCGGGCCGCCTGGCGGTGCGGCCATGACCAGAATGGGCACGGCTTCCCAAGGCCCTGTTTCATCCATGCGCTGGTAGAAACCGGGAATTTCCGATGGCAAATGACTGATCTTCTGGCGCGCCAGATGGGAAATCGCCTCCCCCCGTTCCAGGCATTGGCGGGCGAAATCCTCCTGCACCGTGACCGGCGCGAAGGCATTTGCCTCCAGATGAAGCCCCAGAATGGCGATGCGCGGCTTATGCTGACCCATTTCCGTAACATTCCCCCGGATAGACGCGGCGCGCGGCTTGTATAAACTCACCCCGCAGAAACGATAATTGAGGGGAAGTTCGCTGGGGACGCAATCCACCACCGCTGAGGCTGGGGGGAGAGCCGTGCCGCAATTCGCGGTGCGGCTGGCCGCGCCCGATTTGCGCCCTTGGCTTGGCGGCAATTGCGGTATTGCTGGCGCCTGGTCCTTCAGCGCGCCAGAACCCGGCCCGCATCTGGCATTATTCGCGCTGACCCATGGCAATGAAATTGCGGGCGCCATTGTGCTCAATCAGATGCTTAGCGCCGGTATCAGGCCACAGCGCGGGCGGTTGAGTTTCGTTTTTGCCAATCTTGATGCTTTCCAGGCTTTCGACCCCGAAAACCCCATCGCGACGCGCTATCTTGAAGAAGATCTGAACCGGCTTTGGGGTGAAGATCGGCTGCGCGGCGCGCGCAATTCACGCGAAATGCGCCGTGTGCGGGAATTGCTGCCGCTGGTGGAAAGCGTGGATGTGCTGGTTGATCTGCATTCCATGCTTTGGCCATCCGATCCCTTGACCCTGGCCTCGGAAACGGATGCGTCAATCAGCCTTGGGCTGGCGCTTGGCACGCCGCACCTGACCGTAGCGGACCCCGGGCATGGCGCCGGGCGGCGCCTGGTGGATCATGCGCGCTTTACCGCGCCAGCCAGCACCGCCGCCGCCGTGCTGGTGGAGGCGGGGCAGCATTGGGAAGGCGCGACGGTTGATGCCATGGCGCAAACCGCCCAACGCGCGCTTGGGCATTACGGCATTGCGGGCCGCGCCCCGGCGCCCTTACCGGAACCATCTGTGCTGGCCCGCGTGACGGAAACCGTCACCGCCACATCGCATAATTTCATGTTTCTGCGGGAATTTCGCGGCGGTGATATCATCCCGAAAGCGGGCACCGTTATTGCGCAGGATGGCGCGCGGGAAATCCGCACCCCGCATGATGAATGCATCCTGATCATGCCAACCCCGGTGGCACCGCGCGGGCATACGGCGGTCAGGCTCGCCCGCTTCGAAGCGCCCTAGAGCCTCCCAGGGCTTGCGCTAAAGCGCGGGCCGCGCTTGCCTGCCCCCCTTGCCAATTATGGGGGAAACCAGATGGCTGCCTTGAACTTGATCACCTTTGCCGATGCCGCCGGAAGCCGCGTGGGCGTTTTGCTGGATGGCGGGCGTGTGCTTGACCTTGGGGTCGCCATGCCGCCGGCACGCGACATGATTTCCGTGATTGAAGCCGGCGCGCCGATGCTGGCTGCGATTCGCGCCCTGGCCGCCAACCCGCCCGCCAATGCGGTGCTGCCGCTGGCCAGTGTTGCCTTGCAGGCGCCCATCCCCAAGCCGCGCCGCAATGTGTTCTGCGTCGGGCGCAATTACATGGACCATGTGGCGGAAGGGGATCGCACGCGCGGCATCACGAACAGCGAAGTGCCGAAATATCCGCAATTCTTCACCAAGGCCGCCGATTGCGTGATTGCCCCAGGCGCCAAGGTGCCAACGCATGAAGGTGTGACGAAGTGGCTGGATTACGAAGTTGAATTGGTGGCCATTATTGGCAAGACGGGCCGCGATATTCCGAAGGAAAAGGCGCTGGAGCATGTCTTTGGCTGGACCATCGGTAATGACGTGACCGGGCGTGATTTGCAGCGCCGCCATGGCCAATGGTTCAAGGGCAAGTCGCTCGATCGTTCCTGCCCGCTCGGCCCCGTGATCGTGCCGGCGGATGAACTCAGCGCCGCGGATCTGGCGATCAGCCTGAAGCTGAATGGCGAACAGCGCCAGTCAAGCCGCACCAGCAAGATGATCTTTGATGTGCCGGAAATCATCCATCAGCTTTCAGCAGGCTTCACCCTGCTGCCCGGCGATGTGATCATGACCGGCACGCCCGAAGGTGTTGGTTACGCCATGCAGCCGCCGCAAACCATGAAGGCGGGCGATGTGATGGAACTGACCATTGAAGGCATCGGCACGCTGACCAATACCGTCAGCGACTGAGTCCCCAATGGACATTTGCCTCAGCTTCGACAATGGGCCGGAGCCTGAGGCAACCCCCGGCGTGCTTGATGTATTGGCACGCCGGCGCATCCCAGCGCTGTTTTTCGTGATTGGCGAAAAGCTACGCGCGCCTGGTGGCCGGGCGCTTGCCGCAAGGGCGCGGGATGCCGGCCATGTGATTGGCAATCACACCCTGACCCATGGCGCGCCGCTTGGCCGCCGCAGCGCCGCTGATGCCTTGCATGAAATCTCTGAGACCGAGGCTTTGCTGGGTGATCTTGCCGCGCCTGAACGCTATTTCCGCCCCAATGGCGGCGGCGGTGCCTTGGGCGCGCATCTGCTGAATGGCGCGGCCGCGCGGCATTTGGTGGCACATCAGGCGACGATGGTGCTCTGGAACGCCGTGCCCGGCGATTTCCGTGATGCGGAGGGCTGGCCGGCTACGGCCCATGCGATGCTGCGGGCCGCTCAGGAACCGGTGATGCTGGTGCTGCATGACCTACCCAATGGTGCCATGCGGCATCTCGACCGCTTTCTAGGGGAAGTGCTGGATCAGGGCTGGCGTTTTCACGCCGATCCGCCGCCAAGCAGCGTGCCGCTACGGCGCGGCATCCCCGGGCCGGATTTCGCGCGTTACATTTCCGGTGCTTGAACCGCGCGCGCTGGCACGCCCATTACTGTTGCCCCCGGCGCCACATCTTCCACCACCGCCGCCCCGGCACCGAC
>JBEDHL010000127.1:0-24891 GCA_041174145.1 Pseudomonadota bacterium
TGATCCGAAGATCAGAAGGCGACGCGCACGCCACCCACCAGCACTTGGATATTGCGGGTGTTGTCGCCAGGGCCGAACTGGGCAAGGGTCGTACCGGTCGCAGCCACAGAACCGAAGGGCACGTTCTTGTCTTCGATCTGGTTCCAGTTCGCGAACAAGGTCATGCCCGGCGCCAGGACATATTGCGCGCCGATGCCCAGATAGGTCTGGGTGCGATCTTCAACGTTAGCGCCGTTGTCCTGCGTGCCAGAACCATACATTACGCCAAGGCCAAGAGCGCCGATGGTATAGGTACCACCGAGAACCCAATGCTTGCTGCCGTCGAGGCCCTTAGCCAGAGAGGCGCCGGCAGGGGCGGAGCCGTTATAGTTACCCCAAGTGTATTCGCCGCCAACAGCAAAGCCGAAAGCGCGGACTACCAAGCCACCAGAATAGGCAGTGACATTCTGGGCCTTGACGGCAATCGGCGTACCATTAACAGACTGACGCGCAGCATCAGCAAACTGCGCCACGAAGGACGCCGCAATGCCAACATCACCGAAGGTGCCGCGATAACGCAGCGCCGCGGAGATTTCATTGGTCAGGCCGGTGAAGTCGCGCTGGAAGGCAACAGTGTTCGAGGGGTTGAGGAAATTTTCCCCTTCGAAGCGATTGGGCGAGTAGGAAAGGCCCACATCAAAGCCCGCCAACTGCGGCGACAGGTAGATGATCTTTGAAGCATCGTTACCATCGTTCACGCCGGACATGATGTAGGGGGTGCCGTTCACGCTATTGACCGTGAACTCATCCCACGCATCATCCGTGCCCATCCACAGCACGGAAGGACGACGCACCTGCATCAAGGATGCCGCGCTGTCTTCCTGACCGAAACGCAGTTCACCCCAGCTGCCCTTCACGAAGCCATAAAGCTCATCATAGTCCACGCCAGTGCCGGTTGACGCGCCAGAGGAGGCGCCGTTGAAACCGCTGGGTTGCAGCACGTCCATCTGCAGTTCGAACACGGCGCCGTAACGCATGCCGTTGGCAGCAATGCCATCCACATACAGGTTGATTTCGGATTCTGTACGGAAATCGGTCCGTTGACGGCCTTGGGCACTGTTAATGGGAGCCGGCACCGTAGCACTTCCAACCGTACCGCCCGGTACCACACCGGCGGCAAGCGGAATTTGCTTGGTGTTGTTGTACGACCAATTGCGGAAATACGCCTTATCGGCATCGTCCTGCACATTGCCAACGCTGAAGTCAAAGAAGCCACCCAGACGCACGATCAAGCCGCTGGTCGTCGGGGTTTCCGGGCGGTTCGGGATACCATCCGCGCCATGCGGGCCAGCGCCGGTGATGCCGACCGGGGTTTGATAAGTTGCGGCGGCGGTGCCGACAGGCGCCACGGAAGTGGCCGGCAGCGGCGGCGGCGCGGCCGGAGCAGCGGCCGGAGCCGGACGAGCGGCCGGACGGGCCTGCTGGGCGTTCGCAGCCTGCGCAACCAGCGCCAGGCCGACGACCGCCGTTGTCCCCAGAAGAATTTTACGCATTTAAGTCCTCCTCAAGTCACGGAGGATTGAAAATCAAATAAAAAACATATATTTGACTGTAGTTCTTGGGCGCCAGGCAGGCTTTGACATACCAATTACATGGATCAGGCGACGGTTTTACAAAATTTTTTTCACCAATAAAGAAAAACCAATGGGTTATGAAAATCAGAATAAAGCAAATGATAATTACTGGGCTTTTTCTACAGACCAGATACATACCTTGCGGTGTTTTTCTTGTTCGGGGCATTCTTGGCAAGTAATTAAAAAGAAAGAAAAATTTTGAAAAATCGCGAAAAATTCGGCACAAACCAAACCGCAATACAGTCCAATGAAAGCAACGGCACAGCAGATACGCATGACCCACAACGCCCCTTCGCAAACCCCACCATTTTCCGGCGCATATCGTCCCGCGCCGGGCCATGAATGAAGCGCCATGCCATCACAGGCACTCACCGGCGAATTCATCGCCAGCTTGAAGCACCGCGCCCCGGATAAGGGCCTGGTCAGCTTTTTTGATACGGATATCCGCGGCTTCGTGCTGGAACTGCGCGCAACCGGGGGTGGCACCTATTACTTCCGCTACCGGGACAGGGCGCGGAAGCTCAGGCTGCAGCGCCTGGGGCGGCTTGATGAAATCCCCCTATCCGATGCCCGGGCCAAGGCTTACGCGCTTCGGCAAATGGTCCGTGATGGCGCGGACCCCAAGGCGGAAGCCTATCGCTTGCGCGATGTGCCAAGCTTTGGTGATTTCATCCGCGACCGCTACCTGCCCCATGCCAAAACGCGCAAAAGAAGCTGGCGTTGTGATGATAGTATCATCCGCGTGCATCTATTGCCGTTTTTTGCGGATTATCGGCTCACCCGCATCAGCCGTGCCGATGTTATCAAGCGCCACAATGCCATTCGTGAAAACGGCTATTCCGCCAGCACCGCCAATTTGGCGTTGATTCTGCTGCGCTTCATCTTCAATTGCGCCATTCGCTGGGAAATCCTGCCCCAGGGCGCCAATCCTACCCAGGGCGTGCCGCTTTTCGAAAACAACAATCAGCGCCAACGTTATTTGAACGAAGCGGAATTGCAGCGGCTATTGCTGGAACTGGACCGCAACCATAATCGCCAGGTCTGCAATGCCATCAAGCTGTTATTGCTGACTGGCGCGCGCAAGCATGAAATTCTGGAAGCGCGCTGGGAATATGTGGATTTCACCAACCGGATTTTGACTGTCCCAGTCTCCAAATCCGGCAAGCCGCGCCATGTCTCCCTTTCTGATGCGGCGATTGAATTACTGCAAAGCCTGCCGCGCCCTGAAGGGGTGGATTGGGTCTTCCACAAAACCGGCACGAATAAGCCGCGCAAATCCATCGCCACAGCCTGGGATGCCATCCGCAAGGAAGCCGATATTCCAGATGTGCGCGTGCATGATTTGCGCCATAGCTTCGCAAGCTTTCTGGTCAATCAGGGCCGGTCGCTTTACGAAGTGCAGCGCCTTTTGGGCCATACCAATAGCAAAACCACCATGCGCTACGCGCATCTTTCACAAAAAGCCCTGGTGGATGCGGCGAATGTAGTGGGCCGGGTCGTGAGCAATTCGACCCCCTTGCCAAAGCAGGCCGCGCCGAAACTCCGCAAGCCCCTCATGCCGGCTGATGATGCGCTGAACCAGCGCCTGCACCGCCTTTTCAGCGCGGATCAGCCTGTGTAGGCGCACATCACTCAGGCGCCATCAGCCGCAACAGCGCCGCCGAAGCCAGCCGTGCCATGGCGTTATCCGCACGGCTGGTCAGCGCCATGGGCACGCGTAGCCCCAGCAAAATGCCGGCAGATTCCGCCCCGCCCAGATAGGCCAATTGCTTGGCGAGCATATTCCCAGCCTCCAGATCCGGCACCAGCAGAATATCCGCCTGGCCCGCCACGGGGGATTGAATGCCCTTCGCCGCCGCCGCCACAGGGCTGATGGCATTGTCGAAAGCCAGCGGCCCATCCAGCACGCCGCCCATAATCTGCCCACGCTCGGCCATTTTACAAAGCGCGGCGGCATCCAAAGTGGCCTGCATCTTGGGGGTTACGGTTTCCACCGCCGCCAGAATGGCAACCTTGGGTGTTTCTATGCCAATCGCCTGCGCCAGTTTGATGGCGTTGCGAATGATATCCGCCTTCGCTTCCAGATCGGGCGCGATATTCACCGCCGCATCGGTGATGATCAACGGGCGCGGGTAAAGCGGCGCATCCAGTACAAAGGCATGGCTGACGCGGCGTTCAGTGCGTAGCCCCGCTTCCTTGGCCAAGGCAGCGCCCAGCAATTCATCCGTATGCAGGCTGCCCTTCATCAAAGCCGCCGCGCGCCCTTCGCGCACCAAAGCCACCGCCGCTTCAGCCGAGGCATGGCTATGTTCCGTACCGATCAGCGCAATGCCCGTAAGATCGAGCCTTTCCTGCGCCGCAATGGCGCGAATGCGCGCCTCTGGCCCCGTCAGTATGGGCGTAATCAGCCCCTGCTGCGCGGCCAAAAGCGCGCCGCGCAGGCTTTCCGCATCGCAAGGATGCGCAACGGCGGTGGGCACCGGCGGCAGGGCGCGGCAGCGCGCGAAAAGCGCGGCCATCACCTTGCCAGCATGGGGCCCGAGCCCGGTCATTTGCGGCAAGGCGCGTTCTTCGGCGGTGGTGGGGGGCAGCACTTCCACTTCGCCTTCCACCAGCAACATACCCTCAGGCCCAGTTACACGACAGGCAAGCCGCGCCACCCCCGCCTTGGAATCAACATCAAGCACCACCAGGCCGGTTTTCAGCACATCGCCTTCCGCCATGCCGCCGCCATAGCGCAGGTTCTCCGCAATGATCCGGCTGCCCGGCCCCGGAAAGCGTGTGGTGATCACATGGGCAAGCAGCGTGCCCGCTGCCCTTGCAGGCAGGGTCTTGTCCTCCAAGCCAAAAAGCACAGAAAGATTGGCGGCATTCGCCGCGCTGATCCTGTCTTCGGCTTCAAAAACCGCGCCGCGTTCCAATGCGGAAATCGGGGTGGCGCGCCTGATGGTGATCATGAAAACCCGCCTTTCCCGCCAGCAGTCTTAACGCCAGCGGCGATGCATCCACAGCCATTGGCCGGGATATTCCCGGACCCAGGCTTCAATCACCTCGTTCATTTTTTGCGTGGAAGCGTTGATATCAATCAAGCCCTCCGCATCACGCGGCAAGGCGATTTCCTCGGTCAATTCCAGGCGAAACCGCCCGCCGGGCAGGCGAATGGCGCGCGCGCCATGCACCGGGCAATCATAGCGCCGCGCCAATTGCGCGAGCAACGGATTGGCCGCGGCTTCGCGCCCCATGAACATCACGCGCGGGCCGCGCCCAAAGCGCTGATCCACCAGCATGCCAATATGCTGGCCCGCTTCCAAAGCCCGCGCCAGGCGCAAAGGCGCGCCCATGCCCGCCGGCACCAGCACGCCCATGCTATCCTGACGGAGCCTCAGGATTTCCCGCGCCACGGCAGCGTTATTCGGCGTGCGATACAACACCGCACTATCAATACCATGCCTGGCCGCCGCCACGGCCGGCAATTCCCAATTCGCGAGATGCGCGGAGAACACGATGGCCGGCTTGCCGTCATCGCGCAGCCTTTCATAAAGCGCGACGGTTTCAGCGGAAGCCACAATTTGCCCATCGCGGCCTGGGTTTTCCGGGTCGAAATCCCAAATCCGATCCATATGGACATATTCGCAAGCCGTGCGGCCCAGATTGTCCCAGGCTTCGGTCAGAATGGCGGCACGCTCCGCCGCCGATTTTTCCGGAAAGGCAGCGGCGATATTATCCCGCCCAATGCGATGCGCCGGCGTGATTGGCCCCAGATTGCGCGCCAGAAAAGCACCGAGTGCCGGGGCAAAACGCGGCCCCAACAGGCGCAGAAAGCCGAAGCCCGCGCGCAGCAAAAGCCCGATCAGAAAATTCATCCGCGTGACGCGGTGCGCTTCACAGCGTCACCACAATCTTGCCGAAGACGCGGCGGCTTTCCAGCCGTTCCAGCCCCTCGGCGAAGCGATCCAAAGGCACCACCGTATCCAATACGGGCAGGATACCGCGCGCCATTTTCGCATAGCCATCGGCGATATTGCGCATGGAAGCGCCGAAGGACCCGAAGATGCGCAACTGGCGCTGGAACAGCATCATCAGATTGGTTTCAGCCGAAACGCCGGATGTCGAACCACAAGTCACCAAGCGCCCACCCATCTTGAGCGAGAGCAAGCTGCCGCCCCAGGTGGAGGCGCCGACATGTTCAAACACCACATCCACGCCACGCTTGCCAGTGACGCGCCGGGCCACGGTTGGGAAATTCTGCGTCGTGTAATTCACCACATGATCGGCGCCGAGAGCCTTGGCCTTGGCGCATTTCTCATCATCGCCCGCGGTCGCGATCACGGTGCAGCCCAGATCCTTCGCGATCCTGACCGCCACCGTGCCAATGCCTGAACCGGCGGCATGAATCAGGATGGTTTCACCCGCTTCCAGCTTGGCATTGTCGAACAGCATGTGTTCCACAGTGGAGAAGGTGATCGGCCCGCAAGCGGCATCTTCGAAGGAAAGCGCATCAGGCACGCGCACCAAAAGCCGCGCATCCTGGTTCATCAATTCCTGCGCGAAGCCATCCAAGTGAAAGCCCTTCACGCCGCCGACATCTTCACAAAGATTATCGCGCCCTTCGCGACACGCCTTGCAAACGCCGCAGGTCGCGGCGCCATAGGGCGCGACATGATCGCCAATCTTCCAGCCCGTCACGGCGGAACCAAGGGCCACGATTTCGCCCACCGCTTCCGCGCCCACCGTCAGGGGCAGGTTGCGCTTGGCGAAGGCCATGCCGCGAAAGCCCCAGACATCAATATGGTTCAGCGCCACGGCGCGAATGCGAATCTGTACCTCATGCGCGGCGGGCGGCGGCGGCGGGGCCAGTTCCTCCAGCCGCAAATCGCGATCCCCATGCAGACGAAGTGCCCGCATCATGGCGCGGCGCTCAGCACAAGGCAGACATTCTGCCCGCCAAAGCCAAAGGAATTGGACAGCACATGGCGCAAGCCTGAAACCCGCCGCGCTTCATTCGGCACCACATCCAGCCCAAGCGTCGGATCCGGCTCCACATGATTGATGGTGGGCGGCAGGATCTGGTCGCGTAGCGTCAGCAGGCTGAAGGCAGCCTCAATGGCGCCGGCGGCGGAAAGCGTATGCCCGATCATGGATTTGTTGGAGGAAATCGGCGGCGGCGCCTCGCCAAAAACCGCGCGCAGGCCAAGCGCTTCCATCTTGTCATTCTCCGGCGTGCTGGTGCCATGGGCGTTCACATAGCCAATATCGGCTGGCTGCAAGCCGGCATCGGCCAGCGCATTCTTCATGGCGCCAATGATGGAAGACCCATCGGGGTTGGACCGCGTGCGGTGGAAATTATCCGCCCGCTCACCGCAGCCACTGACAAGGCCAATAATCGTGGCGCCACGCGCGCGGGCATGTTCCAAATCTTCCAGGATCAGCGCCGCCGCGCCTTCGCTCATCACGAAACCGTCGCGGGATTTCTCAAAGGGGCGCGATGCCTTGGTGGGGTCTTCATTGCGGGATGATAGCGCGGAGAGCAGCGAAAAGCGGATCACCGCTTCCGGCTGCACGGAACCATCCGTGCCAAGCGCGATGGCGGATGTCGCTTCACCACGCTGGATCGCCTCCACCCCCAATTGAATGGCGGAAGCGCCGGTGGCGCAGGCGGTGGTGATCGCTATCGGCGCGCCCTTGGTGCCGAAGCGCAGCGCGAGCCTTTCGCCGACACCGCCATACAAAAACGTCTCATACAAATCGCGCTGGCCAACGCTGGTTTTGGATAGCGCCGCGTGATCATGCCCGCCCGCGCGCCGCGCCAGCGCCACGCGCTGCGGCCATTCCATTTCCACCGGCGGCATGCCGAGCATCAGTGGCCCTGGAAAATCCCCCACCGACAAACCCGCCTGCGCCAAGGCCTCCGTAATCGCCGCTTCCGCCATGCGCTCCACACGCACCGGCGCCGGCACGGGTTCCGCGCCCGCCACTTCTTCCGGCAAATCTACCGTGCCGGCCATGGTGGTTTTCAAATGATCGGTGGCAAAGCGGCGAATGCGCGTGATGCCGGAAGTGCCGGCCAAAAGCGCCGCCCAATTCTTCTCCAATCCCCAGCCGAGCGGGCTTACCAGCCCAATGCCCGTCACCGCCACCAAGGGGCGGCCCAGATGATCCTTCATGGCGCTTTCTCCAGCAGCGCAAGCGCTTCTCCGCGCCATTGGCCGAAGCCGGTCACCAGAATGCGCTCCACCGCGCCATCACCGGCATCGGCGGGGTCCATTTTCGGGTAGAAACCGTTTTGCGAAAGCGCCAGCGCGGCCAAGGCAATATTGGCCGGGAAGCTTGCTTCAACGCCATGCCCCAGCACGGAACCGCTGCGCCGCACCGCCGCGCCACCAAGCCCGGCGAGGAAGGCTTCTTCCTCAACCCGCGCTTCGGCCACACCGGTCATGCCGGAAATCACGCCAAGCCTGGCGGTTTCGCAATCCATGCCCTGCCACAGCGCCGCCGCCGAAGCCGCTGAACCGCCGCCCGCACGCTGATGCGCCGCATTGCTGGCAATGCCGCCAATCCGCGCCAGCGCCTTGGCACCACGCGCCCGTGCATGCTCCGCCGTTTCCAGCACCAGAAACGCCGCCATGCCGCCCAAGATCAACCCGCCCGCATCGCCACGCGCTGAAATCGGCGCGTAATCGCCCTGCCACAGCACGCTTCCCGGCGCGTAAAGCAGCACCATATCCCAACGCTGAGACGCGAAGGCGCCGCCCACCAGCGCGATCTCTCCGCGCCCTTCGGCCAACCGCGCAGCAGCGATACGCACCGCATCGGCGGCGGCTTCTTCTTCGCCCATCAGCGTGCGCGAAGACCCCGTCACGCCATGCACGATCGAGATATTGCCCGCGAGCAGGTTGGAAAGCTGCGCCAAAAACAGTGTGGGCCGCAATTCGGTGGCGAGTTTTTCATTCAGCAGAGCGCCGGATGCTTCCGGCGCGCAGGAAGTCAGCGCCGCCGTCACCGCCTCATCCACCGCGATGTCACGCTCACCGCCGCCAGCGGCAACCACCAGATGCATATCGGCAACCAGGCCGCGCGCGCCGGCATGGTCAATGGCAAGCCCGGCGGCATAGGTGCCAAGCCGCTGCCAGGGTTCCATCTGGCGCTGATCACCCTTTTTCGGGATTTGCGCATCAAGGCTGAGCGCCGGCAAAGGATGCACCGGAAAAGGCGCGAAGCTTGCCGCATCCACCACCGGCGCCGCGCCATGATGCAGTGCCGCCCAATGCGCTTCCGGCCCTTCACCCAAGGAAGATACCAACCCAATCCCGGTAATGACGACATCGCGCCTTGTCATAGCAGCCCCAATTCCCGGCCCCGCCCACGCATGGCATCGGCCAATTCCGGCGCGGGGTAATCCATGATGCGGAAGGTCAATTCCGCATCGGTGATGCGCTTGCCATCGGCTTCGATCCGCGCTTCGGTCACCGCGAAGCCTGATCCATCATGCAGGCGCTTGGCATAGACGCGCACTGGAGTGCCCGGGCCGATGAAGCTGCGGAATTTCGCTTCCTTCACCGCCATCAGGAAGGGCATGCGCGCAAAGCCCATCAGATCCAGCAGCAGCCAGCCGGAAGCCTGCGCCATGGTTTCCACCAACAGCACGCCCGGCATCAGCGGGTGCCCAGGGAAATGCCCTTCAAACACCGGCGAGGCATCAGGGATGCGGCTTTCGACAATGATGGCATCGCCTTCGCGCGATGCCACCCGATCTATCATCTGGAAATATTCCAGGCGCATCGCGTCAAAAACCTGTCATGTCACAGCGGCGCGGCTGGGGGCTTGTTCAGCCGGCCTTGGCCGCGACAAGTTCATCCACACGCTCGGCCAGGTTCTTCATGACGAAGTATTTTTCCGCCGGCGCGCTGCCCGCATTCACTTCCTGCGTCCAGGCTTCCACCGGCACCTTGATGCCGAAGGCCTTGTCTATGGCGAAGACGATATCCAGGAAGTCCAGGCTATCAATGCCAAGATCGGTGATCACATGGCTATCCGGCAGGATCTTATCCCGCGGGACTTCGCTGTTTTCAGCGATGATATCGGCGATGCGGTCGAAGGACGAGGCCATGCGCGGCCCTCCATGCAGAATCAGGAGTGAAGGTTCGAGGGTTCTTTGGCCCGAAAGGGGGCGCAAGGCAAGCGATCAGTGCCGAGAAGCCCCCCGGCCCGATCAATGCGCGTGGCCGCGCGCGCCGGCGCTTTCCACGCCAAGCGTCACCTGCACTTCCCCGGCGCGTTCAAAGCGGAGTGTCAGCGGCACCGTGGACCCCTGGCGGAGTGGTTCGGTCAGCCCGATCAGCATGATATGCAGCCCGCCGGGGCGCAGATGCACGGTTTGGCCCGGCGGAACCGGGATATCCGTGACGGGGCGCATGCGCATGACATCGCCTTCCCGGATATGGGTATGGAGTTCCACAACACGGGCGGCGGGGCTGGCAGCGGAAAGCAACCGATCCCCGGCCGAACCATTGTTTTTCAAGGTCATGAACCCCGCGCCATTGGCATTGGCGCCGGCGGCGCGGGTCCAGGGATGGCCGATGGCGAGATCGCCCACCGTAATATCATGATGGGCGAAGGCCGTGGCAGGAAGGGTCAGGATCAGGGCGCCAAGGGCGCGGCGGGTCAGGGCAGACATGGAGTTTTCCTTCTGATCAAACAGGTTAGCCGCGCGGCGCGGGGGCAACGCCGCCCAGGCGCTGCGGTGACAGGTTGGGGGGCGCCAGGCCCAACCGGGCTTCGATATGCCCGATCAGGCGCATAATGACCGCCGCTTCCCTTGTGCCCTGGGCGGGGTCCCCGGTTTCGCAGGCATCGCCAGCGCGGGCGAGGGCGGCGGCCAGGGCGGTTTTCTCAGCCTCAGGCAGCCCGGCCATCACCGCTTCAGCCGCCGCGCGGGTCGGGTTCAGGGCGCCGAGGCAGATGGTGGTCATTTCCGCATTGATCGCTTCCATATCGCAGGCGCGCGCCAGCGGCGGTGCGGCCAGGATCAGGGCGGCAAGCGGCAGGGTTTTCAGCAGGGTGTGCATGGTCAGTGGCCTCCGGCAGTGCGGGCTGGGGTCAGGCGAAGCGCGGGCGCGGGGAAGCGGTAATCCGTGATCCGCCGCCCGGCTTCAGGGATTTCAGTCCAGGCGGCGGTCCCGCCGCCATCGCAATGCTGCACGGTCGGCAGCCAGATGGTTTCATCCGGGCGGTTCGGCGTGCGAAAATAAATGACAAATTCATCGTAATGTTCATTGGGAAGGGGGCCACCTTCCCAGATGATCTGAGTGATGGCTTCCGTAATCATGCCGCCATGGCCATCGGAAACCGGGGTCGCCAAGGGCTGGCGGGGGATGCTGATGCGCCAGCCAGCCTTGGGCATGGGTCGCGCGGTGGTGGTGCCTTCGGGCAGGGTCACGGTCACGCGGATGGTGGCCTGCTGCCCGCAGCCATGCGGCACGCGAAAGGCGGCGCGCAGCATGCCGTTAGCCTGGGCCTGGGGCGGGTCAATAGTGACATGGGCTGAAGCCTGTGAGGCGCAAAACAGCGCAATGGCGGCGGCGCAAAGCCGCGCATGAATTGGGTGGAACACGAAATATCTCCTGAGGTCGAATAACGGGCCGGCTTTTGGCCACCCGCATTCGGGCGGCCTCAGGAGAAAGCGGGGGGACCGGTCGGTTCGTAAGGCGGCGCGCGGGCCGCCGGGCGCCAGCCAGCATCACCAGCGGCGAACCAGATATCGGCGCTGGCAAGCTCCGCCGGGGCGGAAAGCACCGGCGCGGCGGGGGCATCCGCCTGCGGCAGCGCGTGGCAGGCCAAGCAGAAGCCCGCCTTGGCCTCAGGCGCCGGCAATTCCTGGCCATCGGCGCCCAGATGCACCGTGCGATCCCCATCCGCGGAGCAGATCACCGTCGCCAAACCCGCGCTTGCCGCATGGGCAAGGCACAGCGCCGGGGCCAGCACTGTCTGCATCAGCAGCAGGGCGGCGATCAGGCGCGCGAAGGGGGCGGCGAAACGTTTCACGGGAAACGGCATAATCCCGTAAGAGCCAACTGCCAACCCGGCTTCAAGCCGCCGCCCGCGCCACCAAATCGTAATCCACTTCCGGCGTATAAACCGAAGCCTCCTTCCCCAGGCGGGAGGAGAAAAGCGTGAAATGCTCAACCTCCACCGGTGCGGCGCGGAACAGGTTGTGCGCCTGCACAAAGGCAATCAGCTTTTCCGGCGCGGCACGGTCCGTGCGCGCAAGCGTCACATGGGGCGAAAAGCGCTTGCGCTCCGCGGCCAGGCCCACGCGCTGCAAGGCGGTTTCCACCTTGGTCTGCAAATGGGTCAGCGCGTCATTGCGTTCTGCCCCCACCCAAAGCGATTGAATGCGCCCGGCCTTCTCAAAAGTGCCAAGCCCGGCAAGCTGCAAGGTGAAGGGACGGGCACGGATGGCCGCCAGCGCGTCATCCACTTCCTGCGCGCGCCAGGGCTCGATCTCGCCAATGAAGCGCAAGGTCAGGTGGTAGTTTTCCGGCGGCACCCAGCGCGCGCCGGGAATGCCGCCAACCAGGCCGGCGATTTCGGCGCGCAGAGCGGCAGGAAGGGCAAGGGCGACGAAAAGGCGCAACATGGCAGTGGCCCTCCTCTGCGCAGCCTAAGGGGCGGCAAGCTTCCCCAAAAGCGATTCGACAGAAGGTAGCATGCGCCGAACCATCTCCTCCACGCCAGCGACATTTGGATGAATGCCATCGGGCTGGTTCAGTGAGAGGTCCCCGGCCACCCCATCCAGCAGGAAGGGATAAAACACCACGCCCGGCCTTTCGCGGGCCAAATCGGAGAAGTTCGCGGCAAATTCCCGCCCGTAATCGGCGCCGAGATTGGGCGGCGCCAGCATCCCGGCCAGCAGGGTGGGCAGGCGCTTTGCCGCCAAAGCGTCCAGAATCGCGGCCAGATTAGCCCGGCTGGCGCGGGGTTCGATGGCGCGCAGTCCATCATTGCCGCCAAGGGCCACAATCACCGCATGGGGGTTATCGGCCAAGGCCCAATCCAAACGCGCGCGCCCCCCGGCGGTGGTATCGCCGGACACCCCGGCATCAATCACCCGCACCGCAAGCCCCTTCGCGCGCAAAGCGGCTTCCAGCCTGGCCGGCAGGCCTTCGCCCCGCGCCAGCCCATAAGCGGCGGTGATGGAATCCCCCAGGATCATCAGCCGGATTTCCGCCGCCCGCGCCGGCGCCGCCCCCAAAAGCGCCAGCGCCAGTGATTGGCGCCAGAGCCATCTGCGACCATATGCGCGGCGAGGATAGGAGAGCGGCGATACCATGGATGCCCTTCACGCGACGGAACAGACCAGCGCCGGGGTTGCAAAACCCCTGATCGAAGCGCGCGGCCTTGGCTTCAAAGTGAGGGCGGGGGCCGGCGAGATCAACATCCTGCGCGGCATTGATCTGAGCGTTTCAGCGGGCGAGGCCGTTGGGATCGTCGGCCCTTCCGGTTCCGGCAAGACCAGCTTGCTCATGCTGCTGGCGGGGCTGGAACGCCCGACCTCTGGCAGCTTGCTGATTGATGGCGCGGATATCGGCGCGATGGATGAGGATGCGCTGGCGCGTTTCCGGCGCGAAAGGCTGGGCATTGTCTTCCAAGCCTTTCATTTGATCCCGACCATGACGGCGCTTGAAAATGTCGCCGTGCCCCTGGAATTCGCTGGCGTGCGCGATGCCTTTGACCGCGCGGCGGAAGCCTTGCGGGCGGTTGGCCTTGGCCATCGGCTTGGCCATTACCCGGCGCAGCTTTCGGGGGGCGAACAGCAGCGCGTGGCCCTCGCGAGGGCTTTTGTCGCGGAACCGCGTTTGCTGCTGGCTGATGAGCCCACCGGCAATCTGGACCGCGCCAAGGGTGAGGAAGTCATGGCGCTGTTGTTTGATTTGCGCGCCCGGCTTGGCACCACCCTGTTGCTGATTACGCATGATCCCGCCTTGGCAGCGCGCTGCCCGCGGCAATTGCGCATTGAAGATGGGCTGATTGTTTCCGATCAAAGGGTGGCGGCGTGAATCATCTGGCGCTCGCTTTTCGGATCGCGCGGCGGGAATTGCGCGGCGGCTTCCGCGGCTTTCGCATTGTGCTGGCCTGCCTGGCGCTGGGTGTGGCGGCCATCACGGCGGTGGGCACGTTGCGCGCGGGGGTGGATGCGGGCTTGGCCGCTGATGGCGCGCGCATTTTGGGCGGTGATGTGGAAATCGCCTCTCCCTACCGGCCATTGGGCGAGGCACCGCGTGCGTGGCTGGCGGCACGCGGGGCGCGGGTTTCGGAAGTGGTGACGCTGCGCGCCATGGCGGTGGCGGAATCCGGCCAGCGCATGTTGGTGGAATTGAAAGCCGTTGATGGCGCCTATCCGCTTTACGGCACGCTGGCATTGCAGCCGCCGGTCGCGCTTGGCCCTGGCGATATCGCGATTGATCCTTTCATCGCCGAAAGGCTTGGCGTGGCGCCGGGTGCCATGCTGCGCATTGGTGAGGCGCGCTTCACGCTCCGCGCCACCATCGCGCAGGAACCGGATAAGGTGGCAAGCCCCTCATTGCTCGGCCCACGCGCCATGATTGCCTTGGCGTCGCTGGAAACAACGCGGCTCATTCTCCCCGGCAGTCTGGTCACTTACGAATATCGGCTGGCTTTGCCGGTGGGGGCGGATAGCAAGCGCCTGATCGCTGATCTGCGGCGCGATTTTCCCGAAAGCGGCTGGCGCATCCGTAGCGCCGATGTCGCGGCACCCGGCGTCAATCGCTTCCTGGATCGCGCGGCGTTTTTCCTGACGCTGGCAAGCCTGACGGCGCTGCTGGTGGGCGGTATTGGAATTGCGACCGGCGTTTCCGCCTGGCTTGATCAGCGCGCGCGGACCATTGCGACCTTGCGCTGCCTGGGCGCGCCGCCAGCGCTGATTTTCACCACCTATCTGCTCCAGGTCATGGCCTTGGCACTGCTTGGAATTGCGCTTGGGCTGGCGATTGGCTTTGCGCTGACCTGGGCGGGTGCGGCGGCGCTGGCTTCCATTCTGCCGGTCGCACCCCGCATCCTGCCCTATCCGGCGCCGCTTGCCATGGCCGCGCTTTATGGCTTGCTCACTGCGCTGGCCTTCACGCTGTGGCCGCTTGGGCGCGCGGGCAGCATTCCGGGGGCGGCGCTGTTTCGCGATGCGGTGGCGCCCAGCGGAGGCAGGCCAAGCCTTGCCATTCTGGCGGCGATCATTCTCGCGGCAGCAGCACTTTCCGCGCTGGTGATTGGCACGGCGGAAAATCCGCGCTTTGCCGGGGGCTTCATTGCAGGCGTGATTGGCACGCTGCTGATCTTCCGGCTGGGGGCGGCGGGGCTGATGGCCCTCGCGCGGCGTCTGCCCCATGCACGGCGTCCGGCTTTGCGCTTGGGGCTCGCCAATCTGCATCGCCCCGGTGCGCCGACACCGCTGATGCTCGTCTCACTCGGCGTGGGGCTCACGGTGCTTTCCGCCATTGCGCTGATTGAAGGCAATCTGCGCCGCCAATTGGCCGAGGAAATGCCGGCTGCTGCGCCGAATTTCTACTTCATTGATATCCAATCGGATCAGATACAGGCGTTTGAGGCGCTGGCCCGCGCGCAGCCTGGTGTCACGGAAATTCAAAGCGTGCCCAATCTGCGCGCGCGCATTGTCGCGGTGAATGGCGTGCCGGCGGAACAGGTAAATGCCACGCCGGAAACGGCCTGGGCTTTGCGCGGTGATCGCGGCTTGACCTATGCCGCCAGGCCGCCGGAAGGTGCGAAGCTGGTCGCGGGCGCATGGTGGGCGCCGGATTATGCCGGCCCGCCCTTGGTTTCCTTTGACGCGCAACTCGCCAAAGGCTGGGGCATTGGGGTTGGCGATAGCATCACCGTCAATGTGCTTGGGCGAGACATTACGCTGAAAATCGCGAGCCTACGCGAAATTGCCTGGCGCGGGCTTGGCATCAATTATGTGCTGGTGGCGTCACCCGGTTTGCTCTCTGCCGCGCCGCATACGCATATTGCCACCATGCGCAATGATGTGGCCCAGGAAGCGGCGTTGTTGCGGTTGCTGACGGATCGCTTCCCGAATGTGACCGGCATTCGCGTGAAGGATGCGCTTGATCAGGTGGTGGGGCTCTTGGAACGCATTGGCCTCGCACTTTCCGCCGTAGCGGGAATCACGCTGCTTGCCGGGCTTTTGGTGCTGGCGGGCGCGGTGGCGGCGGGGCAAAGGCGGCGAATCAGGGATGCCGTGGTGCTGAAGACCATCGGCGCCACGCGGGCGCAAATCCGCGCGAGTTTCCTGGTGGAATTCGGCCTGCTTGGCCTGACCGCGGGCTTGCTTGCCACCGCCGCCGGCACGGGCGCGGCTTACGGGGTTGTGCGCTTTGTCATGCGCGCCGATTGGGTGTTTCTGCCCGGCACGCTGGCGCTGACCGTGCTCGCCTGCATGGCCATCACGCTCGGCTTCGGTTATGCCGGCACCGCCTTTGCGCTGCGTGCCAAGGCCGCGCCCTTGCTCCGCAATGAATAGGAAGCCCGCCATGGCTGAGGATGATAAACTCTCCCCGCAAGATGCCGCGCTGCTGCGCCGTGCCTTTGCCTTGGCTGGCGAGGCTCGCGCAAGGGGGGATCGCCCCTTCGCCGCGATTATCGCCGATGAACAAGGCCAGGTGCTGATGGAGGCCGGCTCCACCCAGGGCACGGGCGGCGGCGGCACTTTGGCGCATTCGGAAATGAATGCACTGCACGCAGTTTTGCGCGCCGGGCTGCCGCGCGAAGTGCTGCGGAACGCCACGATTTATTCCTCGGGCGAGCCCTGCGCCATGTGTTCGGCGGCGATTTTCTACACTGGGATTGGGCGCGCGGTTTACGGGCTTTCGGCCGGCGCCATTTTGCATTTGCGCAACGCACAACCCCATACTGCCGGGCTTTCGCTTTCCTGCCGCGCGGTGCTGGACAGCGCGGCAGAGCGCGTGGAAGTGATTGGCCCCTGCTTGGAAGAAGAAGGCGCGGTGCCACATAAGGGTTATTGGCAGGAAGGCGCTGCCTGAAGCCGGTAATTGCGGATCGTAAACGGGTATGCGTTAATCCGCAGCCCCGATTCCGGGTGAGAAGGAAGGAACGCCCCATCATGTTTGAATCGCTTGCTTTGCGCCTACGTCAGGGCGCCATTTTGGCGCTGCCGTTCATGGCGCTGATCGGCTGCGCTTCTGAGCCGGAAGCCCCCGTAGTGGCTTCCACCACGCGCGAAATTGTGGGCGCGGTGGACCGCGTGGATGCGCGCAACCGCACCATTGTGGTGCGCGGCCCGGATAACCGCCCGCAAACCTATCAGCTTGGCCCAGAGGTGCGGAACTTCGCCCAGATTCGCCGTGGTGATCGCGTGCGCGTGCATTATGAGGAAGCCATCGCCGTGCGCATGGCGCGCCCCGGCACCCAGTTTGAACCCGAAGCTGCGGCAGGTGGGGTCCGCGCCGCCCCGGGTGAGCGCCCCGGCATGGGCACTGTGGCAGCCATCCGCACCCGAGTACGCATCACCGCCGTGGATACTGAAAACAACATCGTCAGCTTCATTGGCCCGTCCCGCGTGGAGCGCACGGTTGCAGTGCGGGCCCCGGAATTGCAGGAATTCCTGAAGACCCTGAGGCCCGGCAATCAGGTGGATGTCGCCATCGCCGAGGCTGCCGCCATCCGCGTTGAGCCGGCTGAACGCTAAAACCTTAAGGGGTGCCCGGCCTTGCCTGGGCACCCCCTATTGATCCAGATTACGAAATCTCCATATTATGACTGCTCAGGGGAATCATCCCCGTCAACAGGAATAGGTTTTGTCATGGCCTTTGGTCCCGACACGCGTTACTCTACCGGCTGGGGTCGCCCCGCCGCAGCAGATGCTGCCGCGATTGATGCCGGGCTGCGGGCATATATGCTCCGCGTCTATAACTGGATGGCATCCGGCCTGCTGGTCACCGGCATTGTCGCCTATGTGATTGGCTCTTCGCCCGAGTTGCAAGCCCTGTTCTGGTCTGTGACCCGCGCTGCCAATGGCGCGCGCATCATCTCGCCAACCATTCTGGGTTGGGCCGCGATGCTTTCGCCGCTTGCCTTCATCCTGGTGCTGTCCTTCGGCATCAACAAGCTCTCGCGCCCTGCCGCGCAGGCGCTGTTCTGGGTCTTCGCCGCCGCCATGGGGGCGAGCCTTTCGAATATCTTCCTGCGCTACACGGGCCAATCCATCGCCAGCACCTTTTTCATCACGGCGGCGATGTTCGGTGCGGTCAGCCTTTATGGCTACACGACCAAGGCGGATCTGACGCGCTTTGGCAGCTTCATGATCATGGGCTTGATCGGCATCATGATTGCGGGTCTGGTCAATATCTTCCTGGCATCCCCCGCGCTGCAATTCGCGATCAGCGTGATTGGCGTGGTCGTGTTCGTTGGCCTCACGGCCTATGACACGCAGCGCATCAAGGCCGATTACATCGAATTCGCTTATGCTGACGGCACGGAAGAAGCCGGCAAGCGGAGCGTGATGGATGCGCTTGGCCTGTATCTGAACTTCGTGAACCTGTTTCAGCTGCTACTTTCCTTCATGGGCCAGCGCAACAGCGATTGATCAGCGCCTGACAGCCTGATCAGAAACCCCGAGGGGCGTCCCTCGGGGTTTTTTATTTGGCTGTCACAAGCCCTGATCGATCGGCACGCGCAAAGCTTCGGCCAGACGGTTGGTTTCGGCGGCCATGCCAAGCACGGCCAGCAATTCGCCATGCATCGCGTCCGTCATGCCCTTGGCACGCGCGGCAGCCGTATGGGACGCAGTACAATAAGCGCAGCCCGCCGTCGCTGAGGCTGCGAGATACAGCATTTCCTTGGTGAGAGGGTCGAGCGCCCCAGGCGCCATCACCTGCTTCAGGCTTTCCCAGGTGCGCTTCAGCGTCGGCGGATGCGTGGCCAAAGCCTTCCAGAAATTATTGACATCCGCGACCCCGCGCGTGGCCTTGATGTCATCAAACACGGCGCGCACTTCTGGCGCCGCATCGGCATATTCAATCAGCGCCATCAGGCGCCACCGGGCAGGGGGTGATAGGGAAGTGCTGCCAGGCGCGTGGCGTGCAGCGTGATATCCTGCCAAACGCCGCCTTTCACATAGGGGTCTTCGGCCATCCAGGCGCGCGCGGCTTCATGGGTCGCGTGGCGGGTCACGGTGATGGAACCGATCATGCGGCTTTCGGCCTCATCCAGGATGGCGCCGCCAATCGCGAGTGTGCCATCGGCGGCCATGGGCTGCATGCGGGCGATATGCGCTTCCCGCGCTGCTTGCCGGCGGGCGGGTGCATCGGCATCCGTGCCGTCATAGGCGATGGCAACCGTATGGGTGCGCGTGGTCGCCACCGGATCGCCGGGCTTGGGCAGGCGTTGATAGGGTAAGGGCGCGATGCGGAAGGGCAGGACGCGCACATCCCCCCAAACCCCTTCAACCGAGAAGGGTTCTTCCGCCAGATAGGCTTTGACGCCGGCCATATCCGGCACATTCAGGATCATCAGGGACCCGGAAGCCACCCATTCGGCGGTGAAAAGCGGCGTGCCGAAGGGCATGCGCCCATCAGCCGCCCAGCGGGTGATCACCGCCCTGTGGCGTTCCATGGCCGCGGCGCGGCGGCTTGGGTCGTTACCGTCGAAAGCGAGTATGGCGTAGGCCATGGCATTTCCCCTGATCTGAGGGGGCTAGCATGCCATGGCGCTGCGCATATGCCAGGGGGCGAATTACGCCCCGATGGCATTAATACATATGCTGCCCGCCATTGATGGACAGCGTGGACCCGGTGATGAAATCCGCATCATCGGATGTCAGGAAGACCACGCCACGGGCGATATCCTCGGCCTTGCCAAGCCGGCCGCGAGGAATGCGCGCAATGATCTTTTCCAGAACATCGGGCGGCACGGCGCGCACCATTTCCGTATCCACATAGCCAGGCGCCACCGCATTCACGGTAATGCCAAGCTTGGCGCCTTCCTGCGCCAGCGCCTTGGTGAAGCCATGAATACCGGATTTCGCGGCTGCGTAATTTACCTGGCCATATTGCCCGGCCTGACCATTCACTGAACCGATATTGACGATGCGGCCAAACTTGCGCGCATTCATCCCTTCCCACACCAGCTTGCAAAGATTGTAGCAGGAGCCAAGGTTTGTATCCATCACCGCATCCCACATATCGCGCGTGAGCTTGCGCATGGTGGCGTCGCGCGTGATGCCGGCATTGTTCACCAGAATTTCAATCTGCCCAACTTCCGCTTCGATTTTCGCAATCGCTTCCGCGCATTGCGCGTAATCCGCGACATCGAATTTGTAGCAGGGAATGCCGGTGCGGTCCGTGAAGGCCTTCGCCGCCGCATCATTACCGGCATAGGAAGCAACCACGGTCCGACCTGCCGCTTGCAAGCCTTCGCTGATCGCGGCCCCGATGCCTCTTTGCCCGCCAGTGACAAGTGCAACACGCGCCATGAAATCTCTCCTGAATTGTTGGTGATGGCCCGCCCCCATGGCAGCCGGCCCAAACTGGGTATTTGCGGCAGATCAATAACGCCTTGGCGGTTTTACGCCACAAGAATCGCACTGGCGGGCCGAATTTCCGCCAGATGGATTGCTTCTTCTCCCGAAATCATACTTCAACGGCGCGCCTTTCCTCCCCCAAAGGCGCGCCGCTTCTTTGCCTGGGCGGGTGGAAGTGCTACAACACCATCATGGTTCTTGGCGCTTTCCTTTTCCGAATTACCGCCGCGGTCGCCTAAGGCGCCGGCCCTTGGGCTTTGGGGCGCCTTAGTGTTGGCCGCCTGCACCGCCCTGCCACCCTGAACCGGACCCGAGAACCATGCTTTCTGCCCCTTTGACCACGCGCTTTGATCTGCGCGCTGAACCCAGCCCCGGCCTGCTGCCGCGCCTTTTGCAGCCCTTCGCCAAGCGCGATGTGACGCCTGATCTGTTCCAGGCCCGCCGGATGGAAACCGAAATGGACATCACCATCACCTGCGATGATCTGGAACCAGGCGTGGCGGCGCTGATCGCGGGCAATCTGGGCCAGGTGATCGGCGTTAGCCGTGTTGTTGTGACGCCTGGGGAAAGCCTCGCCACGCGCCGGGCATAGCGTTAGAAGTACCCCATGAAGCCGCTAATCCTGACCATGGGTGAGCCCGCCGGGATCGGCGCGGAAATCGCCGCCGGCGCCTGGCGCGCCTTGCGGGCCAGCGGGCCATGCTTTGCGCTGATTGACGATGCCGGGCGGGATTTCGGCGTGCCGGTGGTGCAGATTGCGGCGCCCGAGGAAGCCTCTGCGGCCTTTGCGCGGGCGCTGCCCATTCTGCACCGGCCCCTCAGCGCCCCGGTTGTGCCCGGCAAGCCAAGCCCGGCCCATGCGCCGGCGGTGATTGCCGCCATTGAAGAAGCGGTCGCTTTGGCCAAATCCGGCCGCGCTTCAGGCGTGGTGACCAACCCGATCCAGAAGGCGAGCCTGACCGCCGCCGGCTTCCCGCATCCTGGCCATACGGAATTCTTGGGCGAATTGGCCGGCATGGGCGTGCCGCCCGTGATGATGCTGGCCTGCCCAGAACTCCGCGTAGTGCCGGTGACAGTGCATGAAGCGCTGGCCAAGGCGATTGCGCGGCTGAACCCAGCGCTTATTATGGAGACCACCCGCATTGTGGCCGCCGCGCTCAAGCGCGATTTCGGCATTGCCGCGCCGCGCTTGGCGATTGCGGGCTTGAATCCTCATGCTGGGGAAGCCGGCACCATGGGGCGGGAGGAGATTGACATCATCGCCCCCGCCATCGCGGCACTACGCGCTGAGGGTATTGATGCGCGCGGCCCCATGCCGCCCGATACGATGTTCACCGCACTCGCGCGGCCTGGCTATGATGTGGCGATTTGCCATTACCATGACCAGGCGCTGATCCCGATCAAGACAATTGACATGGCGGGTGGCGTCAATGTGACGCTTGGGCTTTCCATCATTCGCACCAGCCCGGATCACGGCACGGCTTTGGATATTGCCGGCAAGGGCCTGGCTGATCCTGCTTCGTTGATCGCGGCCATCAGGCTTGCTGGTGAACTTGCTCAAAAGAGAGGTTTGGCGTGAAGCATCTCGATCTATCGGTGAATGTTGACCATGTGGCGACGCTGCGTAATGCGCGCGGCGGCGCCCATCCCTGCCCGGTGGAGGCATCGCGCATTGCGATTGAAGCGGGGGCGGATGGCATTACCGTGCATCTGCGCGAAGATCGGCGCCACATCAAGGACCGTGATGTGGAGCGTATTCGCGCCGAGATCGCGGCACCCATGAATTTCGAAATGGCGGCGACCGAGGAAATGGTCGCTTTCGCGGAACGCATTCGCCCGCCCTATTGCTGCATCGTTCCCGAAAAACGCGCAGAACTCACCACCGAAGGCGGGCTGGATGTGCTACGCGCCGGCCCGTTTTTGCGCGAAGCCGTGGCGCGGCTGCGGGCTGCTGATGTGCGCGTTTCCATTTTCATTGAAGCCGATGCGGCGCAGATTGAAGCTGCGGCGGCGATTGGCGCGCTGGCAATTGAATTGCACACAGGCACTTATGCCGAAGGGCCTGTGGCAGGTCGCCCCGCACAATTGGCGCGGCTGCAAGCGGGCGTTGCCGCAGCGCGGCGTGCGGGCTTGCTGTGCCATGCCGGGCATGGGCTGAGTTATGAAACCGTGACCGATATCGCCCGGATGGAGGAGGTGACGGAAATCTCCATCGGGCATTTTCTGATTTCACAAAGCGTCTTTGAAGGCCTGCCCGCCGTGGTGCGGCGCTTCAAGGCGCTGATCACCGCCGCACGCGGCAGTTAAGGGGAGCCTTCCATGCCAACACTGACCGTTGATGGGTATCCGATTGCCTATGCCGAAGCCGGCAGCGGCGCGCCGATTGTGATGGTGCATGGCACGCTGGGGGATCAGCGTTCCTTCGCCGGCCAAATGGCAGCTTTTGGCGCGCAATATCACGCGGTTTCGATCAGTCTGCGCCATTGCTGGCCGGATAAGTGGCGCGAAGATGGGGATTTCACCATTGCGCGGCATACCGCCGATGTGGCGGGTTTCATTCGCGCACTTGGCAAGGGCCGCGTGCATTTGATTGGCCATTCACGCGGTGGGCATATCGCCTTTCGCGTGGCGCAGCATCATCCGGAATTGCTGGCATCTGTCGTGCTGCTGGAACCTGGCGGCGAATTGGATGAAAGCCTTGGCGGTGCGCCGCCCGCGGGCAATCAGGCATCGGCCTTTGGGCGAGGTGCGGCGCTGATCGCGGAAGGCAAGATTGAAGAAGGGCTGACCGTTGTCGCCGAACATACTGGCGGCCCTGGGGCGTGGGAAAAGCGTTCTGAGGCGCGCAAGACAGTCAATCGCGACAATGCCACAACCTTGCTTGGCCAGATCAAGGAACAGCGCAAGCCTTATGCGCGGGCAGAAGCGGCGGGGATTACGACGCGCACGCTTTTGGTGGGGGGGGATCAATCCCAACCACAATTCGGGCGTATTCTGGATGCGTTGGAAGGCGTGATGCCCAATGCACGCCGCGTGACGATTACCCGCGCCGCCCATAGCGTGCAGGCGGATAACGCGGCTGATTTCAACACTGAAGTCTTGAAGTTTTTGGCGGGTTAAGTCCCGGCAGGACCAGGGGTGGCAGGCTATTGTTTGGCGTGCGGCCGCCACACCGACCCGTAGTGCGCCGCTGGCTGATGCCAGCGGTCACCCGCCATCCGTAAATTGCAGCGCCGCCAGCCTGGCATAAAGCCCGCCTTCGGCCAGCAGCGCCTCATGCGACCCGGTTGCGATGATGCGCCCTTGGTCCATCACCACAATCCGATCCGCGCGCCGTACGGTTGCCAGCCGATGCGCCACCGTGATGCTGGTGCGGCCCTTGGTCAGCCGCGCGAGTGCCTGCTGCACCGCAAATTCGCTTTCCGCATCAAGCGCGCTGGTTGCTTCATCCAGCAACAGCACAGCGGGGTCGCGCAGGATGGCACGCGCAATGGCAAGGCGTTGGCGCTGCCCGCCTGATAATGTCACGCCGCGCGTGCCAAGATGGGTCGCGAAGCCTTCCGGCAGGGCCGAGATGAAATCCGCTGCCGCAGCGGCCTCAGCGGCGGCGATCACTTCGGCATCGGTCGCGTCGGGCCGGCCAAGGCGGATATTCTCCGCGACGCTAGCGCTGAAGATCACCGGTTCCTGCGGCACCAGGCCAAGGCGGGACCGCAGCGCGCGCGGGTCAAGCTGCGTGATCTCCACGCCATCCAGCAAAATGCGCCCGGCGCTTGGGTCATAAAAGCGCAGCAGCAGGGACAGAACGGATGTCTTGCCCGCGCCGGAGGGGCCGACCAGGGCAATCGCCTCCCCCGGTTCCACCACCAGGCTGAAGTCTCGCAAGGCATCGCTATCAGGCCGTGTGGGGTAGCGCAGCGTCACGGCTTCAAACACCACGCAGCCTTGCGCCGGCGGCAAGGGCACGGGGGAAGCTGGCGCGGCAATGGCGGGTGCTACCGCCAGCACTTCGCCAAGCCTATCCGCCGCCGCCGCCGCGCGCTGGATTTCGCCCCATAATTCGCTGACCGTCGCGCCGGAAGATGCCATCATTACCGCGTAGAAAACGAAGGCGGTTAATTCGCCACCGGAAATCCGCCCTTCAATCACATCGCGCCCGCCCACCCAAAGGCTGAAGGTAATGGCGCCGAAGCCGAGCAGAATCACCGCCAGGATCAGCAGGCTGCGGGAGAAGACGCGCCTGAGCGCCGCGCGTACCGCCGCATCTGAACCTTCGGCAAAGCGCGCCCGCGCCCGATCTTCCTGGGTGAAGGCCTGGATGGCGCGAATGCCGCCAAGCGTTTCTTCCGCCTGCGCCGCCAGATCGCCAATTTTCTCCTGCGCCGCCTTGGAAAGCCGCCTTTCGCGCCGACCAAAAAACACCAAAGGCAGCACCACCATGGGCAGGATCAGCGCAATCAACCCGGCGAGTTTCGCACTCGTCAGCACCAGCATGATGAAGGCGCCAGCACCCGTAATGGCTTGCCGCACACCCATGGAAATGGCTGAACCAATCAGCGATTGCAGCAGGCCGATATCAGCCGTCAGGCGCGACATGACATCGCCGATCCGCGCGGTTTCGAAATAGGCGGGTGAGAGCCCCGTGACGTGATCGAAAAAGCGTTGGCGCAAATCCGCCGCCACGCGTTCGCCCAACCAGGACACCAGATA
>JBEDHL010000128.1:0-23794 GCA_041174145.1 Pseudomonadota bacterium
GGGCAGCCTGGGGCTATGATCGAACGCAGCGACATCAGCGCCGCCATGGCGCGCATTGCCCCCCATATACGCCGCACGCCCGTGCTGCGCCTGGCGCCCCGGGAATTGGGCACGGAACACCCGGTCACGCTCAAGCTGGAATTCTTGCAAGTGACGGGGTCCTTCAAGCCGCGCGGCGCCTTCAATCGGCTGCTTTCCGGCGCAGTGCCGAAAGCTGGGGTGATTGCGGCCTCCGGCGGCAATCACGGCGCGGCTGTTGCTTATGCTGCGCAAAGCCTTGGCGTGCCGGCGGAAATCTTCGTCCCCTCGCCCACGCCCGCAGTGAAGCGCACGCGCATTGAAAGCTTCGGCGCCAAGCTGATTGTGGGTGGCGCGAGTTATGAGGAAGCGCGCATCGCTTCAGAAGCCCGCGCGGCGGAAACCGGCGCCATGCTGGTTCATGCCTATGACCAGCATGAGGTTCTGGCCGGCCAGGGCACAATCGGGCTGGAATTGGAACAGGATGCGCCGGAAGTGACCCATGTGCTGGTGGCAGCGGGTGGCGGCGGCCTTTTTGGCGGCATTGGCACCTGGTATGCGGGCCGCGCCGGGCTGGTGGTGGTGGAACCGGAAGCCTGCGCCACGCTCACCATGGCGCAAAAGGCTGATGCACCGGTGGATGTGCCGGTGGGCGGCATTGCGGCCGATAGCCTGGGCGCACGCCGCGCCGGGCGCTTGGCTTTTGAAGTGCTGGGCGCCGCGCGCGCCGAATGCGTGACCTTGCCGGATGAGGCGATCATCTCCGCGCGGCGCTGGCTGTGGGAGAAGCTGCGCATCGTGGCCGAACCGGGCGGTGCGGCTGCGCTGGCCGCCTTGCTGTCCGGCGCCTGGCGCGCGCCGGCGGGCGCGCATATCGGCGTAGTGTTGTGTGGTGCGAATTGCGATCCGGGCGGTGTGGTCTAGCTAAGGCCGCGCCTTACCCGGCATCAAAGCGCGTCAGCAGATCGCGCAGCCTATCCGGCACAGGGATGGGCCGCTTGCTGGCTTGATCAGTCCAGACCCAGATGATCTCGCCGGTCGCGAGCAACCTTTCGCCATCGGCATGAAAAATCGCCGGCTGAAAAGCGATGGAGGAAGTGCCAATCCGCGTGGTGCGCACACCAATCGCCAATTCCTCATCATGGCCAATGCCGAACTTATATTCGACCAAGGCGCGCACAACATGAAAATCCGCGCCACTTGCCTTGACTTCAGCGCGATTATCCCAGCCAGCAGCACGGATATAGGCGGATACCGCCATATCATACCAGGTCAGGTAATGCGCGTTGAAGACAATGCCCTGAGCATCCACTTCATTGTAGCGGACGCTCAGGGGGAAGAAGTAGCGAAAGCTGCTTCGTTCCATGGTCAGACGGATTTGATGTCTTTCACAATCGCCTTAGCGGCATTGACCATGATGGCGACTTCATTGGCGATGGTCACCAGCTTATAGCCCATTTTGATCATGCGCTTGGCATAGGCGGGCGAACCGCAATGCAGCCCGGCAGAGATGCCGCGCTTGCCGCATTCCGCCAGCAGCTTTTCATAAATGCCCAGGATGAAGGGATCTTCCACATCCAGCTTCGGTTCCAACCCGTAGGAGAAGGAAAGATCCGAAGGGCCGACGTAAATGCCATCAATCCCCGGCACATCCAGGATGGCGGCGATATTTTCAACGGCCTGCTTGGTTTCGATCATGGGAATGACCAGGATTTCGTCATTCGCGGTCTTTTGGTAGGAACCGCCTTCACCATAAAGCCCGGCGCGGATCGGGCCATTGGAACGCGTGCCGTGCGGCGGGTATTTGCAATATTGCACCAGGGCGCGGGCTTCTTCCGGCGTATTCACCATGGGGCAGATCACGCCATAGGCGCCGGCATCCAGCACCTTGCCGATAATGCCCGGTTCATTCCACGGCACGCGCACCATGGGGGTTACGGGATGCGGGTGCATGCCCTGGAAGCAGGCCACGCAGGAAAGATAATCCTGCACACCATGCTGCATATCCACGGTGATGCTGTCCCAGCCGGATTGGGCGAACATTTCCGCCGAAAAGGCATTCGGGATGGCAAGCCACCCATTGGCCACGGCCTGGCCGGCCTTCCACATCTGCTTGACCTTATTCGGCATTGCCCTGTTTCCTCCTTCGGGACGCTGAGGCGGAAAGGCTAGGCCAGAAAGCGCTGGGCCGAAAGATGCCCCGCCCCGCTGGACGCGCCGGCCCGCAAGCGGCAGTTTGGCGGCATGACGCCCTGGCATATCGCTTCAGAAACCGGCCGGCTGACGGATGTATTGGTCTGTCCGCCGGACCATTACCGCTGGATTCCCACCAATAGCATCGTCCGCCGCACGCTGGATGGCGCGCAGCAGCCATCAAGCCTCGCGCTTAAGGCGCAGCATGGGGAATTGGTGCAGGCGTTGGAACAGGCCGGGGCGCGGGTGCATCGGCTGCAGCCTGAAGCCCATCTGCCTTACATGGTTTATACGCGGGATTCTGTCTTCCTCACGCCCTGGGGTGCGGTGCTTTGCCAATTGGAAAGGCCGCAACGGCGCGGCGAATATGCCGCGCTGATTGATTTCCACGCGGGGCAATTCTGGCGCAAATCCTCGGCCGGGACGTTGGAAGGCGGCGATGTGCATATCATCCGCCCGGGCCTTGCGCTGATTGGCGCTTCCGGCGGGCGCACTGATCTGGCGGGGGCCGAACAATTGGCGGGCTGGCTGCGGGCCGAAGGCTGGGAAGTCCGCGTCGAAAGCTTTGATGAGCATTTTCTGCATTTGGATGTGCTGTTCTGCATGGCGGCACCTGGGCTCGCCGTTGCCTGCCATGATGTGCTGGACCCGGAGCTGATCGCCTGGCTTGGTGCCCATGGCATTCGCTGCCTTGATGTGCCCTATCGCGATGCCATGCGCCTTGGCTGCAATATTCTGGCCCTGGGTGAGGGGCGCGTGGTTTCCGCGCGCGCTTCCACCCGCTTGAACGTCGCGCTGCGCGCCGAGGGGCTTACCGTGCTCGATCCGGAAATTTCCCTCTTTACAGCGGGTGGCGGTGGCCCCCATTGCCTGACCTGCCCGCTGAAACGGGATGAGGAAACACCATGAATGCCAGCGCCCCCACCATAGAACAGGTCATTGCCAGCATCCGCGGCTTTCTGGGTGAAAGGCTCAGCACCGCGCAGGCGATGCGCGAACAGCATAGCCGGGGGGAAGATACCACGCCGCCCACGCTGCCCGATGCGGTGGCTTTCGTGCAGACCACGGATGAAGTCAGCCGCATCATGGCGCTTTGCCATCAGCATGGCGTGCCGGTGGTGCCCTTCGGCGCTGGCACTTCGCTGGAAGGCCATGTCAATCCGGTGCGGGGCGGCATATCGCTCGATCTGTCGCAAATGACGGCGGTATTGGAACTGAACGCCGAAGATATGGATTGCCTGATTGAACCCGGCGTCACGCGCCAGGCCTTGAATGATTTTCTGCGCGCCGAGGGACTATTCTTTCCGGTGGACCCTGGCAGCCATTGCAGCATTGGCGGCATGTGCGCCACGCGCGCTTCCGGCACCAATGCGGTGCGCTACGGCACCATTCGCGAAAACGTGCTGGGGCTGGAAGTGGTGCTGGCGGATGGGCGCGTCATTCAAACCGGCGGGCGCACCCGCAAGGCCGCCAATGGCTATGATCTGACGCGGCTTTTCATCGGATCAGAAGGCACGCTTGGTGTCATCACGAAAATCAGGCTGCGGTTGCATGGCATTCCGGAAGGCATCAGCGCCGCCGTTTGCCAATTCCCAACCCTCGCCGCCGCAGTGGAAACCGTCAGTACCGTGATGCAAAGCGGCATTCCCGTGGCGCGGATTGAATTGCTGGATGAGGATCAGATGGAAGCCTGCATCCGCTATTCCAAGCTGGAAGGCTTCGCTGCCACCACCACGCTGTTTCTGGAATTCCATGGCTCGCCCGCCAGCGTGGTGGAACAGGCGGAAGCGGTGGAAGCCGTCGCGCGGGATTTCGGCGCCACCAGCTTTGAATCCGCCACTGATCCAGAAACCCGCAACCGGCTCTGGAAGGCGCGGCATGATGCCTGGTGGGCTGCCATTGCGCTGAAGCCCGGGCATCGCGGCATCACCACCGATATTTGTGTGCCGATTTCGCGCCTGGCGGAAGCCGTGGTGAAGGCGAAGGAAACCGCCAAGGCATCCGGGCAGACAAGCTGCATTGTTGGCCATGTGGGTGATGGCAATTTCCATTGCCTGATCCTGTTTCCGGATAATGATCAGGCTGCGCTGGAAAAGGCCTGGGCCTTGGACCGAGAGATCGTCGCGCAAGGCTTGGCACTTGGCGGCACTTGTTCGGGCGAACATGGCATCGGCCTTGGCAAGCGCGAATTTCTGGAACTGGAACATGGCACGGAAGCGCTTGCCGTCATGCGCAGCCTGAAGGCAACCCTTGACCCCAAGGGCATTCTCAATCCCGGCAAGATGTTCCGGAATTGATGATCGCACCCGCCCCATGAACCTCATCGCTCTTTCCATCATCGCACTGACGATGGGGCATGTGTTTTCCAATGCCGTGCGCACCCTGCCCGCGATTGCCGCTGATGTGCTGCAACGAGACCTTGGCATCACCGCCGATGGTCTGGCCGCGCTGACCGGCGCCTTCCCCGCAACCTTCGCACTGGCGATGCTGCCAGTGGGCGTTGCGCTGGATCGCTGGGGTGTGAAGCCCACCGCACTTTTGCTGCTGACGATTGCCGCCGGCGGCGCGGTGCTGGCCGCGAATGCCGATGGTGCGGCTGCCATGCTGGCGGCACAAATGATTTTGGGCATTGGCTGTTCGGGCATGTTGATGTGCCCCATCACCTATGCCGCCAAGAACATGCCCGCGCAGCGCTTCGGGCTTTGGGGCGGGATTGTGCAGGCCGTGGGCAATACCGGCATGGTGATTTCGGCATCGCCCTTGGCCTTTTTGGTGGAATATTCCGGCTGGCGCGCGGGCTTTCTTGCCTGCGCCGGGCTAGCCATATTCGCTGCGCTATCGGTCGCTTTCGTGGTGCGCGAAACGCCGCCCGATGCCGCCACGCGGCGCAGCCTTGGCGATGACGCGCGTGAGGTGATCCGGCTTGGCTTTTCACGCGAATTGCGCGCACCCATCGTTGTGGCCTGGACTTCCTTCGCCATTGTCCTCGGCGTCCGTGGCTTATGGGGCGGGCCTTGGCTGATGGAAGAAAGGGGCCTGTCGCGCGTGGAAGCGGGGCATGTGTTGTTGCTCTGCACCGTTGCGCTGATCATCGGGCCATTGCTCGCCGGCATTCTGGAACGGCGTTTTCAGCAACATCGCGGGAACATTTTGGCGGCGGGGCATATCGGTGCGGTTTCGGCCATTGCGCTCATGGTCCTGGGTGGCGCGCTGGGATGGCCGGTGGCAGCCGATGCGGTTTTGCTGGCGCTATTCGGACTGCTGATCTCAACCCAGGTGATCTGCTTTGCCCTGGTGCGCGCCGCCACACCGCCGGAACGCGTGGGCCGCGCGCTTTCCGCCATGAATGTAGCCTTCTTCGGTGGCGCCGCCATCATGCAGGCGGCATCCGGTATTGCGGCCAGCATGGGCGGCATCGGCGCGGCGCTGATGAGCTTTGCGGTTGCCGTGCTGATATGCTCTGCTCTCTTTCTCATGCTGCAAAGAAAAAACGCGTGACGGATCATGAGGTAACTGAGCAATAGGCCTCAGCCAGGGAGGGGAATAACAATGCGCCACTTTATGTCGCTCATCATCTTCGGGCTCTTGATCGCCGCTCAGGCAATGGCTCAGGAGGCTTTTCCCTCGCGTACTATTACGCTGATTGCCGCCTATCCGCCGGGCGGCAATACGGATCTCATGGCGCGCGCCATTCAACCGGAACTTTCGCGTGCCCTTGGGCAGAATGTTGTCGTGGTCAATCGTGGCGGCGCCGCTGGCACCATTGGCAGCGCGGAATTGGCCCGCGCGCGCCCCGATGGCTACACCATCGCCATTTCACCCAATAATCCTCTGACCGCTCAGCCACACGCGATCCCCCTCAGCTATTCGATGGATAGCTTCCGCTTTCTCTGCCTGGTCTATGACAATCCACAGGTGGTCATTCTTGGGCGTGGCGCACCATTTCAGGATTTTCGTGGCCTGATTGCCCATGGGCGCAGCGGGAAGGAAGCGCTGGTATACGGCGCACCGGGCAGCGCCAGCACCCAGCACATCCTGATGGCTTCGCTATTGCGCAAGGCGGATATCGAAGCGCTGATGGTTTCCTTCACCGGCGCGGGACCGATGAGCCAAGCAGCGCTTGGCGGTCAGATCATGGCTTTTGTCGAAGCCTCCTCCATCGCGGCCTCCACCGGGCTGGCCCCTATTGCCGTGGTCGGCCCGGCCCGCCTGCCTCATCTGCCCGATACCCCTACTACGGCAGAGCTGGGCTACCCCGTGCAGGGCACGTCGCATGGCGGCCTTATCGCGCCGGCTGGCATTCCGGAAGCGGCAGCACAGGCAATAGAGCGCGCCTGCGAAACCGCCGTAGGCAGCGAGACTTTCCGCGCTACCGCGCAGCGCTTGGCTTCAGTTCCAAGCTTTCTGCCTGGCGCGCAATTCCGGGAAAGATTTGCTGCTGAAAGTGATGCCAATCGCGCCCTGTTGCGTGATCTGGGGCTGGCGCGCGAGGGCCTGCGCTGAACCCTAGAAAATACGTGCCATCTTGATACGCCGGCCTTTCCGTCGCAGATGAACCCCTGAAAAGGCGCGGGCAAATCCGCCCGCCGGGATGAATGGGTGCAGCGCGATGGATGGCATGGATAATACGATCGGTCGTTTCGGCAGCGGCCAGGCGGTGCGGCGGTTGGAAGATGGCCCGCTTTTGGCCGGCACGGGTCGCTTCACCAATGATGAAAACCTGCCGGGCCAGGCGCATCTGGTCTTTTTGCGTTCCCCCCATGCCCATGCGCGCATTCTGTCTGTTGATACCAGCGCGGCGCGCGCCATGCCGGGCGTGCTTGCCATCCTCACCGGGGAAGATGTCGCCGCCGCTGGGTTGAAATCCCTTGGCGTTGCGCTGCCTTTCAAGCGCCCGGATGGGTCCGACCTTGCCGCGCCACCACGCCCCATTCTGGCACAAGGGCTGGTGCGGTTTGTGGGCGAAGCCGTGGCCGCCATCATCGCCGAAAGCCCCGCTGCGGCACGCGATGCGGCGGAAGCCATCATGGTGGATTACGAAGAACTACCCGCCGTGACCAATCTGCACGACGCTATCGCCCCCGGCGCGCCGCAGCTTTGGCCCGCCGCTGGCAATAACATCGTCGCTGAAACCCGTTATGGCGATCAGGCGGCGGTGGATGCGGCCTTCAAATCTGCCGCGCATGTTGTTTCCCTTGATCTGGTCAATCAGCGCCTGGCGCCGGTTTCCATGGAACCGCGCGTGGTGCTGGCGGATTATGATAGCGCAGGTGATCGCTTCACCATCCGCATGAGCACGCAAATGCCCTCCGGCTTTCGGGATCAGTTGTGCAAGGAAGTGCTGGATATTCCAACTGACCGCGTGCGCGTTCTGGTGGGTGATGTCGGTGGCGGCTTTGGCATGAAAACTGGGCTTTATGCCGAAGATGCCGTGGTGGCTTTTGCAGCGCGTCACCTGGGCCGCCCGGTGAAATGGGCCGCGGAGCGGATGGAAGATTTCCTCGCCGCGCTGCATGGCCGCGATACGGATAGCAAGGTGGAATTGGCGCTGGATGCCAATGGCAAGGTACTCGGCCTTCGCGTGCGCACGCTGGCCAATCTGGGCGGCTACACACGCAACGCAGGTGTTGCCATTCAATTGCTGATCGGGCCTTGGGTTTCCACCAGCATCTACGACATCACGAATATTGATTTCCAATTCACCGCCGTGCTGACCAATACCGCACCCACTGGCCCTTATCGCGGCGCCGGGCGGCCTGAGGCGATCTACATCATTGAACGCCTGATGGATGCGGCGGCGCGCAAGCTGGCGCTTGATCCTGCGGAACTCCGCCGCCGCAACATGATCCAGCCGGAACAAATGCCCTACAAGAACGCCATGGGCCAAAGCTATGATAGCGGCAGCTTCGAAAAAATCATGGATCAGGCCTTGGCAGCGTCGGATTGGAACGGTTTCGCCGCGCGCGCCGCGCAATCGGCCAAGGCGGGCAAGCTGCGTGGCCGCGGCATTGCCACCTTCCTGGAATGGACCGGCGGCAATGTGTTTGAAGAACGCGTGACAGTGGCCGTGAAGGCCAATCGCGAAATCGAAATCTACGCGACCACGCAAGCCATGGGTCAGGGCATTGCCACCAGCTATGCCCAGCTTGCCGTGGATGTCTTTGGTGTTTCACTGGACAATATCAAAATCGTCATGGGCGATTCTGATCGCGGCAGTGGCTTTGGCAGCGCGGGGTCGCGTTCATTGTTCACGGCCGGTTCCGCAGTAAAGGTCGCCGCCGATAAAACCGTGGACAAGGCGCGGGATCTTGCCGCCGATGCTTTGGAAGTCGCCCCCGTTGATCTGGAATATCAGGCCGGCGCCTTCCAGGTGGCCGGCACGGATCGCCGCATTGGGCTTTTCGAATTGGCGGCAAAGCAGCCGGAAGGGCGGATTTTCATTGATTCGACCAGTTCTGTTTCCGGCCCCACCTGGCCCAATGGCTGCCATATCGCGGAAGTGGAAATTGACCCGGACACGGGCGAAGTCGCCATTCCGCTTTATGTTTCCAGCAATGATGCCGGGCGCGTGGTGAACCCCTTGATCGTCGAAGGCCAGGTGGTGGGCGGTGCGCTGCAAGGCATTGGCCAGGCTTTGTGTGAGGCCGTGATCTACGATCCCGCCACCGGCCAACCGCTCACCGCAAGCTTCATGGATTACACCATGCCGCGCGCGGATATGCTGCCCACCGCGACTACGTTGCTTGATCAATCCATCCCCTGCCGCACCAATCCCTTGGGCGTGAAGGGCGTTGGCGAACTTGGTACCATCGGCGCAACACCGGCGCTGGTGAATGCAGTGGCGGATGCGCTGGCGCGCCATGGGCGCGGGGCCGAGGCTGATACTTTACAAATGCCACTGACACCGCCGCGCATCTGGGCGATGCTGCAAGGCTAAGTTAGAATCCCCCAATTGGCAGGGTTGTGGCTGGTGGTGAAGCGCCTGCCACAGCCCCGCCAGGCTGAAGGGTAGCAACGGGACCATCATATGAGTTTGGGCAGAAAGCGCAGCAGGGAACGCCGCCAACGTTTTGGGCGCTGGCTTTGGCGCTTGTCGCAAGGGCTTATGCTGCTCATCGCTATTTTGGGTTTTGCGACCTTCGTCTATCGGGGTGCTGAAGAATTGGCGCGATCAGAAGTCTCAGCGCTGGAAACACAAGTCGCGCGCCTCACGCAGCAGGAAGCGGAGGCGCAGCAGGATAAAAGCCGCATCAATTCGGCGCTGGAACAATCCCGCTCAGAAATCCGGGACTTGCAGGCGCGTTATGCGCGGGATGTACCGCGCCCGCCCTATACGCAGTTATTGACCATCGCGCAGGAAAGAATAACCGCAGGCGTCGCACCTGATCGTCTGGCCAATGTGCTGCGTCAGGCGGAAAATACGCGCCGCTGCGAAACCCGCGCTGTCTCTCGCCGCTTTGCCATCCGCTTCGGTGGCGCGCCCAGCGCGGATGAAGGCACCAGCTTTCTGGAAGGCATGCTGCGCATCACCGCCGCCCTGCCTGCCGGCGCGGAAGATGTGGCGCGGCTCAGCACGGTTACAGTCGCAAATGCCTGGAATGGGCGCACAGAAACGCTAACCGGCCTGCCGCAACGGCTCAGCCTGCCACTGGGTAATTTGGAACTCGATCTCAATATCTCCAGCAGTGATGTTCGCGGCTTTGCCCAGGCCCAACTCGCCACCTGCATCCGTAACTGAAGGGCCTGGACAGCGCCGCGCATTGGCGCAAGCATCCACGCATAATGCCGGAGGATACCGATGAATCGCCGTGAAGCCATGAAGGCCGCACTCGCTGCCTCAACTCTCGCCGCGCTGCCCGCCGCGGCGCAGAACCTGGATCGCCCGGTACGCTTCATTGTGCCCTTCGCCCCGGGTGGCACTTCCGATATTCTGGCGCGGCTCCTGTCAACCGAACTCGCCAAATCCTTCGGCCAGAATGTGGTGGTGGAAAACCGCACCGGCGCCAGTGGCAATATCGGCGCCGATTTGGTGGCAAAATCAGCGCCCGATGGTCACACCATGCTGATCATTGATGTCTCCACCCTTGCCACTGCGCCATCGCTCTACACGCGCTTTCCCTTCGACCTGAAGCGGGATTTGGCGCCGGTGACGATGCTCATCTACGCGCCCTATATCCTGGCGGTGCATCCTTCCGTGCCCGTGAATAACGCCGCGGAATTGGTGGCCTATGCCAAGGCCAATCCCGCCAAGGTCAATGTGGGCCATGCCGGCATTGGCGTGGGCAATCATCTGACTGGGCTTTTGGTCACGCAGCATTGGGGCGCTGATCTCACGCAAGTGCCCTATCGCGGCGGCGCGGCGGCACTCACCGCCGTGGCCTCCGGCGAAGCGCAGTTGATCATCAATGGTGCCACCGCCACCGCGCCCTTCTGCAAACAAGGCCAATTACGCCCCATCGCCGTCACCGGCCCGCGCCGCCTGCCGGATTTCCCCGATGTGCCCACCTTCAAGGAATTGGGCTGGCCGGCGGCAGAAAGCGGCACCTGGCAAGGCGTGCTCGTGCAGGGCGCCACCCCACCCGCCATGGTGGAACGGCTATCGCGCGATTTGCGCGCGGCCATGGCGGTGCCAAGTGTGGCGGAACGCATCACCACCATTGGCGGCGAAAACCGCGCCGAAGGCCCGGAATCCTTCCGCCGGTGGCTGGACAATGAGATCGAGGTCTGGGGCCAGGTGGTGCGCGCCAATAACATCAAGCTCGATTGATGCCCGAAACCCCTGAAGCCTTGCTCGCCCGGCTGGAAGCCGCCGGGATCGCCGCCGAAACCCGCCATCACCCGGCGGTGTTTACGGTGGCCGAAAGCAAGGATTTGCGGGGCACCCTGCCCGGTGGCCATACCAAGAACCTGTTCCTGCGCCCGGCCAAGGGCGATGGCCCGTTTTTGCTGGCAACCCTTGAGGAATCCCGTCAGGTTTCCATCAATGCCCTGGCGCGCATGGCGGATTCAGGCAAGGTGACCATGGGCAGTGCCGATGAATTGATGGGCGTCCTGGGCCTGACACCTGGTTCCGTGACGCCCTTTGGCCTGGTGAATGCGCCGCCTGCCCGGATTCGCTTTGTCATGGATGCCGGGCTGATGCGCCATCCGCGGATTTGGGTGCATCCCTTGGTCAATACCGCTTCCACCGGCCTGGCACCCCAGGATTTGCTCAGCTTCCTGGCCGGGCTTGGCCATGAAACCCGGCTGCTGGAGCTGGATGGCGCCTGATCCGGCCGGGGGTGGCTTGCTTCTGGCGCAATAGGGCGCATCTATGCGCCAACAAATCCAGGAAGTGCCGTTATGGAAGTGATCTTCGACCCGAACCGCCCCCCACAGAACGCCGCCGCCAGCGGCGCGATCAAGGATGGGGACCAAACCACCTTCATGCAGGATGTGGTGCAGGCATCCAATGACGTGCCGGTGCTGGTGGATTTCTGGGCCACCTGGTGCGGCCCCTGCAAGCAACTGACGCCCGCGTTGGAAAAGGTGGTGAATGCCGCCGAAGGCCGCGTGCGGCTGGTGAAGATTGATATTGATAAGAATCGCGGCCTTGTGCAGCAGCTGGTGCAAATGGGCCTGCCGCTGCAATCCGTGCCGACAGTGGTCGCTTTCTGGAAGGGGCAAATCCTGGATCTGTTCCAGGGCGCACTGCCGGAATCGGAAGTGAAGCGCTTCATTGAAGGCTTGCTCAAGCAAGCTGGCGGGCAAATGCCAACCGCCGACCTTCTGGGCGAAGCCAAGGCCGCGCTGGAAGAAGGTGATGCCACCACGGCGCTGCAAATGTTTGGCGCGCTGGCGCAGCAGGAGCCGGAAAATGCTGATGCGCTGGCCGGTGTTGCGCGCTGCCTGATGGCGCTGGGGCAGGAAGAACAGGCCTTGCAAGTGCTGGAAAGCGTGCCGGAAAAGCTCCGCGCCCATGCCGAAATCGCTTCCATCCGCAGCGCCTTGGAATTGGCCGCGGAAGGCCGCGAAGCGCGCGCCAAGCTTGCCGAATTTGAAACCCGCCTGGCCGCCGACCCCAATGATCATGCCGCGCGCATTGATCTGGCGGTGGCGCTGAATGCGATGGAAGATCGTGCTGGCGCAGTGGATGCATTGATTGAAGCGATCCGGCGCGACCGCGCCTGGAATGAAGAAGCCGCGCGCAAGCAATTGCTGAAATTCTTCGAAGCCTGGGGCTTTGGTGATCCGGCCAGTGTCGCAGGGCGGCGCAAACTTTCTTCCGTGCTGTTCCGCTGAGCGCGACAGCCCCGCACCATGCCCCCTTTTGATGTGCGGCAAGCGGATTTGCCGGAAGAAATAGCGGTCTTCCCCCTGCCGGGGGCCTTGCTGCTGCCGCGCGGGCGCCTGCCGCTGAATATTTTTGAGCCGCGCTATTTGGCCATGACGCTGGACGCGCTGGGCCAGGGCCGGCTTTTCGGCATGGTGCAGCCCGATGCGCGCGCGAAGGCAGCCACGGCAGGGTCAGGGCTTTATCGCATTGGCTGCCTTGGCCGGCTTTCATCCTTCAGCGAAACCGATGATGGCCGCCTGCTGATTACGCTGATTGGCGTGACGCGGTTCAAGATCGTCGAAGAATTACCGCTGGCAACAGGCGGTTATCGCCGCGTGCGCGCCGATTATTCGGATTTCGTCACCGATTTGCTGGCGGCCGAACCGCCGCCGCTTGATCGCACAGCGCTGTTTGGCGCGCTGCGTCCCTATTTCCAGGCGCGTGGGATTGAAGCGAATTGGGATGCGGTGGAACAAACGCCCGATGCGCTGCTGGTCACCATGCTCGCCATGGTGTGCCCCTTTGATCCGCCGGAAAAACAGGCGCTACTGGAAGCCGCTGAAGGGCCACAACGGGCCGAAATGCTGGTAGCACTGCTGCGCATGGGGGCGGCAGCCAATATGCCAAATCCCGGCAGCCTAAGTTGAGGAAGGGAAGACCCATATGACTGAACTGCAACCAACGGGCGGCGCGCTGGACCCGAAGCTACTTGAAATCCTGGTCTGCCCCGTAACCAAAAAGCCGCTGCGCTATGACCGCGACAAGGGCGAATTGATTAGCGACGCCGCTGGCCTTGCCTATCCGGTGCGTGATGGCATCCCGATCATGCTGCCCGATGAGGCGCGCAAACTGGACGCATGAGCGCCCCCACCGAAATCCGCCTGCGCAAGGCGGAGAAAATCCTGGACATCGCCTTCGCCGATGGCGCGCGTTTTGCGCTGCCGGCTGAATATCTGCGCGTGGAAAGCCCAAGTGCCGAAGTGCAGGGGCACGGGCCGGGGCAGAAAGTCATCGTCGCGGGGCGGTGCCATGTTGGCATTATCGGCCTTGAACCCGTTGGGCATTACGCGCTGCGCATCAGCTTTGATGATTTGCATGATACGGGGATTTACACTTGGGAATATCTGCGCCGTTTAGGTGAGGAACAGGAAAGCCGCTGGGCGGAATACCTCGCCGCACTGGCTACGCGGGGCTTAAGCCGGGAACCGGCAAGGCGCGCGGGCGGGGGTTGATCTTCGTCATATTCTTTGGCGGCGCGCTGGCTTAGTTTCTTCCCCGTTGACGGAAGGAATTGATCGTGGACCGCACCCGCTATAACCGCTTGGCCATCCTGTTCCATTGGCTGATGGCGGCGCTGATTTTCTATGCCGCGGCGGCGATCCTGATTGCCGATGATCTGCCGCGCGGCGCCCTTCGAGACTTGATCAAAACCACGCATAACAGCGTGGGCGCGGTGGTGTTACTTTTGCTGGTGCTGCGCCTTGCCTGGCGCCTGGTCAGCAGCGCGCCACCCATGCCCGCTGGCATGACCGCATTTCAACAACGCCTGGCTCGGCTTGCGCATCTGGGGCTTTACGGGCTGATGGCGGCAGTTCCGGTGCTGGGTTTGGCTACGCATTTCCTGCGCGGGCGTGGCTTGGAATTTGGCTTTTTCAGCATTGCATCGCCACTCGCGGCCAATCGCACCCTGTCGCGTGGCATCAAGGAAGTGCATGAATTGGCGGCCTATGCACTGCTTGGCCTTGTGGCCTTTCACGTCGCGGCCGCGCTTTGGCACCAATTCATCAAGCGTGACGGGCTCATGGGGCGTATGAGTTTGCGCGCCAGCTCTTGAACCGCGCAGCCGCAGGTTACCTCAGCCGCTTTTCGCGAGCCGATCAAAGGCCTTCAGCCGCGCGATCAGCGCCGGCATCTCTCGCAGAGGAATCATATTCGGCCCATCGGAAGGCGCGTGGTCCGGGTCCGCATGGGTTTCGATGAACACCGCCGCCACACCCACCGCCACTGCGGCGCGCGCCAGCACAGGCGCGAATTCGCGCTGCCCGCCGCTGGAAGTACCCTGCCCACCCGGCTGCTGCACGGAATGCGTCGCGTCAAATACCACCGGGTAGCCGGTCTCGGCCATGATCGGCAAAGCCCGCATATCGGAAACCAGCGTGTTATAGCCAAAGGAAGCGCCGCGTTCACACAGCAGGACATTATGGTTCCCCGTGCTTGCGATTTTCGCTGCGACATTCTTCATGTCCCACGGCGCCAGGAACTGGCCCTTTTTCACATTGATCGCGCGCCCTGTGGCGCCAGCGGCCAATAGCAAATCCGTCTGGCGGCACAAAAACGCCGGGATCTGCAGCACATCCACGGCCTCGGCAGCCGGCGCGCATTGTTCGGCACTATGCACATCAGTCAGCACCGGCAGGCCCGTCGTCGCGCGCACCTCTGCCAGAATGGCGAGGCCCTCCGCCATGCCAATGCCGCGCGCGGCGGAAACGCTCGTGCGATTGGCCTTGTCGAAGGATGATTTATAGATCAGCGGCACGCCAGCCGAAGCCGCGATTTCCTTGAGCGCGGCAGCGGTTTCCAGCGCATGAGCGCGGCTTTCAATCTGGCAGGGGCCACTGATGAAGACCAAGGGCAAATCATTGCCGAAGGTGACGCTACCCGCCTTCACATGGCGCATCATACCAACCGCGCCTGACGCACTGCCGCGCCGATGAACCCGGCAAAAAGCGGGTGCGGTTCAAAGGGCTTGGATTTCAATTCCGGGTGATATTGCACGCCAATGAACCAGGGATGATCCGGATATTCGACAATTTCCGGCAGCACGCCATCGGGTGATAATCCCGAAAAGCGCAGCCCCGCCGCTTCAAGCCTATCCCGATAGGCGATATTCACTTCATAGCGGTGGCGATGGCGTTCCTGAATCTCCGGCTGATCGCCATAGACGCAGCGCACCAGCGAACCTTCCGCCAGATGCGCCTGATATACGCCAAGCCGCATGGTGCCGCCCAGATCAGTGCCGGCATCGCGGCGTTCCACCTGATTGCCGCGCTGCCATTCCGTCAGCAAGCCCACCACCGGCTCCCCGCAAGGCCCAAATTCGGTGGAAGACGCGCCCTTCAACCCAATCAGATTGCGCGCCGCTTCAATCACGGCCATCTGCATACCGAAGCAAATACCGAAAAACGGCAGCTTGCGTTCACGCGCAAAACGCACCGCTTCAATCTTGCCTTCTGTGCCGCGTTCGCCAAAGCCGCCAGGCACCAGAATGCCATGCACATGTTCAAGCCGCGCCAGTGCTGCCGCGTCATCTTCAAAGATTTGGCTATCCACCCAATCCAGCTTGACGCGCACATGATGCGCAATGCCGCCATGAATCAACGCTTCTGAAAGCGACTTATACGCATCAAGCAGGTTGGTATATTTGCCCACCACCGCGATGGTCACTTCGCCTTCCGGTGATTTGATGGCGTTCACAATGCGCTGCCAGCCGGACATATCGGGCTCACCAAAGGCGGAAAGACCGAAATGGCGCAGCACTTCCACATCCAGCCCTTCGGCGTGATACGCCAAGGGCACTTCGTAAATCGTGCTGGCATCAAGCGCCGGGATCACGCTTTCAGGGCGCACATTGCAGAAAAGCGCAATCTTGCGCCGTTCATTTTCCGGAATTGGACGATCACAGCGGCAGAGCAAAATCTGCGGCTGAATGCCAAGGCCGAGCAATTCCTTCACGCTGTGCTGCGTGGGTTTGGTTTTCAATTCACCGGCAGATGGAATGTAGGGCACCAGCGTCAGATGCATGAAAATGCTGCGCTGCGGGCCAAGTTCATTGCCCATTTGCCGAATGGCTTCCAGGAAGGGCAGGCTTTCAATATCGCCAACCGTGCCGCCGATTTCGACCAGCACGAAATCATAGCCTTCCGTTTCGGTCTGCACCACTTCCTTGATCTTGTCGGTAATATGCGGAATCACCTGCACCGTACCGCCCAGATAATCGCCGCGCCGTTCGGCCGCGATCACATCCGAATAAATGCGCCCCGTGGTCCAGTTATCGGCCTTGCGCGCATGCACGCCCGTGAAGCGTTCATAATGGCCAAGATCAAGGTCGGTTTCCGCCCCATCATCGGTGACGAAAACCTCCCCATGCTGATAGGGGCTCATGGTCCCCGGATCCACATTAAGGTAGGGGTCAAGCTTACGCAGCCGAACCTTATAACCGCGCGCCTGCAACAGCGCGCCGAGCGAAGCGGAAGCGATACCCTTACCGAGTGAGGAGACCACGCCGCCGGTGATGAATACGAACCGGGTCATGGGCCGCCTTGATAGCCCATCAGCCGATTCGGCGCCAGCATGGTATCGCGCAGCCCGAGCTGGGTGGATCTTCACCGTTAATTTTGTTGACTCATTGCTAATAATTTTGCGATATCAATCGCAGAGGAAAGCAAATGCAATGGCTTTAGACCTCGCCTCCACTCGTCAGGCCACTCCGAAGGAAGCGCCTCGGCTTCCTGCCGGATCGGCCGGGTCAGACCGGGCCCCAGGATCGGTTCCCCCTCCCGCCTCGCCTGAGGTCGGGCCAGCCAATCCGCGCCTGCGTATTGACCGTGATCTTGGCATGGTCGTGATCGAATTCCGCGATGCCGCAGGCCGGGTTGCAGTCAGCCTGCCCACCCCGCGGGAGATCGAAGCCTACAAAGCGGCTGTGGTTTACGGCGCTGATCTACCCAGCGGCGTGCGACCCATGAATACCGACGAAGATGCGCCGATCGCAGCGCGCCCCAACATTCCGTTGGCAGCAGAATCCGAGCCGACAGAAGCAGCACAGCCCACGTCGGAAGGCGTGAATAGGCTGGCCTAAAGCCCCGCCTTAATTCAAGAACAGTCTGATTTTATTGAAGGAAACGCTGGGCGACTGTGCGGGTTCGCCCGCGCCTCACCAATAGCGGGATCGTTCCCAGCCTGAAGCGATCTCAGGCCCCGGCCCGCACGGCCGGCGCCCGCAATTCCTGCAACAGCGCCCATACCCGATGCGCATCCATCCGCACTTCGGGGTCATTCAGAAGGCGGTCTAGTTCCGCCATTTTCCGGGCGATTTCGGCTTCCGACATCAGCCTGCTCCAGCATCCCCGGCCCTATGCCGGAGCTTTGGAAATCACATAAGAAAACGTCGGAAAAAAGGACAAATTCCGGCCGCGCCGTGATTTGGCGCGGCCAGTAGCAGGGCCAATGCTTCAGGCGGCAAGCCGCGCCGCGCGCACGCCACGCATTCGCCCGCCGGGGATGGCGCCCTTGATGCCGGCGGCCATATCGGCGGCTACCAGCAGGCTGTTCCACGCTACGCCGGTTTCCACCCCCATGCGGCGGAACATCCACACCACGTCTTCCGTCGCCACATTACCCGTGGCGCCGGGCGCGAAGGGGCAGCCGCCAATGCCGCCTGCGGCGCTATCAATCACCCGGCAGCCCGCTTCATAGGCCGCGGCCACATTGGCCACCCCCATGCCGTAAGTGTCATGGCCATGGAAGGCAAAGCGATGCCCCCAAGCGGCATGGGCTTTCTCGAACACGCGCCGCACCTGATCGGGGCTCGCATTGCCGGTGGTGTCCGCCAGCGCGATTTCCATATCGGGATTGAGCGCCACAATGCGTTCAACCCAATCCAAAGCTTCCGCGTCTTCCACCACGCCATCAAAGGGGCAGTGGAACACGCAGGAAAGGTTGAAGCGGATCAGCGTGCCCTTGGGCGTATCGCGCACCAGCGATGCCAATTCAGCGAAGCTTTCTTCCCGCGTGCGGTTCAGATTGGCCTTGTTGTGGCCGGCGGTGGCCGACATGAAAAAGCCAAGCCGTTCCGCGCCACCGGCAATCGCCGCTTCAAACCCGCGCCGGTTCGGCACCAGTACGGTGCTTTCAAGGCCGGGCAGCGTTTTCGTGAAAGCCAATACCGCCGCCGTATCCGCCATTTGCGGAATGGCCTTGGGCGAGACGAAGGAACCGACCTCCATCCGCCTGAGGCCGGCATCATAAAGCGCCTGGATGAGCGCGATTTTCACCTCGGTCGGCACGAAATCGCCGGTGATGGATTGAATCCCGTCACGCGGGGCGACTTCACTGATGGTCACCTTGCCGGTCATGCCTGCTTCTCCTTCGCTTCGGCCAGAAGTTCACTGAATACATGGTCATTATGCGCGCCTGCCGCCGGGCCTGGCCAGCGCACAATTTCCTGCGGCGCCACGCCATCAAAGCGGAAGGGTGCCGCCGGGTGCAGCACCTGGCCCAACAGAGGGTCCGCCACTTCCATCACCCAGCCGCGTTCGCGGAAATGCGGGTCATTGGCACAATCGGCCATGTCATAAAGCCGCGAACATGGCACTTCGGCGGCTTCCAAAATAGCCTCGGCCTCCGCGGCCGGCTTGGTGCGGGTCCAGTCGGCAATGGCGGCGTCCAGTTCCGCCACATTGTCGCAGCGCAGCCCATTGGTGGCGAAGCGCTCGGCCTCGGCCAATTCGGGCCGGCCAATCGCGGCCATCAGGCGGCGGAAGATCAAATCCGAATTGCCGGCGACGCAGAGCCATTTGCCATCGGCGCAGGGGTAGGTATTGGTCGGCGCCGCAGTTTTGATGGCCGCCCCCTGCGGCTGACGCACCCAGCCGAAAAGCCCATATTCCGGCAGCATCCCTTCCATGAGGGAGAATACGCTGCTGACCAAATCCACATCCACCACGCGGCCCTTGGCATTGGGGTCGCCCTTCACGGCCCAGCAGGCGGAAACCACGGCAAGCGCGCAGTAAATCCCGGCCAGATCATCGCTGATCGAAACCCCGCAACGCGGCGGCGGTAGCCCTTGTTCACCCGGATGACCGGTCAGGTGCCGAAGGCCACCCATGGCTTCCCCAATCGCGCCAAAAGCGGGCTTGTCCTTATAAGGACCATCCTGCCCATAGCCGGAGATCCGCCCGATCACGAGGCGCGGGTTCTCCCCATGCAATACCTCAGGCCCAAGCCCCACGCGTTCCAGATAGCCCGCGCGGAAATTCTCAATGAGCCCATCGGCACGGCGGAGCAGCGCCATCAGCTTCGCGCGATCATCGGGTTTTTTCAGATCGAGCGTGACGCTGAGCTTATTGCGCCCATGCACGCTGAACCAAACGGCATTGCCATTGATATTGCTGCCCCAGCCCCGCACCGGGTCCCCGCCGGGGGGTTCCACCTTGATCACCTCGGCGCCCAGGTCAGCCAGCAAGCGCGTGGCAAAAGGGGCGGCGATATAATGGCCAAGCTCCACGAGCTTCAGGCCAGCAAGCGGCAAGCGGGGGGCGGATTGGGGCGCGGACATGGAACGGGTGTTAGAGCATTTTCCGGCCAAGCGGAAACGCCCACTGGCGCGGAAAACACCCCGAAGCAGCATTCAGGGTTCCAGAAAGGCCGCTTTTGCGGCACCCTGTCTCCCACAGCATGGGGGCGACCATTTCAATGACCGAAGAAGAAATCCTGGCCCGGGCGGCGGGTATTACCACCGGGCTCAAGACCCACCCGAAGGAAGTGGCGGAAGCCATTGCCGCATCCCGCCGCATGGCGGGTGCCTTCACGCGCGTTGCCAATGAAACCGCCGAACCCATGCCGGCCTATGCCGCGCCGCTGCCGGCCAGGGGGTCACGCGCATGAAGCCCTTGCATGAACTCTCGTTGACCGAAGCCTCCGCCGGCATTGCGCGGCGGCGTTTTTCGCCGGTGGAATACCTTGATGCGCTGCGCACCCGCGCCGATGATGTCGGCGGCAAGGTCAATGCCATTGTGCGCCCGCTTTGGGATGAAGCGCGCGAACAAGCGGTAAAGGCCGGCCGGCGCATCGCCCGCAGTGGGCCGCGTTCCGCGCTGGATGGCCTGCCGGTTGGGCTCAAGGATATTATTGACCTCGCTGGGCATCCCACCACCTGCCATTCGCGCATTCTGCTCGATAACCAGAAAAGCGCTGACGCCGCCGTGGTGGCGAAGCTACGCGCAGCGGGGGCGATATTCCCGGCCAAGCTCGCCACGCATGAATTCGCCATTGGCGGCCCGGCCTTTGACCTGCCCTTCCCGCCTGCGCGCAACCCCTGGAATACGGCGCATCATCCGGGGGGCTCATCCTCAGGCTCTGGCGCTGCCGTTGGCGCCAGCATCCTGCCTGCCGCGCTTGGTACTGATACCGGCGGTTCCGTACGCCACCCGGCCAGCCATTGCGGCATTATCGGCATGAAGGCGACTTATGGCCTGGTTTCGCGGCGCGGCGTCTTTCCGCTGGCCTTCACACTGGATCATGTGGGGCCGATGACGCGCACGGTCGCCGATAACGCGCTGCTGCTTAGCATGATGGCCGGGCATGATGCTGCAGACCCTGGCAGCGCCGCCCATAAGCCTGAAAACTACGCGCGGCAGATGAAGAAGGGCCTCAAGGGCCTCACAATCGGCTATGTGCGCCATTTCCATGAAAAGGATCAGCCAGCCTCAGCCGAAATGGCGGCGGCGCTGGATGCGGCGGCAAAGCTGCTCGCGAAGGAAGGGGCGAAGATCAAGACCATCACCCTGCCATCGCTGACCGAATTCGCCGGCGTCAATCGCGCCATTTTAATGTCCGAAGCCGCCGCCATCCATGGCAAATGGCTGCGCGAACGCCCGGGCGATTACGCCAATATCACGCTGCGCCGCCTGCTGCCGGGGCTTTTCATGCGCGCCGAGGATTACGTCCAGGCGCAACGCCGCCGGCGCGAATTGGTCGCCGCCGTGGAAGCAGCCTTTGCCGAGGTTGATCTGCTGCTGACAGCATCTTCAATGGATGCCGCCTGCAAAATTGACGACCCGGAAGCGGTAGAACTGACCTATCCGCGCCAGGCGCGCACGCCCTTCAATGTCACGGGCCATCCGGCCATGACCATGATGTGCGGCATTTCCAAAGCGGAAGGCCTGCCGCTTTCCTTGCAGTTGGTGGGGCCAAGCTTTGGGGAGGCCGCCATCTACCGCGCCGCAGCGGCCTATGAACGCGCCGCGCCTTGGAAGGATCTGCGCCCGGCCCTGTAATTTCGCGCATGTTCCAAGCAGGCTTCATTGATCGGCGCTGGCGCCACCCCGCGCTGGTGCCGCTATTGTTCTTGGTGCTGGCGCTGTTGCTGCGCAGCTTTTCCTTTGTCGCCGCCGTGATTGATACGGATGAGGGGCTTTATATGCTCCAGGCGCGGGAATGGCTGCGCGGGGGCTGGCCCTTGGTTGCCGTCTGGGACATGCACCCGGTGGGCGCGCCGGCGATTTTCGCCGTGGCCATGGCGATTTTTGGCGATGGTATTTGGGTGCTGCGCGCCCTTGGCGCGGTATGCGTTGCGGCCACGGCATCGGCGCTGTTCAACGCGGTGCGCTATGCAGGTGGGTCACCCGCGCTTGGGCTTGCCACCGGCATTTTATATATCGCCCATAGCGGGCTTCTGGGCGGGCTCGCCTCCAATACGGAAATTCTTTTCGCGCCACTGGTCGGCTGGGCCATGGCGCTTGGCCTGCGCGGCGCGGTGGATGCGCTGGAACGCGACAAGGCGCCGCATTGGCGCCATCTGGTGGTGATGGGTCTGCTGATTGGTGTCGCGCTGACGCTCAAGCCCGTGACGGTTTTTGAAGGCGCGCTGGCATGGTTGATCCTGGTGCTGCCGGGCTTTCGGTATGGGCTGGTTGGGTTTCGCCGCCTTGCTGCAATGGCCGCTGCCTATGCTGCGCTTTGCGCCGCGCCCACCTTGCTCTGCGCCTTGGCTTATGCACTGCGCGGAGAATTCGCGCTTTTCCTGGAAGGCGCTTTTCTCGCGCCGCTACGCTATGCGGGCTCGCGCCTGAGTCCTGCGGATTCCTTCCGCTTCGCCCTTGTTGCCGCTTTGCTGTTGCTATGGGCTTTCCTGCTAACGCTGCCGGCACTTATCCGGCCACGCAATCGCCAAGGACCACTCGCGCGGCTCAGGCAATTCGGGATGCTGTGGTTTGTCGCCGCAACTTTCGCCGTGGTGCTGCCGGGGCAATTCTACCAGCATTATTTCCTGATCTGGCTTTTGCCGCTGTCGTTGCTGTCGGCACTCGGCGCGCGGCAATTGGCACGCTATCTGCGCCCAGGGATGGTCGTGATCGGCTTTCAATTGCTGATCGGCGCGGTGGCTTTGGATGCCTGGCGCGTGGCCGCCCTGCCACGGCTTGATCGCGGTATTGGCCTTGGCGCACCCGATCCTGTGCGGCGCACCGCGGCTGCCGTGCGCGCGGAAATAGACCCGAATGACCCGATCTGGGTCGTGAATTATCACCCGGTGATTTATGTGCTGGCGGATGCTGCGCTGCCCACGCGCTACGCTTTTCCGGCGCATCTGGCGGGGCCTTACTACCGCGTGACGGGCATTGATTCTTACGCCGAAATCACGCGCATTCTGGAAAGCCACCCGCGCGTGCTGGTGATTGATCGCGGCTGGTGGCCCAATGTGCGCCGCCGCGCCGCGATATTGATTGAAGCCGCGCTGGAAGAACAATACGAACTTGTCGCCACCGTGCCGGAGGAACGCGGCCCGGTGGAAATCTGGCGGCTCAGATAAGCAGCGTCACCAAAAGCGATAGGCGACGCTACCCGTCATCACGCCTCAGCGGGCGGTGGTGCGCTTGCTTCCTTTGGCGATGAATCACGCGAACCAGCGGCACCAGACCGCAGCACCACCATCAGCTTTTCAATCGCGGTCGGCTTGTCGCAACGGTCAATCGCCGCTGCTTCCGCCGCTAGGCGATCGAGCGCCAATTCATAGATCTGGCGTTCGCTAAAGGATTGGTCAGGCTGGCCCGCATTGCGGAACAGGTCGCGCACCACTTCGGCAATCTGCACCGGATCGCCTGAGTTGATCTTCGCTTCATATTCCTGGGCGCGGCGGGACCACATGGTGCGCTTGATGCGCGCGCGGCCCTTCAGCGTATCCATGGCAGGCTGGAAGCTTTCCGTGGTGCAAAGCTTCCGCAGGCCAGACGAAGCCGCCTTATTGACCGGCACGCTAAGTTTCATGCGGTTTTCCTCAAAGGTCACTTCAATGACCTGCAAGGAATAACCAGCGGCCTCAACGGTGCGGATGCCCTGGACAGTGCCCACGCCATGGGTCGGATACACCACATAATCGCCCGTCTTGAATTCCTGCTTCGGGGCAGGGGGCGGCTTTGGCGCAGAAGATGACATCGGCATTCCAGGACGGGGCGGCCCCCCACCAGGCGGGCGCATGCCAAGCTGCACATT
>JBEDHL010000129.1:0-6003 GCA_041174145.1 Pseudomonadota bacterium
GCGATGAGATCATCGTGGCCGATGTGGATTTCGATGCCTGCCGCCAGGGCAAGGAGAAGATGTTCAACTTCGCCGCCCATCGCCGCCCGCAATGGTATCGCGCCATGATTGACCAGGTGGGCGCCGTCCCACCGCCCTGATCAGCCGGGCAGAGCCACACTTATATATATGTGCAAGCGAAGGATACGCGCATGACCCGTTCCCTTGTTCTGGCTGCCGCGCAGCTTGGGCCGATCCAAAAGGCCGAAGGCCGTGATGTGGCGGTGGGCCGCATGGTGCGGCTGATGGAAAAGGCGCATCAACGTGGTGCGCAGGTTGTCGTGTTTCCGGAATTGGCACTGACTACCTTCTTCCCGCGCTGGTATGAAGAAGACCTCGCCAATGCGGATCATTGGTATGAAAGCGCCCTGCCTTCCAATGAAACCGCGCCGCTATTTGAAGCCGCGCGCAAATACGGCATCGCCTTTCACCTTGGCTATGCCGAGAAAACGCCGGAAGGCAGGCGCTTCAATACCGCGGTCTTCGTGCTGCCCTCAGGCGAGATTGTGCTGAAATACCGCAAGGTGCATTTGCCGGGGCATAAGGAATTCGATCCAATCCGTCATGTGCAGCATTTGGAAAAGCGCTATTTTGAGCCGGGCGATCTTGGCTTTCCGGTGATCCGCGCACCCGTTGCGGGCCAGCCCGTCAATCTTGGCATGATGATCTGCAATGACCGTCGCTGGCCGGAAGCCTGGCGCGTGATGGGGTTGCAGCAGGTGGAATTGGTGATGCTCGGCTACAATACGCCGTCACTAAATATGGAAAATCGTGGCTTTGAGGCGCCGCATCTCCGCGTATTCCACAGCCATCTGTCCATCCAGTCAGGCTGCTACCAGAATTCCTGCTTTGCGGTCGCAACCGCCAAGGCCGGCACGGAAGATGGGCATGAGCTTTTCGGCCATTCCATCATTGTGAACCCGCAAGGCGAGATCATGGCCCAGGCAACAAGCTGGGATGATGAATTGATTGTGGCCGAGGCCGATCTCGGCAAATGCGAATTGGGCCGCAAGACGATTTTCGATTTCGCGCGCCATCGCCGCCCGGAACATTACGGGCGTATCGCCGATCAGGTGGGCAGCGTGCCGCCGGCGGAATGGAAAGGCAGCGTCTGACTTCAGACCACGATGACATTTGGCCCCGGCGGCAAAATGCCGAAGGGGTCAAACACCAAAGGCGCGGCGCGCGTCATCGCCGCAAGATCGAAAGCGCGATGCGGCATGCCGAGCACCAGCGCATCGGGGCGCGCGCCATCTGGCATGGTGCAAGCCGCGCTGCGTGGCAGCGCCACCGGCAGCTTGCTGATCAGCGGATCGTGCCAGGCGATATCAACGCCAAGATCAGCAAGGCGGCGCAATAACCGAAGCGATGCGGCAGCGCGTAAATCCGCGACATCAGGTTTGTAGGTAACGCCTGCAACCAGCACGCGCTTGCCAGTAAGATCATCGCCAAGCCGCGCGCGAATGGCGGCCAGCACGCGCCCTACCCTGCCGCGATTGCGCGCAAGCGCCTTGGCCAGCAATGCAGAAGGCGCACCGACGCGCGCCGCTTCCATTTGCAAAAAGGCAGGGTCCACCGGAATGCAATGCCCGCCCGCGCCAAGCCCGGGCCAAAACGGTGCAAAGCCAAAGGGCTTGGTGGCCGCCGCCGCCACGATATCGCGCGTTGGGACGCCAAGCGCGGTGAAGGCGGCGTGGAGTTCATCCATCAGCGCGATATTCACCAACCGATAGGTGTTTTCCAAAAGCTTGGCGCATTCCGCGACCTCGGGGGAAGCTACAACCTCCACCTGATCCACCAAATGGCGCCAAAAAGCCAAGGCACGGCGGAGCGATGCGGGGTCTGTCGCGGCCAGCAGGCGCGGAATGGAACGCAAAGGCGGCGCATGCGGGCCGGGGTTTTCACGCTCTGGCGATACAGCAAGGAAAATATCGCGGCCAATGCGCCAGCCCGCGCCTTCAAGGATGGAACGGCAAAGCCCATTGGTGGCGCCGGGCTGGCAGGTTGAAATCAGGCAGACCAGCGCCCCTGGCGCGGCGCCTTTTGCGACAATCCCAAGCGCGCTTTGCACCGCCGCAAGATCAGGCCGGCCGCGCGCATCCAGCGGGGTTGGCACCGCGATCAACCAAATGTCGGCCCCCTGCAAATCAGCGGCGTCGCCAGTGGTGCAAAATCCTCCCACCTTCGCGGCAGGGGCGGCCATTGCAGCCATGCGCGCCCGAGCTTGGGGGTCATAGCCGCAAACCTCATACCCGCCGGCCAGGGCAGCCAGTGCGAGTGGGCGCCCAACATACCCAAGGCCCAATACGGCGACCCGGCCTCGCCCTAAGCGAGGGGGATAGCCGACCCCAGGCTGCAACATGACGGATGACATACGTTATTAATTGTCTAAAATTTCAAAAATTCAACCATAAGTTACGTGAAGTGCCGCTTTTCCTCCCTATCTTCTGCGCATCAGAACCTGATGGTCCATGGGCGGCCCCAAGGTGAGAAAGGCAAAAGCGATGCGTTCAGCTTTGGGCAGTGCGGAAATGCTGCATGTGGTTGGCCACCCGCTGATCCAGCATCGGCTTTCGCAAATGCGCGAAAAATCCTGCTCCGTGCCGACCTTCCGCGCTCTCATGCGCGAAATCGCCCTGCTACTCGGCGCCGCCGCTTTGGCTGATCTGCCTTTGGAAGCGCGCAAGATCGAAACCCCGCTGGAGCACATGTCGGCGCCGAGGCTGGCTGGCAAGCCGCCGATTTTTGCCCCGGTTTTGCGCGCGGGGATCGGTTTTCTGGATGGCATGCTGACGCTGCTGCCCGACGCGGGGGTGGCGCATATCGGTGTCTATCGGGACCATAAAACGCTTGAAGCCCATGAATATTACTTCAAGGCGCCGGAGGATTTGGCCGAACGCTTGGTAGTATTGCTCGACCCCATGCTAGCCACAGGCAATTCAGCGGTGGCCGCGCTGGATAGGCTGAAGGTGCGCGGCGCCAAGCGCATCCGCTTCATCTGCTTGCTGGCCGCACCCGAAGGTATTCAGCATGTTCGCGAAGCCCATCCCGATGTGCCGATCTGGACAGCCGCGGTGGATGAAAGGCTGGATGAGCGCGGCTATATCCGCCCCGGGCTTGGCGATGCCGGCGATAGGGTCTTCGGGACTTAATCCGCCGGCCCCAAAACTTCCTCAACCGGTCCATCAGCGATGATACGCCCGGAATCGAGTTTGATGGCGCGCGTGCACCATTGGCGGACAATCGCCATATCATGGGTCGCGATCACCAGAATATCGGCGCCGGTCACCAAACGGGTCAGGCGTTCTTCAGCCTTGGCCATGAAATCCGCATCACCGGCCAGGAACCATTCATCCATTAGCAGGATTTCGGGCGTGATGGCGGTGGCCATGGCGAAGGAAAGCCGCACATTCATGCCCGCCGAATAGCCGCGTATGGGCAGATCAATGAATTCACCAAGGCCGGAAAATTCAGCGACCTCATCGGCCAGGGCGCGACCTTTTTTTTCATTCATGCCGCGATATAGGCCACGGAGCACAATATTCTCTCGGCCCGTCAGAAGGGGGTTCATGCCTGCGCCAGGGTCGATCAACGAACCGATTTCCCCATCGACGGAAAGGCGCCCGGCGACGGGTTCGTAAATGCCGGCGATGGTACGCAAAAGCGTTGTCTTGCCCGCGCCATTGGAGCCGACCAGCGCCACCCTTTCACCCTTGCCGATGGTGAAATTCAGCTCCGCCAAGGCAGCCACCACCACGCGGCTTTCGGCATCGCGCTTCACACGCCGCGTGGCACCTTCGAAAAGCCGCTTTTTCAACGACCGGGCATTGTGGTGATAGAGCGGGAATTCAATGGTGAGCGCTTCGGCCTTGATGGAGGGCATAGGGTCAAACCCAAAAAGCAATGCGCCCGCGGAAGCGGGTGAAGAAAGCCTGCGCCACAATCCAGAGCAGTACCGTAAAGCCTAAGGCAGAAAGCCAAACACCAACCTCAAGCGGCCTGCCCAGCAGCGGCGCGCGCATGGTTTCCATGATGGCATTGAAGGGATTGAACAGCAGCCAATAGGCATTATCCCCCAATTGTTCGGGCATCCAGATGATGGGGGTGATGAAAAAGCAAAGCTGCATCAGCGATGAAATGATGGGAGGAATATCCCGGAACCGCGCACAGATCATCCCCAAGAAAAAGGCGGCCCAAAAGGCATTGCACAGAAAAATGAGAAAACCCGGAATAAAGGCCAAAACGCCAATCCCCGGTGAAATATCGAACAACAACATCACCGCAACAATGAGCGGTAGATTATGCGCAGCCACCAAAAGGTTGCGTAGAATACAGCGCAGCACATGCACCGTGAAAGGCAGGGAAAGCTGCCGGATGACAGCTTCGGCCGAAGTGAAGCATTCAGCCCCATCGGTCACTGCCTGGCTCACCATGGCCCAAAGGATCAAGCTTATGGCAAGCCAAGGAAAGAAGGTGCCCGGGTCAACCTTCAAGATATGCGAATAGAAGAAGCCAAGCGCCACCACCATCGCCGCTGTAGTCAAGGTGACCCAGAAGGGCCCCAATACCGAACCGCGATAGCGATGCTTGATATCACCCCAAGCCAAGGCCGCCGCCAGGCGCCACTTGCCTAAACCTTCGCGTAAATCAGCCCCGGCGCGGCTTGCCCGCCGAGGATCAGACGCATCAAAGACACGCAAATGGGGATGGGTGGCGCTCATGCGTGGCTTCTAGCGCCTTCCCCAACCGCCGTCATGTAGGCAGACACCGCCTAGCGCAACTTTTCAGATATGCAGCGCCCGCCCATCCACGGCGAGTGCGGCTTCCTTCACCGCTTCATTCAGTGAGGGGTGCGCGTGGCAGGTGCGCGCCACATCCTCCGCACTCGCGCCGAATTCCATCGCCAGCGCCATTTCGGCAATCAGCGTGCCGGCATCCGGGCCGATAATATGCGCACCCAGCACCTTATCTGTCGCCTTATCGGCCAGGATTTTCACGAAACCGTCCATATCGCCCATGGCACGCGCGCGGCCATTGGCGGTGAAGGGGAATTTCCCGACCTTATAGGCAACGCCGCGCGTCTTGAGCTGTTCTTCGGTTTCACCCACCGAAGCCACCTCCGGCCAAGTGTAGACCACACCGGGGATCGCGCCGTAATTCACATGCGGCTTTTGGCCGGCCAGCATTTCTGCCAGCGCCACACCTTCTTCTTCCGCCTTATGCGCCAGCATCGGCCCAGTGATCACATCGCCAATGGCGTAAATGCCCGGCACATTGGTGGCGTAATGGCCATCCACCTTGATGCGCCCACGCTCATCCAAGGCAACGCCCACCTTGTCCAGCCCAAGCCCCGCCACATAAGGCCGGCGCCCAATCGCGACCAGCACGACATCGGCGGTGAGTTCTTCCGTGGCACCTCCGGCGGCGGGTTCCAGCTTCAGCGTCACACCCTTCTTTGACTTCGTGGCGCCCATCACCTTGGTCTTGAGCTTCGTCTTGATGCCCTGCTTGGCCAGGATGCGTTCAAACGCCTTGCCAACTTCCAGGTCCATGCTGGGCACCAGACGATCGAGGAATTCCACCACCGTCACTTCCGCACCAAGCCGACGCCAGACGCTGCCCAATTCAAGCCCGATATAGCCGCCGCCAATCACCACCAGATGCTTCGGCACCGCGGTCAATTCCAGCCCGCCGGTGGAGGTCACGATCTGCTTTTCATCAACTTCCACGCCCGGCAGGGGAATGCTCTCACTCCCGCTCGCGATCACGATATGCTTCGCAGCGTAATCCTTGCCGGCGACGCTGACCGTGCCGGGCGCCTTGACGCTGCCCTCGCCCTTCAGCCAGGTGACCTTGTTCTTGCGGAACAGGAACTCAACACCCTTTACATTGGCGCCGACCACTTCGCCTTTGCGCGCCAGCATGCGCGCCAGATCAAGCTTCACCGCGCCCACACCCACGCCG
>JBEDHL010000130.1:0-9345 GCA_041174145.1 Pseudomonadota bacterium
GCCCAAAGCCGCGCGGCGCCGCTTTCACAGCACCGGCACCCCCTGCTGCTTCGCCTTGCCTTCAGGTTCGACATGAATGGTGATGATCGCGCCTTCAAGTTCCGCCTTCAGCGCGGCTTCGATCCTGTCACAAATCTCATGGCTTTCACTGACGCGCATATCGCCGGGCACCACCAGATGAAATTCCAGGAAAGTATGCCGCCCGGCATGGCGGGAACGCAAATCATGCGCCTCAATCGCGCCGGATGCCTGTTCCGCCACAATCCGCCGGATGCGTTCCATGGTGGCGGGCGGCACGGCTTCATCCATCAACCCGCCGACACTTTCGCGCAGCAGTTGCCAGCCGGAGAAGATGATATTCACCGCCGTCAGCGCCGCCAGCAGCGGATCAAGCCACAAAAGCCCGGTCAGCGTGACCAGCCCGACGCCCACCAGCACGCCGGCCGAAGTCACCACATCAGACCATAAATGCCGCGCATCGGCCATCAGCGCTGGCGAACGCAGCGCCTTGCCGCGCTTGCCCAGAAACAGCGCCCAGGCCGCGTTGATGCCACTCGCCACCGCCGCCACCGCCAAGCCAATGCCGGCCTGTTCCGGCGCGCGCGGCGCCTGAAACGCGCCCCAGGCTTCATGCAAAATCAGCAGCGCTGCCACAATGATCAGCGCGCCTTCCAAAACCGCCGAGAAATATTCGACCTTGGAATGGCCATAAGGATGGTTGGCATCCGCCGGCAGCGCCGAAAGCCGAACCGCCAACAGGGCTGCCATGGCGGCGGCGACATTGACGATGCTTTCCAAGGCATCGGCATAAAGCGCCACTGACCCGGTAAGCCACCAGGCAATCGCTTTGAATGCAAGCACCGCCACCGCAACCGCTACGCTACCCGCAGCTAGTCGCGCGGCGTTGGAATGCCGGGTCTCAACCATGGTGGGGGTTTAGCCCAGCCTGCCTAGACCGAGAAGTACTTGGCGCGCGGATGGTGCAGCACAATAGCGCTGGTGGATTGTTCAGGATGAAGCTGCCATTCATCGCTGAGTGATACGCCAATACGCTCAGCGTCCAAAAGCTTGAGCAGGCCTTCCTGATCCTCCAGCTTCGGGCAGGCGGGATAGCCAAAGGAATAGCGCCCGCCGCGATAGCCCTGCTGGAGCATTTTTTCCATATCGCGTTCATCCTCGGCCGCGAAGCCCAATTCGGCGCGGATGCGCTTATGGACATATTCGGCCAAGGCTTCCGCCATTTCCACCGAAAGCCCATGGAGATAGAGGTAATCCTGATAGCGATTTTCCTCAAACCAAACCCGCGCGATATCGGATGCCTTCTGACCCACGGTCACGACTTGCAGGCCGATCACATCACGCGCGCCGGGGCCATCATCCACATCGCGCACGAAATCGGCGATGCAATCACCATCTTCCTTGGGCTGGCGCGGCATATTGAAGCGGCAAACTTCGGTCACGCCATCTTCCGCGAACAGGATCAGATCATTGCCCTGCCCCGCGCATTTCCAGTAGCCATAAATGGCTTGGGGCTTCAGGATGTTTTGTTCATCGGCCAGTGCTAGCATGCGCTTCAGCACCGGGCGCAATTCCTGCTTGGCCCAGCCCAGGAAATCTTCAAGCGAACGCCCCGCCTTCCGGAAGCCCCATTGGAATTGATAAAGGCTCCGTTCATTGATGAAGGGCACCAGCGCCTTGGGTGCCGCTTCCAGCACCCGCGCGCCCCAGAAGGGCGGCGTTGGTACAGCGCTTTCCGCCGCCACACGCCGGCGGCGGGTTTGGGCGTATTTCACATCAACGGGGGCGAAGCCGCGTGGATCGGCCGTGCCAAGGGTGCGCTTTTCATTGCGCGCCTTGCCGGAACGCTTGGTTTGCAGCGCTGCCAGATAATCATCAAAACCATTGCCCATGACCTTATCCATTAGGTGCAGGCCATCAAAAGCATCCCGCGCATAGGCAACACGGCCCGAAGCATAGGCGCGGACGCAATCTTCCTCGACATAATTGCGGGTCAGCGCCGCGCCCCCCAGCAGTACGGGAATATCCACCCCCTGGCGGGACATTTCTTCCAAATTCTCGCGCATCACCACGGTTGATTTCACCAGCAAGCCAGACATGCCAATCGCATGCGCCTTGTGTTCACGCGCGGCATTCACAATTTCGGTTAGCGGCACCTTGATGCCAAGATTGACCACGCGATAGCCGTTATTAGTCAGGATAATATCCACCAGATTCTTGCCGATATCATGCACATCACCCTTCACAGTGCCGAGCACGATGGTGCCTTTTTCCTGGCCTTCCACCCTTTCCATGTAAGGTTCCAGATAGGCGACGGCGGATTTCATCGTCTCGGCGGACTGCAGCACAAAGGGAAGCTGCATCTTGCCCGCGCCGAACAGCTCGCCGACCACCTTCATGCCATCCAGCAGAATATCATTGATGATGGAAAGTGGCGCGATGCCTTTGGCCAGCGCATCGGCCAATTCATCATCCAGCCCCTTGCGATCGCCATCAATGATGCGGTCCTTGAGCCGCCCTTCCACCGTTTCCGCACGCTTCTTCGCCGTGGCATCGGCGGCCTTGCGGCCGGCGAAAAGCTCCAGCATTTTTTGCAGCGGGTCATAACCCTCAGCGCGGCGATCAAAGATCAAATCTTCCGCAACCTTCACCTCCTCGGCCGGGATCTGATGCAGCGGCTTGATTTTGGAAACATGCACAATAGCCCCCGTCATGCCCGCCTTCACCGCATGATCAAGGAATACGCTGTTCAGCACATGGCGCGCGGCGGGGTTGAGCCCGAAGGAGATATTGGAAAGCCCAAGGATGATCTGAATATCGGGAAATTCATCCCGGATCATACGAATGCCTTCAAGCGTCCAAAGGCCAAGCTTGCGGTCATCCTCATTACCGGTCGCGATGGTGAAGGTCAGCGGGTCAATCATCAAATCGGATTGCGGCAGGCCGTGCTTGTCGCAGGCAAATTCCACCAGGCGCCGCGCGATGCGGAGCTTGTCTTCGGCGGTTTTCGCCATGCCCACTTCATCAATGGTTAGTGCAATCACTGCCGCGCCGAATTTGCGCGCGAGCAACATGCGATCCTCAGCGGCCTTCTCACCTTCTTCGAAATTGATCGAATTGATGATGGGCTTGCCGCCATGCAGCTTTAGCGCAGCCTCAATCACCGGAGTTTCAGTGGAATCAATCACCAGCGGGCCATTCACGCTGCTGGTGAAGCGGCGGATTACCTCACTCATTTCCGCCATTTCATCGCGCCCGACAAAGGCAGTGCAGATATCAAGGCTGTTCGATCCTTCGGCCATTTGCTCACGGCCCATGGCAACGCAGCCATCCCAATCGCCCGCCGCCTGGCGTTCACGCCAGGCCTTCGATCCATTGGCATTGCAGCGTTCACCAATGGAGAAATAGGAATTCTCCTGGCGCAAGGCGGTCGCGGTATAAAGGGACGCCACCGATGGCACCCAATGGAATTTACGAACCACCGGCGCCGGGCGATGCGCGGCACCACCCAGCTTGCGCAGCATCCCGTCAAGCGCTGCGATATGCGGCGTTGAGGTCCCGCAGCAGCCGCCAATCAGGTTCAAGCCATCTTCCACAACAAAACGTTCCATCCAGGCCGCGAGTTCTTCCGCGCCCAAAGGATAATGCGTTTTGCCATCCACCAATTCCGGCAGGCCGGCATTGGGCTGGCAGGAAATCAGCCCCGGCCAGTTTTGCGAAAGCCAGCGCACATGTTCGGCCATTTCTTGCGGGCCGGTGGCGCAATTCAGCCCCATCAGCGGCACATCAAGCGCATGCACAACGGTTGTGGCGGCGGCGATATCGGGGCCAACCAGCAGCGTGCCGGTGGTTTCCACCGTCACCTGCACGAAAATCGGAATATCCGAACCCGCTGCCTTGCGCGCAATTTTTGCGGCATTCACCGCGGCCTTGATGAAAAGTGTGTCCTGATTGGTTTCTGTCAGCAGCGCATCGGCGCCACCGGCTATCAGGCCACGGCATTGTTCGACCAGCGCGGCTTCCAGCGCGTCATAAGTGATATTGCCCAGGCTCGGCAGCTTGGTGCCCGGGCCGATATCGCCCACCACCCAGCGATGCCGCCCATCGGCGAAGCTTTCCGCCGCTTCACGCGCCAATTCCACCGAAAGCTTGTTGATCTCAAAGGCACGTTCTTCAAGTTCAAACTCGGCCAAGGTCACCGGCGAACCGCCGAAGCTATTGGTCAGCACCATATCCGCGCCGGCTTCGTAATAGCCGCGATGGATATCGCGCACGATATCGGGGCGCGACAGGTTCAGCACTTCCGTGCAGTTTTCCTTGCCCCAGAAATCGCGTTCAACTTCCAAGGTCAGGGCCTGCACGCGGCTACCCATGCCGCCATCACAAAGCAAAACGCGATCACGAAGGGCGTCGAGAAGATGCGGGCGCGCCATGGGAAACCTTCAGAAAACGGGGGTGGAAACAGAAAGCGGCAGACGTTCGGCAGACCAAAGCCTGAGTGTCAGGCCCGCGGGAATGGGGCTGACGCGCGGTGAGGTACAGCCCGCGCCCCCCAACCAGCCCGCCATCGCGGCATCATCAAAACCCGGCCAGCGATGCGCATAACGTGTCAGCAAATCGGCGCGGTCATGCGGCGCCAAATCCAGGATCAAAAGCCGCCCACCGGGGCGCAGCACGCGCGCGGCTTCGGCCAGCGCGGCGGCAGGGTCTTCGGCGTAATGCAGCACCATATGCAGCGTCACGGCATCAAAACCCGCATCGGGCAAAGGCAGCCGATACATATCAGCCTGGCGGACGGAAATATGGGCCAGCCCCGCTTCGGTCAGGCGGCTGCGTGCCAGCGCCAGCATCTCGCGGGAGGCATCAACGCCAAGCCCTTCTTCAATGCGCGGGGCCAGCCGTGCCAAAAGCCCACCTGTGCCGCAGCCAATATCCAAAACGCGGCCCAACCGGCCATCAGGCAGGGCTTGCAGCAGGGCGGTTTCAATCGCCTCCCCAGGCAGGCCAAGAGCGCGGCTTTCATCCCAATCCGCGCCATGGCTGCGGAAACTATCGGAAGCAATGCGCGCGCGCTCCGCCGCCAAGCGCGCGGCGGCGCGCCGATCAGCCGCAAGCAGCGGGTCCGCTTCCGGCAGGCGGGCCAGGATATGGCGGGCCAGATCAGCCTCGGGCGCCATTTGGAACCAGGCGTTGGCGCCTTCGGGGGTGCGCGTCAGCAGGCCGGCTTCCACCAAAAGCTTCAAATGACGTGACAGCCGGGGCTGGGATTGGCCCAGAATCGCCACCAATTCCGTGACGCACCAGGCGCCGCGGGCGCATAGGGCCAAAAGCCGAAGCCGGGTGGGTTCAGCCGCGCCGCGCAATTGGGACAATACATCCTGCATGCCCCCACATAGACATAAACATATTCTTATGTCTAGTGTTGTGAAACCCCTATCGGCAGACGCGAAGGATGGTCATGGCTTGGTCCTTTGATGCCCGCATTCCCGTTCATATCCTGGCACCGGGGGAAACTCCGGCGCCGGGCATGGCGGTACTTGCCGAAACGCCGGCGGAAGCAAGCGCCCCCGCCATGGCGGTCTTCTCGCTGGAAGGCGCCCATGTGCCGGCCTGCGCCTGCTGCGGCGCGCGCGGGCCGGTGGCCGAAGCGCTGGATAGGCTCTTTCTCGGCCGGGTGCGGGGCGCGCATCCCTGGTTCACCGCCATCGCCGCCCTGCCCCGCAATGCTGAAAGCGCAGAAGCCATCAGGCGCACGCTCCGCGAAGACCAAGCCAGCAGCGCGCGGTTTCGTCTGGCGCCATAAGCCCGATTGGGTAAGGCTGCCCCACGACGAAACAAGGAAGGCAAGGCGCCATGGTCCAGGATGATTTCGCCCATTACCCAAGCCTGCGTGGAAAGATCGTACTGATCACCGGGGGCGCCAGCGGCATTGGCGCCGAAATGGTGGCGCAATTCGCAGGCCAAGGTGCTGGCGTTGCCTTCCTCGATTTCGATATCGAAGCCGGCTCCGCCCACGCCGCGCGGACCGGCGCTGCTTTTCTGCCCTGCGATTTGCGTGACATCGCGGCCCTTCGCGCTGCCATTGCCGAAGTGCAAAGCCGCATCGGTGACCCGCAGGTGCTGGTGAATAATGCCGCGCGCGATGATCGCCACGCGATTGAAGGCGTGGAACCCGATTACTGGGATGAACGCCTGGCGACCAATCTGCGCCACATGTTCTTCTGTGCCCAAGCCGTGGTGCCAGCGATGCGCCGCGCCAAATCAGGTTCCATCATCAATATGGGCAGTGTGAGTTGGATGAGTGGTTCAGGCGGGATGCCGGCCTACACGGCGGCGAAAAGCGCGGTGCGTGGCCTGACACGCGGCCTGGCGCGCGACCTTGGCACTGATGGCATTCGCGTGAATGAACTTGTGCCTGGCTGGGTTTTCACTGAACGCCAGGAAAGCCTTTGGGCCACGCCAGAAGCGGTGGAACGGCATATGCTGAAGCAATGCATCAAGCGCAAAGTGATGCCGCCCGATATTGCGCGCATGGCGCTATGGTTGGCCGCCGATGATAGCTGCATGGTGACAGCGCAGCATTTCGTGGTGGATGGCGGCGGCGTTTAACGCCAGTCCTCAATCAGCGGGCAGAGTCTTCTCACCCTCACCCAGGCTCAGTTGCATCGTCACCACATCCACCCAGCGGCCGAATTTCATGCCCACCGCGCGCATGGTGCCGATATGGCGAAAGCCAAGCGAGACATGCAGCCCGATCGAGCCGACATTTTCCGAATCGCCAATCACCGCAATCATCTGCCGGAAGCCCGCCGCTTCAGCACGCGCGATCAATTCCGCGACCAGCGCCTTACCCACCCCCTGGCCGCGCACATCATCGCGCACATAGATCGAATTCTCGACCGTGAAGCGATAGGCCGAACGCTCCCGAAAGGCGCCGTAATAGGCATAGGCACTCACCTGCCCGGCCTCATCCTCGGCCACCAGCCAGGCATTGCCCGGCCCGCCCAGCACTTTCTTCATCCGCGCCGCCATATCGGCTTGATCAGGCGGCACTTCTTCAAAGGTGCCGGCACCATGCAGCACGTGATGGGCATAGATTGCGGTGATGGCGGGCAGATCAGCCGGGGTCGCGTCGCGGATCAACATGGTTCAGCCCCCAATCCCCAATGATGCCGCCAGCGCTTCCGCTGCCGCCAGCACGGCGCGGTCGCGCCCAGGCGCGCCCACCAGGGAAAGCCCCACCGGCGCGCCCTTCGCCTTGCCCACAGGGATGGTCACTTCCGGCAGGCCGCAGAAGCCGGCGAAGGCGGTCACGCCCATCGTGCGTTCGCGCACCGCGTTCTGCTCCGCAAGGCTTGAAGCCAAAAGCGGCGCCGGCGCCGGGGAAGTTGGGTAGATCATCACCGCGCCACCGCCCAGCAGCGCATGGAAACGCGCCTGCGCCACGCGGCGGAAGGCCCGGCCAGCGGCGGATTTAGCCGGGTCCATCGCGGCAGCCGCGTCAAAGCGTTCCTTCACGCCAGGACCGAATTTCGGGTTGGTCGCCGCCACCCAGGGGCCGAGTGCAGTCCAGGCTTGTTCCGCCTGGGCGCAGCGGAAATGTTCATAAAACGCATCCAGGCCTTCGGGGGCGACATGGGTCACCAAAGCGGGACCGAAAAGCGCTTCTGCCGCCTTCAGCCCAGGCATCAGGGCCGCCACGGTTTCCGGTTCGGCATTGGCCCAGGCTTCCGCCACCGAAATCAGCGGGCCAAGCGCGCCATCGCCCCCGGGCGGCAGCAGCACATCGCCAACACGGCGCAGCATGGTGCCGCTGCGGGCAAACCAGCCCGCCGTGTCGTAATCCGGCCCCAAGGGGCAGGCGCCAGCTAGGCTGACGGCACCCCAACTCGGCCGAATGCCGAAAACGCCGCAATAGGAAGCGGGGATGCGCACGGAACCGCCGGTATCCGACCCCATGGCGAAATCCACCAAGCCCGCCGCCGTGGCGGCAGCAGACCCGCAGGAAGACCCGCCGGGGAAGCGATCCGGCGCGGCGGGGTTCTTGGGCGTGCCCTGCCAGACATTCTCGCCCGTCAGGCCATAGGCCAATTCCACCGTCTTGGTCTTGCCAGCCAAGGAAGCGCCCGCCTGCAAAAGCTGCGTGATCACCATCGCATCGCGCGTGGCCGGCGCATGGGTCGCCGCCCAATCGGGATTGCCATAGCCGGTGACGGTGCCGGCCACATCAAACAAATCCTTGGCCGCAAAGCTGAGCCCCGCGAGCGGGCCGGAAGCGGCGCCAGCGCGCGTGGTGCGCTCACCTGGAATGAAGGCGCCAACATGATCTTCGGCCATCGTAAACTCCCCTATGCGTCACATGGCGCGGAAACTGCGCCAGCCGGACGGGTGAGGCAAGGGCGAAAAAAACGGGACGCGGGGGCAGGCCGGTCCCGTTAGGTTAGGCTTGATAAATGGCGGCCTGGCCTCCCGCGAGGAGGTCCGGCGCCTTATTGATCAGGTGAGGTCGAGCAAAGCGGCCTTGACCGTGAGCGCGGCGATGCCAGCCGCCACGAAAGCGGCCGGCTCACCAAAGCGCTTGCCGACAACATACGCGACACCTGCGAAAATCAGCGCCCAGCAGCCAATTTCGCCAAGGCTTGGATTGATGAGCATGAGAGCCTCCTCTAGCTGGCGAAATTCTAACATAAAAGTCATGAAAATCTAGTCATTTTTCGCCATTCAGATCGTTGGCTCAGGCGCTCTCACCCCGGAAACTCGCCAGGGAAGCGCGCGGCAGGCCATCCGGGCCGAAATTCGCCGCATCCAGCCAGGCGGCGATGGCGTCGCGCCGCGCCGGCCATTCCTCAGAGATGATCGAAAACCACGCCGTATCACGCCGCCTGCCCTTCACCACCAAATGGGCGCGATGCGTGCCTTCATAGGTAAAGCCAAGCCGGGCGGCGGCACGGCGCGATGGCATGTTCAGCGCATTGCATTTCCACACCAGCCGCCGATAGCCCAGATCATCCATGGCATGGCGCATCAGCAGGAACATGGCTTCCGTCGCCGCGCGCGTGCGCTGCATGCGGGGTGAAAACCAGATATTGCCAATTTCGATATCCGCCTGGGCGGGGGCGATTTGCATCAGCGTCAGCCAGCCATCCACCGTGCCGGTCCGATGCGGGCGGATGGCCCAGGCGATCGGGTCATGGGTCGCGGCGAAGCCTGCGACATGGGCGCGCATGGCCGCGGCATCCTTGAAAGGCCCATAGCCCATATAGGCCCAGCCGTCGCCGCTGGCGTCGCGTTCCGCCGCGCGCCACAAATCCTCAGCATGGCGGATAT
>JBEDHL010000131.1:0-6080 GCA_041174145.1 Pseudomonadota bacterium
CCGTTGCAGGATTTCCGGATTGACCATCATGGCCGGATCGGGCGCGCCATCCAAAGCGGCCAGAATATTGCGCGCCGCCGCTTCCGCCATGCGCGCCGTGCCTTCTTCCGTGCTGGCTGCCGAATGCGGGCTGATGATGACATTGGGCATGCTGAACAGCGGATTGCCTGGCGTGGCGGGTTCCACTTCCAGCACATCCGTCCCAAATCCCATCAGCCGACCGGATTGCAGCGCGGCCACCACCGCTTCCTGCTTAACAATAGGGCCACGCGCCGTATTCACCAGAATGGCGCCGGGTTTCAGCGCGGCAAAGGCCGCTTCATCCATCAAATGCTTCGTTTCGGGCATGAGGGGACAATGCAGCGTCACCACATCCGCTTCCGCCAGCGCCTTTTTGAAATCCCGCGCCGGGATATGGCCATCGGATGCGATGCGCGCCGGGTGATAAAGCGGGTCATGCACCATGACCTTCATGTGAAAAGCCCGCGCATAGGCCGCAACGCGCGACCCGATCCGCCCATAGCCCACGACCAGCACTGATTTGCCGGCCAAATCCACCATGCGCGGGCCATCTTTCGGCCACCAGCCACCCTGCTTGATGTGGGCATCTGAATCCACCACGCGCCGCGCCACGCCCAGCATCAGCATCATGGCGTGTTCGGCGACCGAAAGATCATTCGTGCCATTCACCACCATCACGGCAATGCCGCGTTCGGTGCAGGCGGGGATATCCACCGTGTCAAAGCCAACCCCAATCCGGGATACCGCGCGCAGCCGGGGTGCGGCGGCGAGTGCGGCCTTGTCCACCCTCTCCAGCCAGGCCACCAACCCGTCCGCATTCGCCAATGCCGCATGCAGGGCAGGTGCAGGTGGATCGAACATTTCGATGGTTTCGACATCGGGCCGCGCGGCCAGCACCGCCGCGCCCGCGGGATGCAAGGGCCGGCCAAGGACAATGCGATAGGGCATCAGTTCAGCTTCTCGATCTTGTTGGTTTCAACCACGTCGCGCCAGCGCGCGATTTCGGACCGCACATGGGCGGCGAAGCGTTCCGGCGAGCCTCCTTCAGGCCGCGCCCCCAAATCGCGCAGCTTGCGCTGCACTTCCGGGTCGGCAATCGCCTCATTCAACAGGCGATTGAGCCCAGCCACCACCGCATCCGGGGTGCCGCGCGGCGCCATATAGCCGAACCAGGGTTCCGCCACGATGCCGGGCACGCCGGCCTCGGCCATGGTGGGCACATCCGGCAAGGACGGGTCGCGTTCAGCGCCCGTGACCGCAAGGGCACGGATTTGCCCGGCACGGATGGCTTGGATTTTGGTGGGGATGTTTTCCATCATCACCTGCACCTGCCCCGCGATCAGCGCCTGCAAGGCGGGCGCACCGCCGCGGAAGGGCACATGCACGAGCGTGAGGCCAAGCCGGCCATTCAGCAATTCCGGCACCAGATGGTTGGAAGACCCGAAGCCGGAGGAGCCGTAATTCACCTTGCCCGGATTGGCCTTCACCCAGGCGATGAATTCCTGAAGATTGCGCGCCGGTACATCATTATTCACCGCGACCGCATTCATGACACTGCCGGACCAGAAAACCGGGATCAGATCCCGTTCAATATCATAGGGCATGCGGGCATAGATGGCGGGGTTGATGGCGCAATTTCCGATGGTGCAGGCGCCAAGCGTATAGCCATCCGGCGCGCTTTTCGCCGCCGCATCCATGCCGATATTGCCATTGGCGCCGGAACGGTTTTCCACCACCCAAGGGTGCGGGGCGCCGCGGCTGACACGATCAGCCAGGATGCGCGCCACCAAATCCGTAGCCCCACCCGGCGGGAAGGGCAGGATGATCCGCACCGGGCGTTCCGGGACCCAGCCCTGCGCCATGGCAAGCCCAGGCAGGCAAAGGGCGAAAATACTAAGCGCGATCCGGCGTAGCATGGGGTTTCCTCCTGATTCTTGGGGATCAGGCTGCCCGTGAACGCGGCCCCCCGCAAGCCAAGGCGAAAGATGCTTGCCTACAAAGCGCTTCAGGCATTATGGTCGCGACATGCGTGAGGTTTCGCGTCGCACCGGCCTGTCCCTGGGGGTTTCCGCCCCGGCTGCCGCTTGCGCGCTACTTGGGCTTCGACTTATCCGCCCCTGGGCGTAAAAGCCTGCCGCGCGCGGCAAGCATCGCTCAGGGGAAGCCCTTCATGCCACGCAACCCATTGAATGCCCAGGGAAAACCCTATCATGGCCATTAATCATCCCTCTTTCGGCAAGCTGGCCGATAACCGCATCATCATGTTCGACACCACGCTGCGCGATGGTGAACAATCCCCCGGTTTTTCCATGAACCTCCAGGAAAAGCTCCGCATGGCGGAAGCGCTGGCGGAATTGGGGATTGATGTGATGGAAGCGGGCTTCCCCATCGCCTCGCCGGGGGATTTTGAAAGCGTGCTGTCCATCGCTGAGCGCTTTGCCAAGGATGGGCCGGTGATTTGCGGCCTGTCGCGCACCGCGCCGGCCGATATTTTGCGGGCGGCTGAGGCGGTGAAGCCGGCGGCGCGCAAGCGCATCCATACTTTTGTGTCCACCAGCCCCTTGCATATGCGGGTGAAACTGCGCCTGGAACCGGAACAGGTGCTGGAATTGGTCACCAGCAGCGTGGGTCTCGCCCGCCAGCATACGGATGATGTGGAATGGTCGGCGGAAGATGGCACGCGGACGGACCCGGACTTCCTCTGCCGCTGCGTGGAAGCCGCCATCAAGGCCGGCGCCACCACCATCAATATCCCGGACACGGTCGGTTACGCCCTGCCGGAAGACATGACCCGCATCTTCACCATGGTGCGCGAACGTGTGCCGGGCGCGGACCAGGTGATCCTGTCGGCCCATAATCACAATGACCTTGGCCTCGCGGTCGCCAATACGCTGGCCGCCATTCGCGCCGGGGTGCGCCAGATTGAAGCCACCATCAATGGCATTGGCGAACGCGCGGGCAATGCTTCGATCGAAGAAGTGGTGATGGCGCTGCGGACCCGGGCGGATGCGATCCCGGTTTCGAATGGGATTGTCACGCAAAATATCCTGAAGACCAGTCGCTTGCTCGCGACCATCACGGGCTTTGATGTGCAGCCCAATAAGGCGATTGTCGGCCGCAATGCCTTCGCCCATGAAAGCGGCATCCATCAGGATGGCGTGCTGAAGGACAAATCCACCTATGAGATTATGACGCCGGAAAGCGTGGGCTGGTCCACATCATCCCTTGTCATGGGCAAGCATTCCGGCCGTGCCGCCTTCCGCGATAAGTTGAAGGCGATGGGCTATGAGATTGGTGACAACCAATTGAACGACGCCTTCCGCCGCTTCAAGGACCTCGCGGACCGCAAGAAGGTGGTCTACGACGAAGATATTGTGGCGCTGGTGGATGATGAAGTGGTCCGCCAGAATGATAGGCTGAAGCTGCTGGCGCTGACCGTCGCGACGGGGATGAACACCCGCCCGACTGCCTCCATCGCGCTGGAAGTGGATGGCGAAAGGCGTGAAGGGGTCGCCGCCGGGGATGGCGCGGTGGATGCCACCTTCAATGCGCTCAGGCAGGCCTTCCCGCATGAGGTGAATTTGAAGCTCTATGCCGTGCAATCGGTCACGGGGGGCACGGATGCCCAGGCGCGCGTCACGGTGCGCCTGGAAGAAGCCGGCAAGCTGGTGGATGGCCAGGGGGCGGATACGGATACGATTGTCGCCTCCGCCCGGGCCTATGTCCATGCGCTGAACAAGCTTCTGGTCAAGCGCGAACGCACGGAACCGCCCGCCGTTCTGCGCGCCTGAGGGCTACCCCCCAATTCCGGCTTGAGAGTCAGGCCGAGGGGGGGTAAATCCCATGTCTTCCTATTTCTTCGGGAAGCCATTCCCGCATCCCGGCGCCCTGGCGCCGGGCCAAGTTTACTTTTTTAAGGGGCAGCATCATGTTCGGACGCCTATTCGGCTTCCTTTCCGCCGATATGGCCATCGACCTCGGCACCGCGAATACGCTGGTCTATGTGAAGGGCCGGGGCATCGTTTTGAATGAGCCGAGTGTTGTCGCCATCTCAGACCAGCGTGGCCGCAAGCAGGTGCTGGCCGTCGGCGAAGAAGCGAAGCTCATGCTGGGCCGCACGCCGGGGAATATCTCGGCTATTCGCCCGCTGCGTGATGGTGTGATCGCGGATTTCGAAGTGGCGGAAGAAATGATCAAGCACTTCATCCGCAAGGTGCATAATCGGCGCGGCTTTGCCTCCCCGATGATCATCGTGTGTGTGCCTTCGGGGTCCACTGCGGTGGAACGCCGCGCCATTCAGGAAAGCGCGGAAAGTGCCGGCGCGCGCAAGGTGCTGCTGATTGAAGAACCCATGGCGGCGGCGATTGGTGCCGGCCTGCCGGTGACGGAACCCTCGGGGTCCATGGTGGTGGATATTGGCGGCGGCACCACGGAAGTGGCCGTGATCAGCCTGGGCGGCATTGTCTATGCGCGCAGCGTGCGCGTGGGCGGCGACAAGCTGGATGAGGCGATCATTTCCTATATCCGCCGCCAGTTCAATTTGCTGATCGGTGAAAGCACCGCGGAACGCATCAAGCTTGAAATCGGCGCCGCCGCCCCGCCCGAAGATGGTGAGGATGGCCCGATGGCCGAGGTGAAGGGGCGCGATTTGATGAATGGCGTGCCGCGCGAGGTGGTCATCAGCCAGCGCCAAGTGGCGGAAGCGCTCGCCGAACCCGTCGGCCAGATTGTGGATGCGGTGAAGACCGCTTTGGAAAACACCCCGCCGGAACTCGCCGCCGATATCGTGGATAAGGGCATTGTGCTGACCGGCGGCGGGGCGCTGCTCGGGCGGCTTGATCAGGTGCTGCGTGACGCGACTGGCCTGCCCGTGGTGGCGGCGGAAGATGCGCTTTCCTGCGTGGCGCTAGGCACCGGGCGCGCGCTTGAGGATATCAAACGGCTTCGTCATGTGCTGACATCCATGTATTGAGGCAGGAGGAAAGGATTAGCCAAGCGTGATCAGGCTTAGCATCCCTCTACGGCAGGCATTGGCGCGGCTTTCGCTGCCGATCATGATTGCCGTTGCCTTCGGGGTGATGCTGCTTGGCAAGGCGGATACGCTGCTGGTGGAAAGGCTCCGCACCACGCTTTCGGATGCGCTGGCGCCGATTTATGGCGCGATTTCCCAACCGGTGAACGCGGTTGAGGAAGCGATTACGGAAATCCAGAACCTCGCGACACTGCGCAGCGACAATGCGAAGCTGCGTGAGGAAAATGAAAGGCTGCGCCGCTGGCATGCGGCGGCGCTTGGGCTTGAAGCAGAAAATGCGCTGCTGCGCCGCCAGCTTGGTTTTGTGCCGGAAGCGGCGCCGAATTTTCACGCCGCGCGGGTGGTGGCGGATGGCGGCGGCACCTATGCCCGGGCGGTGCTGCTTTCCATCCCGCCGCAGCATGGCATTCGTAAAGGGCAAGTCGCCCTGGATGAACGCGGCTTTGTTGGCCGTGTCACGGAAGTGGGCGCGCGTTCCGCCCGCGTGCTGCTGGCAACCGATATGAATAGCCGCGTGCCTGTCACGCTTGAAGGCAGCCGTGCGCGCGCGGTGATGGCGGGCACGAATGGCGCCCGCCCGCGCCTGGCGCATTGGCCGGAAGGCGTGATACCGCAGGAGGGCGAAAGGGTTGTCACCAGCGCCCAGGCCAATGCCTTCCCGGCTGGGCTGCCGGTTGGCGTGGTGCGGCGCAGCGCGCAGGGCAATCTGGAAGTGGAGTTGTTTGCGCGGCTTGATAATCTGGAAATGGTGCGGCTGTTTGATTTCGGCCTTTCGGGCATTCTGCCGCCGGAAGCGGTGGCGCGCCCGGAACCGCGCGCCCCGCGCCGGTGATCCCGCGCCATGTCAGCCAATGCCCCGCTCCGCGCGCCGCCCCCCGGGCGCCCGGAACCGCCACAGGATTTGGCGCGGCGGCTTGAAGCGCTACTGCGGCTGGCCTTTCCCTTGGCCTCCACCACTCTGGTACTGATTTTGGCCGCAACACCCACCGGGCTGCCGGCACTGGCCTTTGCGCTCGCCATGCCGGCG
>JBEDHL010000132.1:0-4229 GCA_041174145.1 Pseudomonadota bacterium
CTGTTCCGCCAAAATCCGCGCGGCTTCCAACACCACGCCAAGCCCATTGGCCCTGCCATGCGCCCCGGCGTAAAGCGCCAAAACCTCCCAGGCTGTGGCCTCGGCCGGGCGCCAGGGCGCAATGTGGGGGCCGAAAAGGTCTAGATCACAGCCATTGCCAATCACCTGCACCCGCGCCGGATCAGCGCCGCGCGCGCGCGCTGTCTCCGCCATGCCTTCCGATAGCGCGACCACCGCTTCGGCCTGCCGGCAGGCGAGATTGGCAAGCGCTTCCAAGACCGGGGCGAATGGCTTCGGCAGCACCCCCATGGCGCGGGGTAATTCCGGCCAGGGGTCGCGGATTTCGAAAATAAAGGGAATCCCGCTGATCGCCTTGGCCAGCAAGGCGGGGAGTGCCACGGTCAGCGGTGTTGAAGACGCCACCACAAGATCAGGCCGGAGCCTGAGTGCCAGCCGCCCGGCCGCCGCCGCATAACGCAAAAACGCCGCACCGCGCGCCGCAAAGCCCATGGCATTGGCGTAGGGGATATCCCATTCCACCACCTCAAACCCCGCCACGCGCCCCTGCCGCTGACCATGTCGGAAGGCGCCAGCAAGTCCGGTTTCGCCCCCCTGGTAGCGCCCGGTCGCGAGGGTCACGCGCTGCCCACGCGCGGCCAAGGCCCGGGCAAAGGCGAAGCTCCGCGTCGCCGTACTGCCTTCCGGCGTGCTGAAATGCTGATGCAGATAGAGGATGTGCATGGCGCCCTAGCCACGCGCTGCCGCGCGAATGGCGCGGATCACGCGGTCCTGCCCATCAGGCGCCAAGCCACTGCCAGAGGGCAGGCAAAGCCCCCGGCCGAAAAGCGCTTCCGCCACCGCCCCCCCGGCGCGGGCCGCGTCACGGAATACGGGCTGCATATGCAAGGGCTTCCAAACCGGGCGGCTTTCAATCTCGGCCATGGCAAGAACCCGGCGCAGGCCTTCCGGGCCCATGCCGAAAGCCTCGGCATCCAGCAACATCACCGTCAACCAACGGGAAGCCCGGCCCCAGGGCGCCTCAGGCATGAAGGAAATGCCCAGCAAATCCCCCAAACATTCCTCATAGCGCTGAAATATCGCGCGGCGTCGGCCAACACGCGCCGCGAGCCCCGGCAATTGCGCCAAGCCCACCGCCGCCAGCACCGATGGCAGGCCAAAGGAATAGCCAATGGTTTCATGTTCATAATGCGGCGCCGGGGTTTTTGCCTGATGGGCCAACACGCGGGCGCGGGCGATCAGGGCAGGATCATCCGATGCCAGAGCACCACCGCCGCCCGCGGTGATGATCTTATTGCCATTGAAGGAAAAAGCCGCGAGCAAGGCGCCCCGCCCGGCGGGCAGCCCCGCTTGGGTGGCGCCCAACCCCTCGGCGCTGTCAGAGACCAGCGCCACGCCATATTCGGCGCAGATGGGGGCAATCTGATGCAGCGCGGCGCATTGGCCATAGATATCCACCGCCACTACGGCCTTGGGCAGCCGTGCCTCCCGAGCTGCTTTAGCCAGTTCTGCCCGCAATAGCGCGGGGTCGAGCGTCCAACTTGCAGGGCAGATATCCAAAAAGCGCGGCCTGGCCCCCAATTGCACCGCCGGCGCGATGGAGGCGATGAAGGTAAAGCCCGGCACCCAGACCTCATCCCCCGGGCCGATTTCCAGCACACGAAACGCAAGCGTTAGCGCCGCGGTGCCGGAAGCCACCCCAAGCACATGGGCAAAGCCAGTCGCCTCCGCCAGCGCTTGTTCAAAGGCGCGCGGAGTCGGGCCGGCCGGGGCCAACCAGCCGGAGGAAAGGCTTGTTTCAATCGCCGCCCTTTCCTGGCCCGTCAGATGCGGGGGCGACAGCAGAATGGGCAGGGCAGTCATTTCGGTTGCCGGCGCCGAAAAAGGGGATCGCCCGGCATGGCGGGCGTATGGCGCCAGGTTCAACATGAGGCGCGCCAGTATATTTCACATAATGTCAGATCATTGCGCCACTTCATGCGCGTGTTTCCGTAAGGCTTGGGGAAGTTGCGTGGCCGGGCATGGCCGCGCCCTGGCCGCGCAGCACCAGCGCGCCACAGCGCAAGACTAGGCGCAGGTCTTTCGTGAATTCAATGTCTTCTTCGGCGTAGCGTACATCAAATGCCAAGCGCCGCGCCCAGGGCACCGCATTGCGGCCTTCGGCCTGGGCAAGGCCGAGCAAGCCGGGGCGAACCCAAAGCCGTTTCGCCTCCGCCACGCTGAAGATCGGGGTATATTCGCAGGGTAATGGCCGCGGCCCGACCAGCGCCATATCGCCGCGCAAGATATTGATCATTTGGGGTAATTCATCGAGGCCAGAAGCCCTAAGCCAGCGCCCAAAGCCATTGATCCGCGTCGCATCCGGCCCCGCGCCTTCGCGCATGGAGCGGAATTTCAGCAGGGTGAAGGGCTTGCCATGTCGCCCGGCGCGGCGCTGGCGAAACAGGATGGGCCGACCGAGTGCCAGCAGCACCGCGAGCGCCAATAGCGCAAAGATCGGCGCCCCCAGCCCCAGCACCAGCGCCGCCACCGCGCGTTCCAGCATCGGCTTACCCCAAAGCGCGTACATGCTGCCGCTCCTCCGGTGCCGCGCTGACGCCAAGCCCCAGCGCCAGGCCCAGCGCCAGCCAGGCCATGCGATTGCCCAGATCGGTCGAAACCTGAAGTGTCACCGCAATCGGCAGGCAAAGCACCAAAAGCCGCGCGACGCGCCAGGCAGGCGCCGCCCGGCCAAGGCGCCAAAACGCCCAGGCCGCGCCACCAAAGGCCAAAAGCCACAGCGCAAAGCCGGGCAAGCCCGCCTCCACTAGCGCTTCCAGCGCCAAATTATGCGGGTGCCGCCCGCGCCATTCGCCAAACCCCGCCGCCAGGCTGAAGCCGCCCATGCCCAAGCCAAAGGGCATGGCCTGGCCCGCCAGGGCGAGCGCCTCCCCCCAAAGCGGCAAGCGGCCGGAACTTTCCAGGGCTTCCGGCTGGAAAAGTGTTACCAAGGCGCGGGAATGCACGCTGGCCTGACCTTCAGCCAGCAGCGCCGCGGCGCTCACGGCCAAAAGCAAGCCAAAGACCCAAAGGCCGGCCTGGACCCAGCTTTGCTGGCGAATGAGGATCAGCAAGGGGCCAAGCAGCAGGCAAAGCCCAAGCGCCAGCAAGGCCGCCCGCCCGCCGGGCAGCGCCGCGCCAAGCGCCAGCGCCAAGGTTGCGCACAACCATAAAAAGCGGCGCAGAGCCCCGCGCGCTTCGGCCCAATGCAGCGCCGCGAGTGAGGCTGCCATGGCAATGGCAAGTCCAGTGACCTGATAGGCGACGCGCCATTTCTCGGCCTCGGCACCCGGTAGCCCGCCCAAAGCGACCCTCCCTTCGGCGAGATTAGCCGCCAGGCTCAGCGCAATCAGCCCCCCTGCACCAAGCGTGGCCGCGGCGAAACCGCGCAGCGCGGCTTCATCCCCGGCCACCACCATGCCAGCAAGGAGCATTACCGGGCCAAGCAGGATGATTTCCGGCAATTTGGCACTGAGCACGGCGCCCGAGGCACTCCAACACCCGGTCAGCACCAGCCAGAGCCAAAGTGTGCCGATGGCTGCCATCGGCAGGCCAAGCGCCGGTGACACCAGCCAGCGCCGCAGGGCAACAAACAGCACCAACAAGGGCAGCGCGATCATCGCCAATAATATCGTAAGATCAATAGGTAAAAGTCCGATCAAGGGCATGGATTTCAAGGCGCCAGCCAAATGCAGCAGTGCGATATTGGCGCCGACAAGCCAAGCAAAGCCGTTCCCTTGCCCCTGCTGCACCATGGTCAATCGCCCTGCATGGCCGGCCGGCGCGTGACCAGCGCGGCATCCCGGAACGCCGCGCGCATCAGCAAGACCCCCGCCGCCGCCATGCACACCGAAAGCGGCGCCGCCAGCAGCCAAAGCCCAAGCAATAGGGGTCTATTGGGGCGGGAGGCGCGGGCCTCGACCATGGGGGCGGCGATCAAGCGCGCTGCCACCGCCTCATCCGCCGCCACTACCAACCCAGCGCGCTGCTGCTGCGCCAAAAGGTCATAAAGGCTATTGCGGAGAAAGACATCGCTTTCCCCCGCAAGCCGCGCTTCCAACGCGGCCACCCGCCGCGCCGCCTGATCGGCCAGGTCAGCGCGCACCTTGGCCTCGGCGAAGCGATGCAGGCTGAGCAGGCTCTGCAAGGCCAAGCCAGGGTCCGTATGGGTT
>JBEDHL010000133.1:0-11290 GCA_041174145.1 Pseudomonadota bacterium
GCTTTCCCACACGGCCCTTGCGCCTGGTAGTGCCCTTCCCGCCCGCCGGGGCCGCCGATATCACCGCGCGGCTAGTTGCCGAACGTATGGGGCCATTGCTCGGCCAGACAGTGGTGATTGATAACCGCCCCGGTGCGGGCGGGAATATTGCCGGTGAGGCTGTGGCGCGCAGCGCACCGGATGGTCATACGCTGTTCCTGGGCGGCGCCACCATTCTGCTGGCGAATAAGTATCTCTACCGCAACGGCATGCCCTTCGATGGCATTCGCGATTTTACGCATATCTCGCGCGTGTCTGTCGGTTCCACGCTGTTCGTGGTGAATGCCAATCGGCCCTGGAAAACATTTGAGGAGTTTGTGGCGGATGCCAAGCGCCGCCCTGGGCAGATCAGCGCCGCGTCATCGGGCATTGGCACGATCAGCCATTTGACGATTTCCAAGCTGATGAAAACCGCGGGGATTGAGGTTTCGCACGTGCCCTATCGTGGCCTCGCTCCCGGCTTGAATGATCTGATTGCCGGCAATGTGGACATGATTTTTGATGGCATGCCCGCGCTGATGCCGCATGTGCGGGAAGGGCGGCTACGCGCACTCGCGGTTGGTAGCCAGAAGCGCCAGCCTCAGGTCGCGGGGCTTGAGAATGTGCGCGGCATGGCAGAGCTTATTCCTGGTTCCGATATGGATATGGAATTCTGGTATTGCATTTCCGCCGCCGCCGGCACGCCCGCGCCGATTGCGCAGGCCTTGCATCGCGCCACCATCAGTGCCGCCCGAGACCGCGAATATGGCGAAAAACTCATTCCGCTTGGCTTCACCGCCATTTCGGATGACACGCCGGAAGGTTTCACCGATTACGTGCGCAGCCAGGATCGGGTCTGGCGCGAATTGGTGGAAATCTCCGGCGCCAAACTAGATTAACCATCGAACAGGAGAGAAACGATGCTCTATGAACTTCGCATTTATCACTGCCAGCCCGGGCGCCTGCCCGATCTGATGAAGCGTTTTGATACCATTACGCTGAAGCTTTGGGACAAGCATGGCATTCGCCAGGCGGGTTTCTGGACCACACTGATCGGCGATTCCAACCACAGCCTGACCTATATGGTGGCGTGGAAGTCGCTCGCGGAACGTGAAGAAAAATGGGCGAAGTTCCAGGCCGATCCGGATTGGATCAAGGCGCGCGCGGAAACCGAAGCCAATGGCCCGCTGCTGACCAAGGTAACGAATGAGATTCTTCAGCCGACATCATTCTCGTCGGTCAAGTAGGAAATACGCACGCCGAAGGCGGGCGAGCGCCCGAATGGGCGGTGACGCTTAGGAGTGTTAAGCCAAGCGCGCGGATGCGCGCGCCGGCGTCTGAGGGCGGATCGGTCACGATCCGCCACAGATAACGCAAGCCAAAGGCTTGCGGGGGAAGGTTACTTCCCCCCGCCCACCCCATGCTGTTCGCGCACGGCATGGAAACGCAGCATGGGCCATTCTTCTTCAGCGCGGCGGCGGCGCCAATCGCTGCTGAAAAACGCCACCAGCGCGCCATCATGGTCTTCCGCGACATCGCGCCGATTGGCTTCGGCAAAACGCTCCAGCGCGCCTGCTTCGTCTGAGGCAATCCAGCGCACCTGCTCCCAGGGGGTGCCATCAAACCCCGCCGGCACGCCATATTCCACCTTCAGCCGGCTTTGCAGCACATCCAACTGCAATTGCCCGACAACGCCAACAACGGGCGGAGAACCATCACGCGGGCGGAACAATTGCACCACGCCTTCTTCGGCCAATTGATCCAAAGCGGTGCGCAGTTTCTTCGCCAGCATCGGATCATCCAGCCGGATATGGCGCAGGATTTCCGGCGCGAAGGAGGGCACGCCGCGAAAATCAAGCGCCTCACCTTCTGTCAGCGTATCGCCGATGCGCAGCGTACCGTGATTGGCAATGCCAATTACATCGCCAGGCCAGGCTTCTTCCGCCACCTGACGGTCTTTCGCGAAGAAGAATAGCGGCGCATTCACCGGCACCTGCTTGCCGGTGCGGCTTTGGCGCAGCCGCATGCCCTTGGTCAGCCGCCCGCTGCATAGCCGCACAAAGGCCACGCGGTCGCGGTGATTGGGGTCCATATTTGCTTGGATCTTGAAGACAAAGCCGGTCAGTTTTTCCTCACCGGGTGTTACCAGGCGCTGATCCGCCGGCCGCGCGCGCGGCGGCGGCGCATGGCGCGCCAGCCCATCCAGCAAATGCGCAATGCCGAAATCCCGCAGTGCGGAGCCAAAGAAAACCGGTGTCAGCGACCCTTCCAGAAAACGCTCCGCATTGAATTCGGGATAGCCGGCGCGGGCCAGCAGCACTTCTTCCGAAAGCGCCAAAGCCCTTTCATCACCGACAAGCGCGGCAAGCTTCGGGTCTTCCGGCGATTCAAGCTGGATTGGTTCCGCCCCTTCCGCCACGGGCAGGAAGCGATCAGTCGCCAGATCATAAACCCCGGCGAATTCAGCCGCGCGGCCCACGGGCCATGCGGCGGGGGTCGTATCCAAAGCCAGCAGATTCTGGATTTCATCGAGCAATTCGAAAGGTTCGCGCGCCTCGCGGTCCATCTTGTTGATGAAGGTGATGATGGGGATATCGCGCATGCGGCAAACTTCAAACAGCTTGCGCGTTTGGCTTTCAATGCCCTTCGCCGCATCCAGCACCATCACCGCGGCATCCACCGCGGTCAGGGTGCGGTAGGTATCTTCGGAAAAATCCTCGTGGCCTGGCGTGTCCAGCAGGTTGAAGACCACGCCATCACGTTCAAAAGTCATGACGGAGGTCGCCACCGAAATCCCGCGATCCTGTTCAATCTTCATCCAGTCGGAACGCGTGCGCCGCGCATTGCCTTTGGCGCGCACCGCGCCGGCAAGCTGAATGGCGCCGCCCTTGAGCAGCAATTTTTCAGTGAGTGTGGTTTTGCCCGCGTCAGGATGGGCAATGATGGCAAAGCTCCGCCTGCGGGCGGCTTCTTCGGCAATACGGGCGGCGGGGATGGCGGTATCAGACATGATGCGGCGGGGGTTAGCATTAGAAGCGGCGCTTGTCGCGCTAATGGTGCGATTCACGCTGCTATCGGGAACTGACAGCAGCGATCGGACCACTAGGCATAGGCCGCGGCGCGTTTTGCCGCTATCACGCCGCGCATGATCCCTGCCAACATCCCCCCCGCCGCGTTGGTCACCGGCGCCGGCAAGCGGCTTGGCCGCGCCATGGCGCTCGCGCTTGCTGAAGCCGGCTTTGATGTCGCCATCCATTATGCCGCCAGCGCCGAAGCGGCTGAGGCCACGGCCGCCGAAATCCGCGCCCTTGGCCGCCGTGCCATCACGCTGAAGGCCGAACTCGGCCAGGAAGCGGAAGTCACGCGGCTGATCCCGGAAGCCAGCAAGGCGCTCGGCCCGCTGGGGGTGCTGGTGAATAACGCGTCCACCTTTGAACGCGATGAATGGCAGGATGCGACGCGCGAATCCTGGGACCGCCACATTGAACCCAATCTGCGCGCGCCCTTCGTGCTGACGCAGGGCTTCGCCAAGGCACTGCCGGAAGCGGCGCAGGGCCTGGTGGTGAATATGCTGGATCAGCGCGTCTGGTCGCTCACGCCGCATTTCGTTTCCTATACGGTTTCCAAGGCGGGGCTTTGGGCGCTCACACAAAGTCTCGCTTTGGCGCTGGCGCCGCGCATTCGGGTGAACGCCGTCGGCCCCGGCCCAGCCTTGCCCAGCCCGCGCCAATCCCAGGAACATTTCGACAAGCAGGCGGCATCAACGCCGCTTTCGCGCCCGACCAGCGCGGAAGAAGTGGCGCGGGCGCTCATGGCGATCCTGTCCCTGCCTTCCATGACGGGGCAGATGATTGCGCTTGATGGCGGGCAGCATTTGCAATGGTCGCCTTCAACCGGTCAGGAACCATTGGAATGAGTTTCGCCCCCGATGCTGCGGCGGGGCTGCGGTTGGTTTTTGTGCGCCACCTGGAAGTCCAGGCGCTGCTTGGTGTTTATGCGCATGAGGAAACCCGCCCCCAGCGCGTGATCCTGGATTTGGAACTGGCGGTAGAAGACCCCGAAGCCCCCTCATCCGAAGGGCCGGACCGGCTTTCGCGGGTGGTGGATTACGCTACGGCGGCCGAAACCGCGCGGCGGATCGCCACCTCTGCCCATGTTCGGCTGGCGGAAACCCTGGCTGAACGCATTGCCGTTAGCCTTTTGGAAGATGCCCGCATTAGCCGCGTGCGGGTGGGCGTGACCAAGCCAGATGCGTTACCAGATGGCATAAAAGTGGGCGTTGTCATTGAAAGATCACGATTTTGACATCGGCCGCGCTGAGGATTGTCCACCGCCCGGCGGCCACCTCAAAAATCTTTTCGCATAATGGCTGAAATTTCCCTCTTGACGCTTGGGCTGGTTTGCGACTCAGGGTTAAAATGAATTAAATCAATGGCTTAATTTATTACAGCCCAGCCGCCACAAATCTAGGCAAAAGCATAGAATCTTTGTGTAACATGGCTTTAACAGGATTGTCGTAATGTCTTCCCACAGGTTTATCCACAGGTTTCGTGGACAAATTCGCCGCGCCTTTGCCATAAGCTGATTCCGATGAATGAACCCACGCCGCCCGCCTCGGAAAGCCCATCCTTCCAGGGTCTGGCGGTGCTGGAAGCCGCCCTGCCTACCCTGCCGACCTCCCCCGGCGTCTATCGCATGCTGGATGAGAAGGGAGAGGCGCTTTACGTCGGCAAGGCGCGGTCGCTCAGGAAGCGCGTGACTTCCTACACCCAGCTTGGCCGCCTGCCGGAACGCCTAAGGCGCATGGTGTTTGAAACGCAGTCCCTGGAAGTGGTCACCACAGCGTCTGAGGCCGAGGCCCTGCTGCTGGAAGCGAATTTCATCAAGCGCTTCCGCCCGCGCTTCAATATCGTGCTCAGGGATGACAAATCCTATCCCTGGCTGGTCATCACCGAAGACCACGCCTTTCCGCAAATTGCCAAGCATCGCGGGGAAAGACGGAAGGGCGCATCCTATTGGGGGCCTTTTGCGTCGGTCTGGGCGGTGAACCAGACCATCAATGCCCTTCAGCGCGTGTTTCTGCTGCGATCCTGCCGCGATACGGTGTTTGATACGCGGACGCGCCCCTGCCTTTTGTATCAAATCAAGCGCTGTTCGGCGCCTTGCGTGGACCGGATTTCTGAAGCCGATTACGCCGCGCTGGTCGCGGAAGCGAAGCAGTTCCTGTCGGGTGAAACACCTTCCATCCAAAAGCGCCTGGCCGCCGAGATGGAAGCGGCGGCGGCGGAATTGCAGTTTGAGCGTGCGGCGGCTCTCAGGGACCGTATCCGGGGGCTTACGCATATTCAGGGCAAGGATCGCGTCAATCTGGACGGCATGGGCGATGCGGATGTGATCGCCTTGCACCAGGCGGCGGGGCAAAGCTGCGTGCAGGTGTTTTTCTTCCGCGGCGGGCGCAATAACGGCAACCGCGCGTTTTTCCTAAGCCACGCCAAACAGGAACAAAGCGCTGAGGAAGTGATGGGCGCCTTCCTTGGTCAGCTCTACGAAGATTTGCCGCCCCCGCCCTTGATGTTGCTTTCCCATGAACCGCCAGAAGCGCCGCTGATTGCGGAAGCCTTGGCGATCAAGGCCGGGCGGCGCGTGGAATTGCGCCGGCCCCAGCGCGGCGAAAAACACGAAGCCCTTGAACATGCCGCGACCAATGCGCGCGAAGCTTTGGAACGGCGCATGGCGGAAGGCACGGCGCAAGCGGCGCTGCTGGAGGGCACGGCAAGTCTTTTCGGCCTGCCTGGCGCCCCGGAACGGATCGAGGTTTACGACAATAGCCATATCCAGGGCGCCAATGCCTATGGCGTTATGGTGGTGGCGGGCCCTGCCGGCTTCATGAAACAAGCCTATCGTAAATTCGCCATTAAAACCGCTGCCACCAATGATGATTTCGCCATGATGCGTGAAGTGTTTGAACGCCGCTTTGGCCGGGCGCTGCGCGAAGACCCCGCCCGCGCTGGTGAGGATTGGCCCGATCTGGTGCTGATTGATGGCGGCGCCGGGCAGCTTTCCGCCGCGCGGGAAATCATGGCGGGCCTTGGCCTGGATGACCTGCCCCTGGTTGCTGTCGCCAAAGGGCCGGACCGCGATGCCGGGCGCGAATGGTTCCACATGGCGGGGCGAGAGCCCTTCCAATTACCACCGCGCGACCCGGTGCTGTTCTATTTGCAGCGCCTGCGGGATGAAGCGCATCGCTTCGCCATTTCAACGCATCGCGCTGGGCGGTCCAAGGCGCTGACCCGTTCTGAATTGGATGATGTGCCCGGCGTGGGAAGTGCGATGAAGCGCAAATTGCTGAACCATTTCGGCTCCGCCCGTGGGGTGCGGCAGGCGGGGTTGGCGGATTTGGAAGCCTGCCCCGGTGTTGGCCCTGCCTTGGCCAAGCGGATACATGAACATTTCCACCCGAGCGCGGCGCTTGGTTGAAGTGCGCGCGGCCCAGGTGCCAAACGCCTGTATTCCTGGTTATATGGTGCTGTATGCCAACTGATCTGCCCAATCTGCTGACGCTTTCGCGCATCGCGGCCATCCCCGTGCTGGTGGTGCTGGCTTCGATCAATGCGCCCTGGTCGGATATGGCGGCCTGCGTTGTTTTCTCCGTCGCCGCCATCACGGATTACTTCGATGGCAAAATTGCCCGCGAACGCGGCGCGGTTTCCGGCTTTGGCCGCATGCTGGACCCGATTGCCGATAAGCTTCTGGTCGGCGCGGCGCTGATGCTGCTGGCGGGTTATGGCAGGCTTTCCGATGCCGGGCTGTTTCCAGCCATTGTCATCATGCTGCGGGAAATCCTGGTTTCCGGCTTGCGCGAATTCTTGGCCGAATTGCGGATTGGCCTGCCAGTCACGCCGCTTGCCAAATGGAAGACCGGGTTTCAGATGGGCGCGCTTGGCACCTTGCTTGCCGGCGATAGCGGTGCGCCAGTTATCGGACTTGGCTTCCTGCCGGTTTCCCTGATTGGGGAAGGAATGCTCTGGGCGGCGGCGGTGCTGACGCTGATTACCGGATGGGATTATTTGCGTGCTGGGCTCAGCCTGGTGCAGGGGGAAACCCCCGCTGGCAGCGACACTGCGGCAAAACCGCCTGGACAGTCTTGAGTCTGGGCGCCGGGCGGCGCATCTTCACAGGTGATTGGGCGGGGAAAGCCATGCGACATTCTATGCTGTTTTTACTTGGGGGAATGCTGGCGCTGCAGGGCTGCGGGCCGAATTGGCAGCCAAGCTGGAATACCAATTCCCAGGCCGCGCTACCCGCCATGGATAGCCTTACGTTGCGCCGCGTGACCGGCGGGGATGGCAGCGCGGAAGTGCTGCGCACTGATAATCTGGATTATGAGGCGATGCGCGCCAATTTGGTCGCGCCCGCGCCCATGACCCCAGATGATGCGATGCGCCTGCCATCAACGCCGCCGCCAAGCCCGCCGCGTTCCAGCAGTTCAACCCCACCGCCCATGGCATCCGTGCCGCCGCGCACGCCTTCGCCGCCGGCTACCAGGCCCACGCCGATGCCAGCACCGCCGCCCCAGCGTGTGGAAGGCAGCGTTATTCCAGCGACGCCTGGGCAGCCCGCCGGGATTGTTGCTGGTGGCAATGAACGCATGCAGGTCTTCAACCAGCCGGGCACGGCGGGTGGCGGGATTGCGGTGCAGGATGGCGGCACCACCACCATCATTGGGCCGGGCGGGCGCATTACGTCGGTGCCGGCGCAGCGCTGATTGGCCATGCGGGTTCTGTATTTCGCCTGGTTGCGGCAGAAGATCGGCGTCGCGGAAGAAGAAGTGGCGCCGCCGCCAGAGGTTCGTGATGTTGCGGGCTTGCGGGATTGGTTGACCACGCGCAGCCCTGGCCATGCGGCGGCCTTTGCCGATGCCAAACAAATCCGCGCAGCGGTGAACCAGGATTTCGCCGCGCCGGATCATCCCGTGGCGGCCGGCGACGAGATTGCTTTTTTCCCGCCTGTGACCGGGGGCTGAGCCATGGCGCGCATTCTGGTGCAGGAAGCGCTGTTTGATATGGCGGCAGAAAGCGCGGCGCTGACTGCAGGGCGGATTGATGTTGGTGGCGTGGCCAGCTTTTTGGGCGTCTGCCGCGGTGATGATGGCCTAAGCGCGCTGGTGCTGGAACATTATCCCGGCATGACGGAACGCGCGCTTGCCCGGATTGCGACCGAAGCTGAGGCGCGCTGGCCATTGACCGGTTGCACCGTGATCCATCGCATGGGGCGCATCCTGCCCGGAGAGCCGATTGTGCTGGTGCTGACCGCTTCCGCGCATCGTGCTGCCGCGCTGGAAGCCTGCGCCTTTCTGATTGATTGGCTGAAGACCAAGGCGCCCTTCTGGAAGCGCGAGGAATTTGCGGATGGCGCGGCGCGCTGGGTCGCCGCGAAGGATGAGGATGATGCCGCCGCCGCGCGCTGGCAGGCCAAGGGCGGGTGATCATTCGGTCAGTCGTGGCCGTGCTTGGCGGCGCGGCGCTGCTGATCTGGCCTGCGTTCTTCAATGGCTACCCGTTGCTGTTCAGCGATAGCGGCGGGTTTCTGCATCAGACACTCGGGCCGCTGATGCTGTGGGACAAGCCCTACATCTACGGTCCCTTTCTGCATGTGTTTCATTGGCGCATCAGCCTTTGGGGGCCGGTGATCGCGCAAGGTGTGATTCTGTCTCATCTACTGTGGCTGACGCAGCGCGTGGTGCGTGGTGATGCTGAGCCGCTTTGGCATATTGTGCTTTGTGCTTTTGTCGCTTTGGCCACTGCCGCGCCTTTCAGCGCCGCGCTGCTGATGCCCGATATCTTCGCGCCGATGGTCGTGCTGGGGTTGTTTCTGCTCGGCTTTGCTGGAGCGGCGCTGAAACGGTGGGAGGGTGCCTATCTGGTCGCGTTGGTGGCACTCAGCATCGCGGCGCATTTGGCGCATTTGCCACTCGCGCTTGGGTTATGTGGCGTCGCGCTTTTGCTGCGGCTTTGGCGTTTTCCGGTGCGGATTTTTGCCATGGTCATGCCGGTGGTGTTTGCGGTTGCAGCACTGCTTGCCACCAATGCCATTGGCCATGGGCGTTTTGCGCTTTCACCCCATGGATCGGTTTTTCTGTTGGCGCGTTTGCAGGAAGATGGCCCGGCGCGTGCAGTGTTGCAGGCGCGCTGCCCCGATGCCGGCTGGTATCTTTGCGCCTTCACGGATCGGCTGCCCATGCCGGCCAATGATTTTCTTTGGGCGCCAGATAGCCCGGTGAACCGCGATGCTGCCGGGGCGCCGCGTTTTCTGGGTGGCATGATGCTGGCACCGGAAGCCGGGCAGATTGTGGCTGAGACGCTCCGCACCGCGCCGCTGGGTGTACTGCGTGCCATGGCAGGGAATATGCTGGTGCAGCTGGCAAGCTTCGGCATTGGCGATACCTTGGACAATGCGCATTTCGCTGTGGCGCTGCGCCCACGTATCGAACAGGGTTTTCCGCCGCGTGAATTGGCTGCTTTTGATCAGGCGCGGCAGTCGCAGGATTTATTGCAGGATGCGGTGACGCCGCTGAATACGGTTCATGTTCTGATGGTGCTGCTGGCGCTGCCGCTATTGCTGTGGTGCGCCTGGCGCGGGCAGGGTTTGGCCTTACCCTTGGCGCTTTTCGTGCTTGCGGCGGCGCTGGGCAATGCGTTGATCTGCGGCGGGCTTTCCGCGCCGCATCCGCGCTATGGCGCGCGGATCATGTGGTTATTGCCGGTGGCTGCACTGTTATTGGCAATGTCAAGCCGCGCGCCGGTGAAAGCTGCCAAACATGGTTGATGCCCTTCTGATCGGCCTGATCTTCATCCTGGCCGGTTTTGTCAAAGGTGTTGCGGGCTTTGGCCTGCCAACCGTGAGCATCGCCCTGATCGCGCTATTGAAACCCATTCCTGAAGCCATCGGGCTGATGCTGGTGCCGGCTTTTGTCACCAATATCTGGCAGGGCCTGGCTGGCGGGCAATTGCGTATCGTGGTGCCGCGCATCGCCGTTTTCCTGAGCTGCGCCGTGTTCTGTACCATTGCGGCGGCCTGGCATTTATCCGCAGTGGATGGCCGCCTTCTGTCCGGGCTTTTGGGAATGAGCCTTTTTGCCTCAGCCAGCTTGGCCCTTTTGGCGCCCAATATGCCCGCGCCAAGCCGGGCACTTGAACGCATGCTGGCCCCAGTGATGGGCGCTTTATCCGGCATATTGGCTGGCTTCACCGGCAGTTTTCTGGTGCCCGCCGCGCCTTGGCTGCAAGCGATCCGCCTGCCGAGGGAGCAATTCGTCCAAGCCTATGGCTTTTGCGTTTTGGCCATCAATGCGTCGCTTACACTCACCCTCACCGGGGGTGGGGTGATGACGCGCGAGATCGGCATGATGTCCTTAATGAGCCTGCCGCCCGCGCTGGCGGGTATGTTTCTGGGCCAAAAACTGCGCTTCCACTTGCCGGAAGCGCGGTTTCGGCAAGTGGTGCAGGTGTTGTTATGGCTGATCGGCGCTTGGCTTGCGCTGCGCGCCTTTCGCTAGAGCTTTATTGCCAAAATTTAAGGCCACTTCACCGCTGGCGGCATGGACATCAAAATCGCCTCCACATTGCCACCGGTCTTGAGCCCAAAAATCGTGCCCCGGTCATGCAGCAGGTTGAATTCCACATAGCGCCCACGGCGGATCAATTGGTGTTCGCGCTCGGCCTCGGTCCAGGCTTCGTGCATGCGCTTGCGGATAATGGCCGGGTAGGATTGCAGGAAGGCCAGGCCAACATCGCGGGTGAAGGTAAAATCCGCGTCGATCCCCTTGCCTGGGGTGCGATCGCCTAACCAATCATAGAATATCCCCCCAAGGCCGCGCGGTTCGCCGCGATGGGGCAGAAAGAAATACTCGTCGCACCATTTCTTGAAACGCGGGTAATAGGTTTCGTCATGCTTGTCGCAGGCGGCTTTGAAGGCCGCGTGGAAATCCGCCGCATCGGCTTGGGATTCGGGCGCTTCCGGTGTCATCGGCGTCAGATCGCCGCCGCCGCCGAACCAGGCATTCCGGGTCACGATGAAGCGCGTATTCATATGCGCCGCCGGCACGCGCGGGCTTTGCATATGGGCCACCAAGGACACACCGGTGGCCAGAAAACGCGGGTCTTCCTCGGCCCCTGGGATCTGTTTACGGAATTCGGGGGAGAATTCGCCAAAGACGGTAGAGACATTCACCCCCACCTTTTCGAAAACCCGGCCCTTCATGACGGACATGACC
>JBEDHL010000134.1:0-17170 GCA_041174145.1 Pseudomonadota bacterium
CGCCCGCTTCACCCGCAAACCCTATCCCGGTGGGGGGGTGATGATTACCGGGCGCTTGAAGGCGGAACCCGTGCAGCTTTGCGTCATCAGCCTGGAACCTGTTCACGAAAGCCTCGACAAGCCTTTCAGCCTGGTGGTGCTACCCGCCGATGCCGCGCTTTCGGAAGACCCGGATGGGCCGGATGAAATCCAGGCGGATGCCACCGGTCATTTCGATCTGGGGGAGGCATTGGCCGAAGAATTATCGCTCTCCCTCAACCCCTATCCCCGTGCGCCTGGGGCCAAACTGCCTGATGCGGAAGATGAAGGAGAAGCCGCGCCGCGCAACCCCTTCGCCAAGCTGGCCGCCTTGCACCGGCCCAAGGGCTGAAGCCTGACACCCGCGCTTGCGCCCCCACGCCTTCAATGCTATGCGCGCTGCCCTTGTGCAATTTCCCAGTTTTGTTTGAGTGAAAGAGACCCGGCGCCATGGCCGTTCCGAAGAAAAAGACCTCGCCTTCCCGCCGCGGCATGCGCCGCAGCCATGAGGCTCTGGGCAGTTCCGCGCATCATGAATGCGCCAATTGCGGTGAATTGAAGCGCCCGCACCATGTCTGCTCCCATTGCGGCTATTATGATGGCCGTGAAGTGGTGGCGGCCGATCGCCTGAAGCCGGCCGTTCGGCTCTGATTACGCTGAACGCAGGGCGCCGAGGCTCCCAAAGTGGCTGATATAGGGCCCGCTTTCTCCCTGGCGATAGATGCCATGGGTGGGGATGCGGCGCCGGAAGCTGTGCTTGATGGCCTGGAATTGGCTGCTGAGCGCCATCCTGGCGCGCGTTTCCTGTTGGTGGGCGACGAAGCGCGGGTTGGTGCCGCGCTGGCGCGACGCAAGCGTGCTGCGAAAGTCTGTAGCCTGCGCCATGCGCCCGAAGTCATTTCTGGCGATTTGAAGCCAACCGTTGCACTTCGCATGCGCGGTTCTTCGATGCGCTTGGCCATTGATGCGGTGGCATCGGGGGAAGCGGCGGGCGTGGTTTCCGCTGGCAATACCGGGGCGTTGATGGCGCTGGCCAAAATCGTCATCAAAACCATGCCAGAGATTGATCGCCCGGCGCTGGCGGCGATTGGCCCTTCGGCGCGCGGCGATGTGGTGCTGCTTGATCTTGGCGCCAATGTGCAATGCGATGCGCGCAATCTGGTGGAATTCGCCATTATGGGCGATGCCTTTGCCCGCGTGGCGCTGGGGCTGACCATGCCCAGCATTGGCTTGCTGAATGTGGGCAGTGAAGAATTGAAGGGCGATGACCGCGTGCGCGCAGCGGCTGAAATTCTGCGCGATTCGCATATCGGCGCCCAGTTTCGCGGCTTCATTGAAGGCCACGACATCACAGCGGGCACGGTTGATGTGGTGGTGACCGATGGCTTCACCGGTAATGTCGCCCTGAAGACCGGCGAAGGCGCGCTGAAGCTGATGCGCGATTTGCTGCGCCAGGTCTTTACCAGCAGCATTCCCGCCCGGCTTGGCTATTTGCTGGCGCGCCCTGCTTTGGACCGGCTGCGCGAATGGATGGACCCGCGGCGCTATAATGGCGCCATCCTGCTTGGGCTGAATGGTGTTGTGGTGAAATCCCATGGCGGGACTGATGCGCTTGGCTTCGCCCATGCCGTGGATGTCGCCATGGATATGGTGACGCATGGCTATAATGATCGCATCAAGGATGGATTTGAACGGCTTGCGGGCCGCAATAGGCTGGCGCCTTCGCCAAACTGATGTAGCTTAGCACCATGGTCATGCGTGCCTTGATCGCCGGCTGCGGCGGCTACCTTCCCCCCTTGCGGCTTTCCAATGATGAATTGGCGGCGCGATACGGGCTTGAGACATCCGATGCGTGGATCCAGGAACGCACGGGGATCAAATATCGCCATGTGGCAGCACCGGATGAATCGGCTTCAGATCTGGCCGCCGCCGCTGCCAAGGCAGCACTCGCCGATGCGGGGATTTCGGCTGAGGCGGTGGATGGCATTATCGTTGCCACGACCACGCCTGATTCCGGTTTTCCGGCGACCGCAGCGCGCGTTCAGGCCAAGATTGGCGCTGGCCCTGGCTTTGCCTTTGACATCACCGCCGCCTGCACCGGCTTCATCTATGGGCTGTCCATCGCGGAAGCCATGATGCGCGCGGGCCATGCCCGCCATGTGCTGGTGATTGGCGCTGAGGTTTATACGCGCATCGTGGATTGGACTGATCGCGGCACCTGCGTCCTGTTTGGCGATGGCGCCGGGGCGGTGCTGTTGAGCGCTGGTGACGGTGCCGGCACCAATCAAGATCGCGGCCTGCTTTCCACGCATCTGCATGCCGATGGCCGGCATGGCGATATCCTGTTTGTGGAAGGCGGTGCTGGTTCCACCGGCGGTACCGGGTTGCTCCGCATGGCGGGCAAGGAAGTATTCCGCCACGCCGTTTCCAAACTGGCCGCGGTGGTGGATCAGGCTTTGGCTGCCAATGGCCTGACTCATGCCGATATTGATTGGCTGGTGCCGCACCAAGCCAATCAGCGCATCATTGAAGCCATGGGCAAGAAGTTGAACCTGCAACCCGAGCGTGTGGTGGTATCGGTAGATCGCCACGCCAATACCTCGGCCGCCTCCATCCCGCTTGCGCTGGCTGAGGCGCGCGGCGATGGCCGGATCAAGAATGGTGATCTGGTGGTGATGGAAGCGATTGGCGGGGGGCTGACCTGGGGGTCGGCCATTGCACGTTTCTGATTTTTCACGCGGGGGCCGGTTGACGGCGCCGCGTGAAGAATGTTTGCTTTGTGCCACAGGGACAAACTGGGATTGAAATGATGGAAACCATCACCCGGGCCAATCTGGCCGAGGCGATTTACGCGCAGGTTGGGCTTTCGCGGAATGAAAGCGCTGATCTGCTTGAGAATGTGCTGGAACGTATTTCCGCCGTGCTGGAAGCGGGTGAATCGGTGAAGATTTCGTCCTTCGGCACTTTCCTGGTGCGCCAGAAGGGCCAACGCATCGGCCGCAACCCCAAGACCGGCGTTGAAGTGCCGATCCTGCCGCGCAAGGTGCTTTCCTTTCGCCCTTCGCAAGTATTGAAGGCGCGGATCAATCATGAAGAAGTGGAAGACGAAGCATGAGCGATGCTGATGATGCGGATGAAAAGGGGCGCCCACGCAAGGCGCCAACCGCCTTTCGCACCATCAGTGAAGTTGCCGATGATTTGAATATTCCGCAGCATGTTTTGCGTTTTTGGGAAAGCAAATTCCCGCAATTGAAGCCGCTGAAGCGCGGCGGAGGGCGGCGCTACTACCGCCCCGAAGATATCGCACTGCTGAAGCGCGTGGGCGATTTGCTCTATAATCAGGGCTACACCATCAAGGGCGTGCAGCGCCTGCTGCGCGACGGCACCGATGAAGGGCCGGGGCCCGTTGCGCTGGAATTGCCCCTGGGCGATCCGCCACCCGCCACCGAGGCTTCAGAAGCTTTGGCTCTGAAGGCCGCGCTCACCGAACTTGAAGATATCGCGCGGGCTTTGCATCGGCTGGCGGCCTAAACGCGCATTGTCCCGTTACTAACAACCAAATCACCCATAAGGGGTGGCAAGCTTCATCATGCGGTGCTAGATGGGCTTTCAGTCGGAGCGTAGCGCAGCCTGGTAGCGCATCAGTCTGGGGGACTGGGGGTCGTGGGTTCGAATCCCGCCGCTCCGACCATTTCGCAAAAACTAGAAGCGGTTTTCCAAAGCCTGTTGTCGCGGCGATTGATCGTCGCTGACGCTTGGGCTTAGCGCCTGGGTGTAATCCACCCCCAGGACATTGCCGCCTTATCGCTCAGCCAACTGCAGGTTGCGGAGCCCTGGCAAAACCGCGCCGCTTCGCCGCTGGCCTTGGCGCTTTTTTCCGCCGTCAGATCCACAAGCCCGGACCAAGCCTGCTGCATCTGCGCCCCTCTGCTGGCCATAATGCTCTTGGCCTTATCTGCTTGGCGCTGTGCGTTGGTCATGTGATCCTGATAAGCGGCAGCACTCATCTGCGCGACGCTTTCTGCCGCGGCCAGTGCATGAGGCGCCAAGGCTTGACCAAACGCACAGAAGGCTTGCTGCTGTGCGTTCGGTGGGTTTCCCATGACGGCATCCGCCAGCGCATCCCAGGCCTTGCTTGAACCGAGCAGGAGCGAGAGCGCCACCCCACCAGCTTGGCCTGCTACGCAGGCGTAGGTCATGGAAGGTTCGCTGATCGTATTTTTTGGCGCCAAACCTTCAACTGATGCAGTTGCAGCCAGTTTCGCGTTTTCTTTTGCCGGGTGTTCTGCCCCTAGGGAAGCCATGGGCGCCATCAGCACCGCCAGCATCATTGCGGGTAGGACAAATTTTTTCATGCCCGCTTCACCCCCCAGAACAGCGCCGGCCCACCCTTCACCACATCCTTGATGCTGCGCCGATAGGCTTGCGGCGGCAGCACCAAGCCAAGTGGAATGAAGGGCACTTCCTGCCATACATGGCGTTGGATTTCTTCCGCGATACGCCGTTCCGTCGCCAGGTCAGGCGCGGCGAACCAGGCATCACGCAATTCTTCCAATTTCGGCATGGTGGGCCAGCCCGACCAGGCATTGGCGCCATTGCCGCGGATGGGCATGTGGCTGCCGGGCACGGAAACATCCAAGCCTTCCCAGGTAGTGCAAAAGGCGCTCCAGCCGCCTTGTTCCACCGGGCCGCGATTGGTGCGGCGCTGGATTTGCGTGCCCCAATCCATGGAAATGAAATCCACATTGAAGCCGATGCGCTTCATCACATCGGATGCCACCACGGCCAGGTTCTGCAACACCGGCAAATCAGTGGCCGACATCATCACCACGCGTTCATTCTTGTAACCTGATGCCGCCAGCGCGGCGCGCGCCGCATCCAGGCTGCGTGGCCCGGTCAGCACTTCAAGTCCGGCGTCATTGGCAAGCGGGGTGCCGGGCGTGAAAACGCCCGCGGGCACGTGGGACAGCGTTTGATCGGTGCCGATCGCCGCATCCATGAAAACGCGCTGGTCAATCGCGGGCAGCAGCGCGCGGCGCACCGCGACATTGTCAAAAGGTGGATGCAGGAAATTGAAGCGCAGCACGCCAAGATTGCCGGCGCTATTGATGCGGTCCACCACAATTTCGCGATGCCGGCGCAGCAGCGGCAGCAAATCCGCATGCGGCTGTTCCCACCAATCCGCTTCGTTGTTTTGCAACGCGGCTGATGCGGTGGAAGGATCAGGCATGATGCGCCATTCGACGCGATCAAAATGCACAGGCTTGCCGCCCGCCATGAAGTCTGATGCTTCCTGGCGCGTCTGATAGCCTTCAAACCGGTCATAGACGGCGATATCGCCAGAACGGAACAAATCCTGCCGGAAACGGAAGGGGCCGCTGCCGGTAAAATCCCTGATCTGCTGGAAGGCATCGGTTTCCGCGATGCGTTCGGGCATAATGGCGCAGATGCTGGCGGATGGCTTGCCAAGCGCCCAAGCCAAGCCCGCCCAGGGCTGCTTCAGGCGAATTTCAAAGCGGTTGTCATCCAGCGCACGCATTTCATTCAGCAACACGCCAAGCCGCTGGCCCAGCACATCGCGCTTCGACCAGCGCATGATGGAGGCGATACAATCCTTCGCGCGCACCGGTTCATTGTCATGGAAGCGCAGCCCTGGGCGGAGCGTCATGGTCCAGGTCAGGCCATCGGCGGAAATCTCATGCCCTGCCAACATCTGATGCTTGGCGCGGAAATCCGCCCCCAGGCCAAAAAGCGTATCATAAACCATGAGCCCGTGATTGCGGACAATCACCGCGGTGCTCCAGACCGGGTCCATGCTGGAGAGGTTGCTTTGTGGAATGAAGCGCAGCGTGCGCGCGGCGGTTTGGCCTGTGGCAAAGCGCGGCGCGGCCAGCGCGCCAGCGCCCGCAAGCATGAGGGAACGACGATCAATCATGGCGGAACCCTTTCCAGCAACAGCAAGCAGAGCATGCCGTTGCTGGCGCCCTGGGCGCAAGCCCGAAGCCTTGGTTCTAGCGCGGCGTTGGGTAGTAAAGCGCCACTGTATGCGTTGCTTCAGCGAAGATCAGCCAGCGTTCCACCAATAGCCCAGCCAGGGCAGAAGCGGCCGCCAGCACGCCAAGCGCTATCGCCAAGCCGCCACCCAGAATGATCGCCAGGCAGAAGAACAAGGCCGGCAGCGCGAAGCCCAGCAGCAGCGCGATGGTCCGCAGTTTCGCCGCATGCACGCGCGCCACGCGAAAGGCCATCTCCCGCAGCAGGTAATTGCTTTCCGTATGCGGGCTTTCCAGCGGGCGCACGGTGCCGATGAAGCCAAGCCCCGTGGCACTTTCGCGTGTACTGGCAGGGGGTGTGGCATCCACACTCGCCCAATAGGCGCGCTTGAAGAAAAGCGCTGCCATGCCAAGTGCGGCGGCCACCAGCGCGGGGAAGAAACCGCCGCCCCAGAAGCCCGCCAGCATGGCAAGCAGCGCCGCGCCAGAAAAGCTCGCAAACAGCAAATAGCCCGGCGCCACCATGGGGTGATGCCATTCCTTCACGGGCTTGAGCGAGGCATAGATCATGCCTGTGCAATAAACCGTGACAGCGGCGCCAACGGCAGAAAGCAAGCCCGCCGGCAGCATCAGCGAAGTTTCGCCATGCGCCAGCGCAATCAGGAAAAGGATCGCGGGCAGAAAGGTGAGCACTGCCGCAACACCCTCACGCGACAGCCAGGAAGACCGCCATTGCGATAGCGCCCGCCAGGCGCGTTCCGGCCGGCCCAAATGCAGCAGCGAAGAACAAAGCCCCGCCGCGATCAGCCCAAGCGCGATGATGGCGGCGGTCGCGCCAAAAAGCGTGTTTGCCGGCAAAAGCCCAAGCGGCTTCAGCACACCAAGCCAGAACAGCAAGCCGTAACCCGCGCCGGAAGCGACGGTGAAGAAAACGATCGAAGGCGCAGGTTTCATCGGGACAGCACCTTATCCATCCAACGCAATAGCGGATTGGTGATTTGGCTGGGCAGCGGCCCGGCTTCCTTAGGCGCCGATTTCACCTGGCTGGAAGCCTTGCGCGGCGGCAGATAGCGATTGACCGGCTGATAGCCCATCTCTGGCATCAGCTCATACCCGCCGCGTTCGGCGACCAGTTTTGAAACATCGCTGTTCGGATCGCCCAGATCACCGAAATGCCGCGCATTGGCCGGGCAGGTGGAAACACAAGCCGGCACGCGGCGTTCTTCCGGGATGGTTTCGTTGTAGATGCGATCAACACAAAGCGTGCATTTCTTCATCACGCCCTGATCTTCATCCAATTCCCGCGCGCCATAGGGGCAGGCCCAGGCGCAAAGCTGGCAGCCGATGCACATATCCGTATTGACCAGCACAATGCCATCTTCCGCGCGCTTATACGAAGCACCTGTTGGGCAAACCGTGACACAAGCCGGCGTTTCGCAATGCAGACACGAACGCGGGAAATGCACCGTGCGGCCTTCATCGCCATCACCGGCTTCATAGGCATGCACGCGGTTGAACCAGACCCCTTCCTGCGCGGCGGAATAGGGGTGCTGATCCGGCAGCGGCGCCATATGGCCGCTGGTGTTCCATTCCTTGCAATTCGTCGCGCAAGCATGGCAGCCGACGCAGGTATCAAGGTCAATCACCAGGCCAAGCTTCTTGGCGCCCGGTGCGGGCGTGGGCAGGGATGTCATGGCTTTTTATCTCCTGCATTGAAGCGCAGAATATCGGGCGGTTCAGGCATATTGGGCGGCGGCTTCAGCGCGCTTGGATGCGGCGCGGTGATGCCTTCCTCGCCGGCGGCGCATTTCTTGATATTCACGCGCAAATCATACCAAGCGGCCTGACCGGTGATGGGATCAGCATTGGCCAAGCGCGGGCCGGTTTGCGCGGGCAGCCATTCGCTGATGACGTGGTTCAGCAAAAAGCCACGCTCGGCTTCCGCCGCATCGGGGCTGAGCATCCAGGCGCCGGCGCGTTTGCCAATCGCGTTCCAGGTCCAGACGGTGTCCGGGTTCACGCCTTCCATCAGCGTCACCTGCCCCTTCACGCGGCCATTGCGGCTTTCGACCCACACCCAATCATCCTGCGCGATGCCCATGGCTTCGCCCTTGGCGCGGCTCATATAAAGCCGATTGGCGCCATGGATTTGCCTGAGCCAAGCATTCATCGAACCCCAGGAATGATACATCGCCATGGGGCGCTGCGTGACAGCCGAGAAGGGGAAGCTGGATGTGTCGTGCGCTTCTTGTTCCAGCGGCACATACCAAATGGGCAGCGGGTCGCAGTAGGTGCGCACACGTTCGCGGAGCGCCTCCGGCGGTTGCTTCGCGCCATGGCCTTCGGCGGCCAGGCGAAATTTCTGCAAGGGTTCTGACCAGATTTGCAAAACGATCTGATCAGACTTGCCGATCAGCCCCATCGCCTTGGCGTTTTCCAGATAGAGCTTGTTGGAATGCTTGAAATAGCTTTCCTCGGCGGAGAAATCATGCCGCCAGAAGCAGCCATTTTCGATATAGCGCTGCAATTGATCTGGGTTGGGTTTGCCGACACCCTTCGCGCTGCCATCCTCACCACGCCAGCCGGCCAGCGGCCCCACACCCGGCATGCGTTCGTGATTGACGATGTAATCCGCGTAATCCTTGAAGCGCGCGCTGCCATCTTCTTTGGTAAAGGCGGGCAAGCCAAGCCGCGCGCCCAATTCAATCAGCACATCCTGGAACGGCCGCACATCACGATCCGGCTTCAGAATGGGCTGGCGAATGGCATCACCCGGACCATGAGACGACCCAATCGGGCGATCCAGAATGGAAATGCAATCCCAGCGTTCCAGATAAGTGGTGTCCGGCAGGATCAAATCCGCATAGGGCACGGTTTCGCTGAAAAACGCATCGGAATAGATCACGGTTGGAATGACGTATTCGCCGCTTTCATCCTTGGCCGTGAGGCATTCAATCGTCTCCAGCGGGTTCATCGCGCTGTTCCAGGCCATATTCGCCATGAACATGAACAGCACATCAATCTTGTAAGGGTCACCCTTCGCCGCATTGCCGATCACGGTATGCATCATGCCATGCAGACCAAGCGGCGCTTCCCAGGAAAAGGAATGGTCAATGCGAATGGGTGAGCCATCATCATTCACCAGCAAATCATCCGGCCCATGGGTGAAGGACAGGATATTGCCGGCGAGTGGCGTATTCGGCTTGGAATTCTTGCCCGCAGGGCCGGGGCCAGGCGGAATGGGCCGCGGGAAGGGCGCCTTGTAGCGCCAGGAACCCGGCGTATCTATCGCACCCAGCAGCATTTGCAGAATATGCAAAGCACGGCAGGTATGAAAGCCGTTGGAATGCGCGCTGATGCCGCGCATGGCGTGCAGCGCCACGGGCCGCCCCACCATTTTCTCATGCCGACGGCCGAGCGTATCCGTCCAGGGCTGATCCAACGTAATGGTCTGGTTGAAGGCAACATCGGCCATTTCGGCGGCGATGCGGCGAATGCGGTCCGCATCCAGCCCGCAGCGTTCCGCCACCGCTTCCGGCGCATATTCGGCGCCCAAATAGCGTTCGGCCATCAAGTGAAATACTGGTCGTGCGGTGCGGCCATCCGGCAGGGTGAAATCACCCACCAGCACAGGGGAAAGATCAGCGGCGGCGGCATCCATGGCACCGCGCGCGCGATCCCAAGCGAGCGGTTTGCCATCGGCATCACGCACGAAAAGCCCATCATCGGCGCCACCCGGATTACGCACCACCAGCCAATGCGCATTGGTGTGCCGCACCAGGAATTCGGAATCCACCCAATCATTGCGCAGCAATTCATGGATCAGCGCCATGACGAAAAGCCCATCCGTGCCGGGGCGGATTCCCACCCATTCATCGGCCACCGCGGAATAGCCGGTGCGCACCGGATTGACGGATACGACCTTGGCGTTGCGCTTCTTCAGCGCGGCAAGGCCGGTTTTGATTGGGTTGGAATCATGATCCTCCGCCACGCCAAGGATCAGCAGATATTTCGCGCGTTCCCAATCGGGTTCGCCAAATTCCCAGAAGGAACCGCCAATGGTGTAAAGCCCACCGGCGGCCATATTGACCGAACAGAACCCGCCATGCGCGGCGAAATTGGGCGTCCCGAATTGCGCGGCCCAAAAGCCCGTGAGGGATTGCGATTGGTCGCGCCCGGTGAAGAAAGCCAGGCGCTTCGGGTCAGTTTCCCGCACCTTCCGCAGCGCGGTTGTGGCGATTTCCATCGCCTCATCCCAGGAAATCTCGGCATAATCGCCTGAACCGCGCGGCCCTATGCGCTTCAAGGGGGCCTGCAAGCGCGCCGGGCTGTATTGCGTCATGATGCCGGCGCTGCCCTTGCCGCAAAGCACGCCCTTATTCACCGGATGATCGGGATTGCCTTCAATATAGCGCACCCGGCCATCCTTCAGATGAACGCGAATGCCGCAGCGACAGGCGCACATATAGCAGGTGGTGGTCTTCACCTCATCGCCGATCGGCGCCGAATAGGTGATTCGGTCCGTGGTGCTCCCGTCTGGCATCAGCCGTTCCTCCAGTCTTCTCAGTATAAGTAGCGCATGGCGGGGCGGCCCTGCAAAGGGGGCGGGCTGCTTTGACGGGGCCAGCCCCCGGCCTTAGCGTCCCGGACAAAGTTTTGGAGACCGGCCATGAAACTGCCAACCCATGGGCGCTATCAGCATAGCGCCATCCCTAACCGCCCCACCTATGAATGGCCCAATGGCAGCAGGCTTGCGGTTGTGCTGTGCAATAATATCGAAGCCTTTGCCTTTCGCGCTGGGCTTGGCAGCGACAGCACCGGCGCCGCCGCGCCGCAAAGCCAGCGCAATTATGCCTGGCGGGATTACGGCAATCGCGTCGGGCTTTGGAACATGCTGGCCATGTTCGATGAATACGGGCTGCCTGCCGCGCATAATGTGAATGGGCTGGTCTTGGATACCTGCCCGGAAATTGCGCCAGCTTTGATGAAGCGCGGCGATGAGTTCATCGGCCATGGCCGCACCAACGCCGAAAGGCAGGATATCCTGTTTGAGGATGATGAACGCCGCCTGATTGCCGAAAGCCGTGAGGCGATTATTCGCCACACCGGCAAGGCCCCGGATGGCTGGCTTGGTCCCTATATTACGCAATCCGCGACAACGCTTGATCTGCTGAAGGAAGAAGGCTTCAGCTATGTCATGGATTGGCCGGCGGATGACCAGCCCTTCTGGATGACAACCCGCGCCGGGCCAATGCTTTCTGTGCCCTATTCCGTGGAAGTGAATGACAGCCCCGTCGCCATTTTCCGCCAACAGGCGGCGCGGGATTTCGCCGATATGGTGGTGGATCAATTCGATGAAATGCTGGATCGGTCCCGCGATATGCCGCTGGTCTGTTCCATCGTGCTGCACCCTTTCATCATCGGCCAACCTTTTCGGCTCCGCCCCTTCCGCCGCGCCATGCAGCATATTTTGACGCAGCGCGATAAGATTTGGCTTGCCCGCCCCGGAGAAATTGCGCGCCACGCCGCCAGCCTGCCCAAGGGCATTGTGCCGGGGTCGGAGATACTGCCATGAACCGCCACCTGCCGAATTGGCGTTCTTTGCTTTACGTGCCAGCCAGCGAGGAACGCTTTGTCGCCAAGGCACATGAACGCGGCGCCGATGTGATTATTCTTGATTTGGAAGATGGCGTGGCGCCCGATGCCAAGGCCCGCGCGCGGGCCGGGCTTGCGGCTGCTGCGGCCAGTGCGCGGCGCAATGGCGCGGATATTGTGGTGCGCATCAATCGCCCGCTCCGCATGGCCGCCGAGGATATCGCGGCTGCCGTGGCTGCCGGCGCGGATGGCGTGATCTGCACCAAGATGATGGGCGCGGATCATGTGCGCTTACTGTCGGAACTCGCCGCCGAATCTGAATTGGCGGCGGGGCGTGAAATCGGGTCGCTGAGGTTCATCGTGCTGATCGAAGATGCGGCGGCGCTGCGGCAAGTGGATGCCATTGCGGGTGCTGATCCGCGCATTGTGGCGCTTGGTGTGGGTGGCGAGGATTTGGCGACCGATCTTGGCGCCGAACCCACGCCCGATGCGTTGGATTTGCCCAAGCGCCTGGGGCTGATTGCCGCGCGCGCGGCGGGCATTCTGCCGCTTGGCTTCATCGGCACGGTGGCGGGCTTGAAGGATTTGGATGGCTACCGCGCCATGCTGCGCCGTTCCCGCGCCATTGGTTTTGCCTGTGCTTCCTGCGTGCATCCATCGCAGGTTGCCATCATCAATGAAGAATATGGCGCGCGGCCTGAAGAAGTTGAACGCGCCAAGCGCCTGGTCGCTGCCTTTGATGCCGCGCTGGCCGAGGGCAAGGGCGCTGTCGCCTTTGAAGGCGATATGATTGACAAGCCGATTGTGGAGCGCGCGAAAAAACTGATCGCGCGCGCGGGTTAAACAACTGCCGTCATGCCGCCATCCACGTAAAGCAGATGGCCATGCACAAAGTTTGATGCCGGGGAGGCGAGGAAGACGGTGGCGCCCACCAATTCCTCTACCTTGCCCCAGCGCCCGGCGGGCACGCGCTGGCAGAGCCAATCATTGAATTCCTGGTTCTGCACCAGGGCGCTGGTCAACTCGGTTTCGTAATAGCCCGGCGCCACGCCATTCACATTAACGCCGTGTTTCGCCCATTCGGCGCAAAGTGTGCGCGTCAACATCCGTAGCGCGCCTTTGCTGGTCGCATAGGGCGCGATGGTGGGGCGGCCCAATTCGCTTTGTACGGAACAGATGGTGATGATCTTGCCCGCGCCGCGCGGCACCATGCGTTTGCCGGCGGCTTGGCAGCAATACCAAACGCCATCAAGGTTTGTGCCAAGCACTTCGCGCCAGGTTTCGGGCGGCATTTCCACCGCTGGCATACGGCGCATGATACCCGCATTGGCCACCAAAATATCAAGCTGACCGCAGCGATTTTCAATTTCTGTAAAGCCGGCTTCCACCGCTTTTGGATCTGTCACATCAAAGGCGCAGGCGGTGGTTTCTATGCCCAAATCGCGCAAGCGTTGCTGTGCAGTGGCAAGCTTCGCCGGATCGCGCCCATTAATGATGACGCGTGCCCCCGCTTCCGCGAGCCCGCGCGCAAGACCGAAGCCAATCCCCTGGCTAGACCCGGTCACGAGCGCATTTTTCCCGGTCAGATCAAACATCTTGCTCATCCGCGTATCACCCCGACTTCACGCAATTTTTGGAAATGTTCCGTGCCCAAAGCCGGTTCCAGGATTTCGGTATTATGTTCGCCAAGCTTGGGCGCGGGCCGCGCCAAAATCCCAGGCGTTCCTGAAAGCCGGGGCACCATGCCATGCATGGGCAGCCAGCCACCCGGCATATCGGCATCTGGCACTTCGATCAGAGCCTCACGTTCAATCGCGTAAGGGTCGCTATCCAGCATTTCGGTATCCATGATGGGGCCGATGGTGACACCGGCCTTGTCGAAATGCGCCAGGTTTTCAGCCAGGCTGCGCGCGGCAATGAAGCCACCAATGATGGCATCCAGTTCCTGCCAGTTTTGCACACGCGCCGGGTTATTGGCGAAGCGTGGATCGGTGATCAAAGCCTCCTGCCCAATGGACCGCAGCAGTTTTTCCGTCATGCCTTGCGTGGAAGCCGAAAGGCAGACCCAGCCGCCATCCTGGGTGCGATAGGCATTGCGTGGCGATGTATTGGTGCTGCGGCTGCCGGTGCGCGGCTTGCGTTTGCGCGTCAGGCGCCAATTCGCCACTTGCGGTTCCAGCACGCTGAACAGCGGTTCGAATAACGAGATATCAATCACCTGCCCTTGGCCGGTGGCTTCGGCGTGGCGCAGCGCGATCATCGCGGCTGCCGATCCATAAAGCCCGGCATAGGCATCGCCCATGAACATGGGCGGCAGTACCGGTTCACGATCCTCAAAACCATTAATCGCGGCAAAGCCGGAATAGCCTTCAACCAAAGTGCCAAAGCCGGGCTTGTGCCGATAAGGCCCATCCTGCCCCCAACCGGAAACCCGCGCGATCACTAGGCGTGGATTGGCGGCCAGCAGGCATTCGGGATCAAGCCCCATGGCTTCCAGCACGCCGGGGCGGAAGCTTTCCACCAGCATGGCGGCGTCTTTGGCCAGAGCACGCACAGCGGCGATGCCATCCGGGTTTTTCAGATCTAGACAAATGCTTTTCTTATTGCGACATATGGTCTTCCAGCTTGTTTCCACCCCACCCACGCGCCAGGCGCGCAGCGTATCGCCTTCGGGCGGTTCCACCTTGATCACCTCCGCACCGTGATCAGCGAAAACCTTGGTCAGGATATTGCCGGCGACCAGGCGCGAAAGATCCACCACACGCACGCCATCCATGGCGCCTTTCGCGGCAGGGTCAAAATTCTTGCGATGCATCTCGGCCATCACATTAATCCAGCTTGATATTCGCCGCCGCCGCCACTTCGCGCCAGCGGGCGAGTTCAACGCGGAGGATGCCGGCGAAGGCTTGTGGCGTTGCCGGCGAAGGCCGCGCCCCTTCGGTTTGCAATAGCTTGGCCATTTCCGGGTCTGCCAAGGCGGTATTGGCGGCGAAATTCAAGCGCTCAAGGATATCAAGCGGCAAGCCGCGTGGCGCAAATAATCCCCACCAAATGTCGCTTTCATAATCAATCCCGGCCTCCTTCACCGTGGGGGCGGGGGGTGAGCCCTCAGGCGCCCCAGGCGCTGTATAGGCCAAAAGCCGCACGCGGCCTTCGCGCACCACGCCCGCGGCGCTTGGCATGGTGGTGATCAGCACCGGGATATGCCCCGCCACCAAATCCGTTACTGCGGGGGGCATGCCGCGATAGGGCACATGGTTCATTTTAATGCCGGCGCGCAGGCAAAAATATTCCGTAACGAAATGATTGATCCCGCCAGGGCCAGAAGAACCGTAATCAATCGCGCCCGGCCTTTCCCGCGCCATACGCACCAAATCCGCCACGCTGCGCGCCGGGAAATCCGGATGCACCAGCACAATGAAGGGCGACCGCGCGAGCAAAGCTATCGGCGTGAAATTCTCCAGAACGCCCCAGGGCACGCGCTGGGTGATGGAAGTTGTCGCAAAAGATGAAGATGAAACCATCAAAGTATAGCCATCAGGTGCCGATTGCGCGACGGAAGTGGCACCAATGGCGCCACCCGCGCCGGCGCGATTGTCAATCACCACCGGTTGGCCAAGCTGCGCTTGCAGGCGTTCCGCCAGGGGGCGGGCCACCACATCATTCGAACCGCCCGGCGGGAAGGGGACCACAATCCGCACGGGCCGTGCGGGCCAGGGCGCCTGGGCCAAGGCAGGCGCGGCAAGCGGGCTGGCGGCGGCGAAAAGCAGGCTACGGCGACGCAGGGTGGGGGTCATGGCGGCTTCTCCCGGAAGGTCATGGCGCAGTTTCGCCTATTGCGGCGCTTCTGCGAAGCGGGGCTTGGCGCTATGCTTCCTGGGCTTCATTCGCCAACATGGTTCATTCCGGCCTCAAACAGGCCGCGCCGCGTGTAGAAAGGGTTTCGGGAAAGCATGGCCGATGACAGGCCCTTCAGGGAATGGACCTTGGAACAACTGGCCGAACACGCGGCACAGCATAAAACTGATCGGGTTCTGCTTTCCCAATTGATGATCGAAACCGAACGCCGCCCCGGCGCGCGCGCCAAGCTAATGGCACGGCGAATCGAAAACTATCTTTCCGCGATATTGACCAAGCTGCCCAGCAAGGGCGCCCCGCCCGAGGAAATGCGCCGCTATTTGGCGATTGCGGCGGAAGAAATCGCGGTGCTGCGTAAGCGCCTGGCCGATGCCGAAGCTGAATTGAAGCAGCTTAAGGAAACGCCGGCCGATGGCAGCCAGCATGCGCGGGTTTATCTGGCCCCCAATGCGCCGCTTTGGCTGATTGTGGAGGCGCGCCGCGCGTTTCGCCGACGCTACCATCCTGACAAGCAAACCGATCCCGCCAAGCGGCAGAATGCCGAAGAAATTTTCAAGCGGGCAGAGGCCGTTTTCGCTACAATCGAAGGCAAGGAAGAAGAATAGGCCTGTGCCTGCTTCAGCCTAGCGCCTTCGCCGCTGCCAGCACTTCCGCCGCATGGGCTTCGGGCTTCACCTTGCGCCAGATTTTGACAATCTTGCCATCGGCACCGACCAGAAAGCTTGAACGCTCCATGCCCATATATTTCTTGCCATACATGGATTTTTCGACCCAAACGCCATAGGCCTCGGCGGTCTTGTGTTCGGGGTCTGAGGCCAGAGGGAATTCCAGCCCATATTTTTTGGCGAATTTTTCAATGGGCGGCATGGCATCAGGTGAAACACCAATCACCGTCAGGCCAAGCTTGCCGAGTTGCGGCAACGCTTCCTGCACGCCGCAAGCCTGCTTGGTGCAACCGGGCGTATCCGCCTTGGGGTAGAAATACAGCAAATAGGGCTTGCCCTTTAGCGCCGCTGAGGATGCTTCCCGCCCGCCGCTTGCTGCCATTTTGAAGGCGGGTGCCTTTTTGCCTTCGGCCAATTCGCTCATGTTCGATTCCCCTGATCCAGCCGGCCAAGCCGGGCTTCGAAAACCCCGCGCACCAAAGCGGCGCTGGCTTCCATCTGTGCGCGCAACCCCGGAAGGTCAACGGGCGGGCTGGCGCAAAGCGGGGCCGCAACCCGCAGCACGGCGGAAGCCGCCGGTTCAGGCAGCTTATCCTCCCGCCAGGGGCCAAGGGTCAGGCGCAGTATGCCGCTGATGCCGCGCCATAGCCTTTCGGCGGCGATCAGGCCTTGGGCTTCCTCGGCCGTGAGAGCGCCGATCTTGGCAAGGTTGCCAAGCGCAACGCGCGTGGTCGGCGCCAGCACTTCCGGGTGGCGCGGGGCGTGGTGCAATTGCAGCGCCTGGGCGATGAATTCCACCTCCACCAGCCCGCCAGGGGAAAGCTTCACATCCCACGGCCCATCGCCGGGCAATTCGCGCAGCATGCGAAGCCGCATGGCCAGCGCATCGGCAATGGCGGTCTTGGCCTTTTCGGGGTTGCCGAGTGCGGCGCGTATCGCCGCGCCAATCCGCCGCGCCAGCGCCGGTGGCCCCGCAACAACCCGCGCTCGGGTCAGCGCCATGCGTTCCCAACTCCAGGCATCGTCCGCCTGGTAGCGCTG
>JBEDHL010000135.1:0-3681 GCA_041174145.1 Pseudomonadota bacterium
CCTCCGGCGCATGGCCAGCCCATTCGGCGAGGATGAGCAAAGCCGCGTCATCAGGCGAAAGCTCGGGCGCCAAGCTGATGCGGCGTGGCTTCAGCCCTGGCATTTCATTGGCCAAAACCCGGCCAAGCCCAATCAGCGCAGCCGCGCGCGCCTCATCCGCCTGCGCCACCAATATCAGGCCGCGCGCCGCGCCATCTGCCGCCGCCGCCAGGGCGGTCAGGTCAGCAAGGGCTGCGGCGGGCTCCGCCATGCCGGTCAGCGCCAGAATTTGCGCGCCGCGCAGGCTTTTCGGTGTCGGCATTTCCCCGAGTGGCAAAATAGCTGGTGGCTGATCCGGCGCCAGCCGCACCGCCATGGCTTGGGCAAGGGCCATCATCTCCGCATCGGCGAAAATCATCGGTTTTGCGGCAATAGTCAGCGCGGGCGGCGCAACTGGCTCAGTGGCGCTGCGGCCCGAAATCAGCAATGCGGGCCACGGCGCGGCATCCAATGTTTCAACCTCTGCCCGCTGCCAGCCCGCCACGCCAAGCGCGCTCCGCCAAGCGGCGGCGTCGGGCAGCGCGCCTTCCGCATCCCCCCGCCACCAGGCCGGGTCCTGCCCCAGGGTGAAATTCCAAAATGCGCCGGGCAAGGGTTCAGCCAATAAAAGCGCCGCCCCTGGCGCGGCCTGGGCATTGAGCCCTTCCAGCAAGGCCGAGCCGCGCCGCCGAAATGCCGCCGGGGCAAGGCCGAGGATAAGATCAGCCTGATCGGCCGGCGCCGGCGCATTTTCCAGGCTTTCCCAGCCTTCCCAGCGCAGGGTCACATGATCCGGCACGCCATTCAGTGAGCCGGCGCCAGCTTCACCAATCGCGCGGTAGTGAATATGCCTACCGCTGGCGCCGAGCACCGCCAAAGCCCCCCGCGTCAAAGCCCCGCCTGCGCCCAGTTCCAAAATTCTGAGTGGCCTATCGGCAGGCCAAGCTGCGGCAAGGGCGCTGACCCCGGCCAAAAGCGTGGCTGCCAAGGCTTGCTTTGCCCCACCCTGGGCGGGTGGTGGCGGTGCTGACACCGGTTCCCCCTTAAGCGCTGCGCCCAATTCTTCCGCGGCACGCGCCAACCATGCCAAATCCAATGCAAGCTCTGGCTGTTCTGCCAAAACCTCGCGCCAAATTGCCTCCGCCGGCGGCAGGGGCTGGTCTTCGATGATTTGCCAAGCGCCGCCGACCAGTTCCGCCGCACCCGCCGCTGCCAGGATGCGCCAAAGCGCGGCCCGATAGGGGCTGGTCGGGGCAGTGGTATCGCGCAGCGCCGGCAAGGCCAGAGCCGCGAGATGGGCTTCGAGCAGCAGCGCAGCCTCGGTCAAGGGTTTGGCCCGATCTGCCTGCCGGATCGCGGTCATGACAGGTGCCAAATCCACCGGCGCGCTTGTGGCAACCAAGGGCAGGCTCGGCACCGGGTCCAGGCGGAAGCTGCGATGGGCGAGCTTTTCCTGCCCTGGGCGGGTCACGCGCTGGAACCAGATATCTTCAATCATCGCAACGATGGCGCCGGCGGCATCGCGCAAGGTCAAATTGGCGGCGAAAAGCCGCGCGCCGCGCCGACCGGGGGTGATTTCGGCGGTTGCAATGGCCCCTGCATCACGCCTTGCGCAAAGCCGGCCGATGCGGATGGGGATAATGGCTTCTTCCGTTCCCAGGCCTTGGCCAAGCAGCAATGCAAAAAGCCCCTGCAAGGCACCATCCAATAGCGCGGGATGCAGCATGAAGCCGGCGTGATCCGGCGCCGCCGCCGGCAGGCTAAGCCATGCCCGCGCCGCACCCGCACCTGCGATGTCCACCTTTTGCAGGCTTTGAAAAGCCGGACCGTAATCGAGCCCATGCCGCGCGGCAAAGCCGATAACCTCAGCGCCCGGGACCTCACGCGTCTTACCAAGTGCGAAGCCTGACGAGGCAGGCAGGCGCGGCAGGGGTGCGAAGCGGGCGCGGGCGCACAGGGTGAAATCATCCTCGGCCAGGCGCGGGCGGGTGGCTAGCGCAAAGCCACCTTCGCCATCCGCCGAAAAACGCAGTTCAAGGGCGCCATCTTTCGCGAGGGTGACGGGGCGGAGGATGGCAAGATCACTCACCTCCAGCACCGGCGCGTCCGGATGGATCAGCGCGGCGGCGGCAAGCGCCGCTTCCGCCATGGCGGCGGCGGGCAGCACTGCGTCACCAAACAGCATGTGATCACCAAGCCAGGGCTGGGCGAGGCAATCCAACCATTGCGTCCAAAGCCCCGGCGCAGCGCCACGCCGGAAGCCAAGCAACGGGTGGTCCTGCACCGGATCGGTCTGTCGCGCGCTTTCCACTGTGCGCGGGAACCAGATGGGCCGACGTGCGAAGGGCGTGCGCGGCAGCGCGGCGCGTTCTGCGACCCCTTGAAAAGCGCGCGCCGCGCGGGGATCGGCACCGGCGGCAATGGCGCGATCGGCCATGGCAGGGAAGGGGTCGCCCGGCGGGTCCTGTCGCTTCAGGCTGGCCAGCACGGCGGCTTCCACCGCCTCGGCGCGCAGCGTCTCCCGCAGGTAATTCTGCAAGACCGGCGCCGGGCCGATTTCGAGGAAAAGCCTTGCCCCCTGCCGCGCCGCTTCCGCCACCGCAGCCTGAAAGCGCACCGGCTCCCGCAAATTGCGCCACCAGTAATCGGCGCCCGTTTCAGCGCTGGGTAATTCCTTGCCGGTGACAGAGGAGATCATGGGGCAGGTGCCCGGCGCAGAAATCAGCCCTGACAAATCCTGCAAAAGCCCCGCGCGCACCGGTTCCATCGCGGCACTATGGAAGGCGTAATCAAGGTCAAGCGGAATGGCGACCAGCCGTGCCGCTTCCGCCGCCTGGCATAGCCGCGCAATCGCGGGGGCAGGTCCAGCAATGGTGAGCGCAGCCGGCGCATTGATGGCGGCGATTTCAAGCCCAGGGCCGCAGCTTTCCAAAAGCGGCGCGATGGCTTCGGGCGATGCGCCAATCGCCGCCATACGCCCGTTGCCGCGCGTGGCGTGCTGGTGCCGGCTGCGCGCCACAATCAGCGCCACCGCCTGATCAAGGGAAAGCAACCCCGCTGCCGCTGCCGCTGCGACCTCACCCACCGAATGGCCAAGCACAAGATCAGGCGTGATGCCTTGTTCCCGCAACGCGGCCAGGATGCCCATCTGCACGGTAAACAGCAGCGGCTGCGCTAAATCCGTGCCCGCCAATTCTTCTTCGGTGACGCCCGCCTTGATCAGCGCGGCGGGAGAGACACCCAAGCGCGGGGCCAGCGCCGCATCGGCGGCCTGCACACCGCGCCGAAAAGCAGAAGAAACACGCAACGCTTCCCGCGCCATGCCCGCATGCTGCGCGCCATTGCCGCTGAACACAAAGGCGATGCGGCCGGTAAGTGCCACCGCTTGGGTTGCGCCTGCCTCACGCTCCCCGGCTTCCCAGGCGGCAAGGCGGGCAGCGAGCGCGGCGCCATCACGCCCACGCAGCACCAGCCGATGCGGCGCCAAATCCCGATAGCGCGCCTGACCGCGCGCCAAGGCGGTGGCGTGCGGGCCATCGGCGCCCGCCAGCGCTTCGCGCCAGGCCGCCACGGAAAGCCGCAGTGCGTCGGCGGAACGCGCGGAAAGAATCAAGGGCGGGGCGGGCCTTGCGGCCATGGCGGGTTTTGGGTGTGGATGCGGGG
>JBEDHL010000136.1:0-10333 GCA_041174145.1 Pseudomonadota bacterium
TGACTATTCAGACTATATCATTATAGAGTTTGGCCCCCCCTCAGTCTTTGACGAAGGGTTTGACCTGATAGACCAAAATAACTGGCCTGGGTTCGTGCCGTCTGATCCTTTGAATATTCCCCCTTGGAACCTACCCGACCCGTCGCAAATGTTGTGGGAACTGGAGCGCATTCTTAAACCCGAGCCACCCCCTGGTTACTACCCTGATGAAGCGCGTTTGAAGCAGATGGACATAGATCATTGGAACGTGCCGGAACTCCATGTTCCCGGCCAGTCTTCTGGCGATGTTTTTTTTGTTTTGTGATTCACGCGCTTCCCGACTTTTGAAATACGGAGATGCAATCGCGCGGCAGGGGAGAGGGCTTTACCGCCCCCTTTCCTTCCGCCAGGCCTCAAGAAACATTCTCGTTTTAAAATAAGATTGTTCATTTTTTATGTTTCATTATTGACATTCAATTTATCAAAAATTTACTATCCAAAAAATTTTCCAGCTTCGCATTTAGGAGAACCCCTATGGCAAAGTGGTTTGGTTCTTTCGGAAACGATTACTGGTCGGGGACCAATGACAATGATACCGCCAATGGAGCCTGGGGCAACGACATACTGCTCGGCTATGCCGGGGATGACTCGCTTTGGGGCGATTACGGCGATGATCTATTGATCGGCGGGGAAGGGCACGACAGGCTAACCGGTGGCTTCGGCGCTGACATACTGTTCGGGGGGAACGGCAATGATGTTTTGGCGGGTGATTTTGAACCAAACGGGATGACCGGCGGCAATCTGCCTGGGAATGCTGCTGATGTTCTGGATGGCGGCGCCGGAGATGACACCGCCTATGGCGGAGCAGGCGAAGATACTATGCGCGGCGATGATGGTGATGATCGTCTTTTTGGAGGCAGTGATCACGACCTCATTCAGGGCGGCGCGGGCAAGGACAGCCTATTTGGCGGCGACGGCGACGATTGTCTTCATGGGGCGGATGGTGATGATTGGCTGTTTGGAGGAAGCGGGAATGACTCGCTGTTTGGTGGGGAAGGCGATGATACCCTTTTAATCAACGATGTTATTTCCGGTGGCGAGGGTTCGGTACAGCTTACTGGTGGGTCCGGGGAGGATAAATTCATTTTCCAGACAATCAGCGCTGCCCCCTCATTGTCCCTGAACGTGTCTCGCATAAAAGAAGCGACATATATCGAGTCGAACTCTTTAGATTATCAACCTAATATTATCATTACGGATTATGAAATTTTTCGAGATACTCTGGTTTTTGATGTCAACAGTTGGACGATTGAGTTTTCGGTAGGGCAAGATTCCTGGGGCGATAAAACGAAAAATTGGAACAATTTGAATTATTGGAAACGGGAAGGTGACGATGGCTCTTCCCATTTATTCGTCGACAATAACGGCGATAACTATGTCGATTACCACGTGAAATTCCTAGGGTTGACGGGCCCTGATCCCAAAATCATTGTTTCACCGGCCTATCTATCAGAAGTGGACACTTTTTGGTTCTTGCAGGGCTAGGACTCTCTTACATTTTCGGTACGGGGGCATCGGGGAGGAATGGCAGAAATCATCTGAATAGCGATGATGCTGGCAGGCTTTCGACAGGCAATGATTACATTGTCGGTGATGCCGGCACCGATACCTTTTTCGGCGGCGCCAGTGTCACCCGTGGTTTTTCAGACAAGCATATAATTTCCGCCCAGTGTTTCGCTATCCGCGGGTGGATATCATGCATCACCGCGGGGCTGCGATCCGCCGGACCAGCCAGATTGCTCACTGGCCGCCCCGTGCAGATGTTCCGCGATGAAACATCCGCATGCTAGCTGAGCAGAGCAACCGCGAGGCCAAGCGCAAAAAGCGCCACCACCAATAAAATTACCGCCCCCTTTCCTTCCGCCACGCCTCAAAAATTGGACGGTTGGCGGGGTCGGTCATCGGGTAAAGGCCGCGGATGGTGTGGCCGGCATCCACCCTTTCCTGCACGAAATCCTCAAGCACCGTTTGCTCAAAAGCCTCTTCCGCCACGGCATCGGCGATATGGGCCGGGATGCAGACCACCCCTTCCCCATCGCCCACCATGATATCGCCGGGATGCACGCCAACCCCGGCGCAGGCAATGGGCACGTTCAAATCAACACAATGATGATGGATCAGATTGGTCGGCGCGGATGGCTGGGCGTGGTAGGCGGGCCAACCCATGGCGGCGATCTCAGGGCTATCGCGGAAGCCGCCATCGGTTACCGCGCCGGCCACGCCGCGGGCACGCAGGCGGGAAATCAGGATGCCGCCCGCACTCGCGGCCCTGGCATCGCCCCGGCTATCAATCACGAAAACCGCGCCGGCGGGGCATTCTTCCACGCCCTTGCGCTGCGGGTGGCTTGGGTCCTTGAACACATCCAGCACATCCAAATCCTCCCGCGCGGGGATGGTGCGCAGCGTATAGGCCGGCCCCACCAGGCGCGGGCCAGCGGGGGATAGCGGCGAAAGCGCCAGAAACACGTTGCGAAAGCCACGCTTGAACAGCACGGTGGTCAGGGTGGCGGTGGAAACGGCGGCAAGCTTCGCCTTGGTTGCTTCATTCATGGCAGAATCCCTTTGGGTTTGCCGCGAATCCTATGGGATAAGGGCTGAACCGCACAAATCAGGGGGATAACTCATGCCAGATAATGGCGCCCAGAAGGAATCCCGCAGCTATCTGCTGGCGGTGGAGGATCAGGAATTCCTGCTGCGAGATGAAATGCGCCCGTTTCGCTTCGGCATGGAATACGCCAAGGCGGAATATGCGCTGCGCGATTGGGGCGTGCGTTCCACCGTTGTGGTGTTTGGTTCTGCCCGCTGCCCCAGCGCGGAGGATGCCGCTGCCCAGGCCAAGAAAGCGCGTGGAGCCTCAGAAAAACGCGCCGCGCAAAAGGCTTTGGATCGTTCCCGGTTTTATGAGGATGCACGCGCCTTTGGCCGCATTGTTTCCATGCGCGGCGGTGCTTTGGCGGCATCAGGGGCGCCGCGGGATAATGTGATTGCAACGGGCGGCGGGCCCGGGATTATGGAGGCGGCTAATCGTGGCGCCTCAGAATGCGGCGCGCCTTCCATTGGCTTCAACATCACCCTGCCGCATGAACAGGCGCCCAATCCCTGGTCCACCCCGGCGCTGACCTTTCGCTTCCACTACTTCGCCATGCGCAAGATGCATCTTGCCATGCGTGCCAATGCGCTTGCGGTTTTTCCAGGTGGCTTCGGCACTTTCGATGAATTGTTTGAAGTGCTGACCTTGGTACAATCGCAAAAAATGCGCCCCTTGCCCATTGTGCTGTTCGGCCGGGATTACTGGACCAAGGTGGTGAATTTCGCTGCCCTGGCGGAAGAAGGCATGATCGCGGAAGCGGATTTGAAACTGTTCGAAATTGTAGATACGCCGGAAGAAGGTTGGGCCAGCCTGATCAGGCGCGGGCTTTCGCCGGAATCGGCCCCGCCCTTGAAGCTCAGCCTGCCGCCGGTGGCAGGCAGGAAGCGGCCAGCAGCGCGAAAGCCGCGGCGCGGTGGCTGATGCGGTGCTTCGCGGCGGGGTCCATTTCGCCGAAAGTTTCATGCAAGCCTGAAGGGACAAACATCGGGTCATAGCCAAAGCCATGCGCGCCGCGTGGCGGCCAGACCCATGCGCCTTCCGCCCTGCCTTCAAAGCCTTCCTCATGCCCATCAGGCCAGGCGAGCACCAAAGCGCAGGTAAACCAGGCGGCGCGGTCCGGCGCATCCTTGGCCAGATCATGCACCTTGCCCATGGCCCAAGCGTAATCCCGCCCACCTTCCGGGCGCATGGCCCAATCGGCCGTATAGACGCCGGGTGCGCCATCAAGCGCCGCAACGGAAAAGCCTGAATCATCGGATAACGCCGGCATGCCCGAAGCGCGCGCCGCCGCATGGGCTTTGATGCGCGCATTGCCGAGGAAACTCGTCTCCGTCTCCTCAGGTTCCGGCAGGCCAAGCGCGCCGGCGCTGGTCACTTCAATGCCATACGGCGCGAGCAAGGCCGCCACTTCGCGGAGCTTCCCGGCATTGTGGGAGGCGATGACAATCTTCTCGCCCCGTTGCAGGCGCCGATGCGCCATTATTTATCCACCGCAAGGCGCTGCTTGGCGAAAAGCGCTGCCGTGCCTTCACGCGCATGGCCCATCAGCGCGTTCAGATCAGCTTCCGTGAAGGGCGCGCCTTCGGCTGTGCCTTGTATTTCAACAATGCCGCCCGAGGCAGTCAGGACGAAATTCGCATCCGCATCGGCCTTGCTGTCCTCATCATAATCAAGGTCAAGCACGGGCACGCCCTGATAAATGCCGCAGGAAATCGCCGCCACCTGATCCTTCAAGGGATTGCGCGTGATGATGTTCATGCGCTTGCAATGTTCAAAGGCCAGATGCAGCGCCACCCAGGCGCCGGTGATGGAAGCGCAGCGCGTGCCGCCATCGGCGGGTCAGCACATCGCAATCCAGCGTGATGGTCATCTCGCCCATCGCCTTTAAATCCGTGACCGCGCGCAAGGACCGCCCGATCAAGCGCTGGATTTCCTGCGTGCGGCCAGATTGCTTGCCGCGTGCGGCTTCGCGGTCCCCGCGCGTATGGGTGGCGCGCGGCAGCATGCCGTATTCCGCCGTGACCCAGCCCTGGCCCTGGCCACGCAGGAAGGGCGGGACCTTGCCTTCAACGCTTGCGGTGCACAGCACCTCGGTCAGGCCCATGCGAATAACGCAGGAGCCTTCGGCATGGCGGGCAACGCCGGGCTGGATGGAAACGGTGCGAAGCGCGCCGGGGGCGCGGCCTGAGGGTCTGTTCATGGCCGGGCGGTTAGCACAGGGCCACCCCGCTTGCGAACCCGTTGACGCGCCCGGTGCGCGCTTCATACTCAGCCCATGCCAATTCGGGACCACCAAGCGTGACCCATACACCCGCGAAGCTCACGCCGGGTTTGCCTTCTGCCGCGGGGCTGGATAGCCGATCCGCGCTGATTTTGCGCGAATTGGTGGAAACCTATGTCGCAACCGGGGAACCCGTGGGGTCCCGGACCCTGTCCCGCCGCCTGCCGCTGGGGCTTTCGCCGGCCACCATCCGCAATGCCATGGCCGATCTGGAAGATGCCGGGCTGCTTTACGCGCCGCATACCTCCGCCGGGCGCCTGCCCACCGAGCGGGGGCTCAGGCTTTTCGTGGATGGCCTGTTGGAATTTGGTGCCTTGGGGGAGGATGACCGGGATGCGATTGCGGCGCGTTGCGCGGCATCTGGCCGGTCCTTGCAGGAAACACTTGCCGAAGCGGGGCTGATGCTCTCGGGTCTCGCTGGCGCGGCGGGGCTGGTGGTGGCGCCGAAAACGGAAAACCCGGTGCGCCATATTGAATTCGTGGCGCTTGGTCCAGGGCGGGCTTTGGTGGTGCTGGTGCATGAGGGCGGGCAGGTGGAAAACCGCGTCATCGAAGTGCCGGCGGGGCTGCCGCCTTCCGCGCTGACCCAAGCCTCGAATTACCTGAATGCACGCCTCGCCGGGCGAACTTTGGAAGAAACGCGCACCCATGTGGCGGAAGAAATCGCCGCTGACCGCACCGCGCTGGATGCGCTGACGCAGCAGGTGATCTCGGCCGGGCTGGCGACTTGGACGGGCGGCGGTGGTGGGTCGCTTATTCTGCGCGGCCAATCGCGGCTTTTACAGAATTTGGATCAGGCGGCGCAGGTGCAGGAAATCCAGCGGCTGTTCGAAAGGCTGGAAGCGCAGGAAACCATGCTGCGTCTGCTGGAATTGGCGCAGCGCGGTGAAGGCGTGCAGATTTTCATTGGCGCAGAAAGCGGGCTGTTCGATAGCGCCGGGCTTTCCGTGGTGGTGGCGCCCTTCCGCAACGGCCAGGAAAAAATCGTTGGCGCCATTGGCGTGATCGGCCCCACACGCATCAATTACGGGCGCGTCATCCCGGTGGTGGATTACACGGCGCGCGTGATTGGCCGATTGCTCGGCTGATCAACCAAGCCAAAATTTCGCAGTTTCTCAAGCCAGGAACCCAACATGCGTATTTCTTCAATTCGCCAGGGTGTGGTGCCCATCAGCAGCGCCATTGCCAATGCCTATATTGATTTTTCGAAAATGACGGCGAGTGTGGTTGCCGTCACGGTGGAAGATGGCGCGGGCAAAACGGCAACGGGCTATGGCTTCAATTCCAATGGCCGCTATGCTCAGCCGGGCCTACTTGCGGAACGCTTCATCCCCCGCCTGCAAGCCGCGACCGAAGCTGAGCTTGCGCGCAGCGAAGGCGGGCTGAACCCCACCGGCGCCTGGGGTGCCATGATGCGCAATGAAAAGCCAGGCGGGCATGGGGACCGTTCCGTCGCGGTTGGCGTTTTGGATATGGCGCTTTGGGATGCGGCGGCGAAGCTGGAAGGCGTGCCGCTGTGGCGCTTGCTCGCAGATCGGTATCGCGGCGGTCAGGCGGATGACAGCGCCTGGGTTTATGCCGCAGGGGGCTATTACTATCCCGGCAAGGGCGTGGATGCGCTGGTTGAAGAAATGAAGCGCTACCTCGGCATGGGTTACACCACCGTGAAGATGAAAATCGGCGGCGCGCCCGGCACGCCGATGAAGGAAGCTTTGGCCGAAGATCTGGCGCGCATTGAAGCGGTGGTGAAGTTGCTTGGCGGCGATGGGTCGCGGCTTGCGGTGGATGTGAATGGCCGCTTCGGCCTGCATGCGGCACTCACCTATGGCGCGGCGCTGCAACCCTTTGGGCTGCGTTGGTATGAAGAACCGCTGGACCCGTTGGATTATTCAACCCATGCGGCACTTGCGGAACAATATATTCCGCCGATCGCAACGGGCGAGAATCTGTTTTCCATGCTGGATGCGCGCAATTTGATCCGCCATGGTGGGCTGAGGCCTGATCGGGATATTCTGCAATTCGATCCAGCGCTTTCTTATGGCCTGGTGGAATATCTCCGCACGCTGGATATGCTGGTGCGCCATGGCTGGTCGCCACGGCGTTGCGTGCCGCATGGTGGGCATCAATTCGCGCTGAATATCGCGGTGGGGCTCGGCCTTGGCGGCAATGAAAGCTACCCAGAGGTCTTCGCGCCTTTCGGCGGATTTGCCGATAGTACGCCGGTGGTGGATGGGCGGATCAAAATGCCAGAGATTCCGGGTATTGGCTTTGAAGCAAAATCGGCGCTTTGGGCGGTGCTGAAGGATTTGTGATGCCATGGAAGGCGTGATCCCCCTGCTGCTGGCCGCGATCTTCTGGATCGCGACGCATAATGGCTTCGCCGGCACCGATATCCGCACGCGGTTGGTGGGCAAAATCGGGGAAGTCGGGTTTCGTATCGCCTATGCGGTAACCTCCGTCATTGCGATCATGATGTTGGTGCAGGCCTGGGAAGCGGCGGTCGCCATGCCGCTTTGGTCAGCCCCCGCTTGGGCGCGCCTGATCCTGGCGCTGGTCATGCTGCCCGCCTTCCTGTTCTTCGCCGCGGGCCTGTTGCGCAACCCAACGGCGGTGGGCGGCGAAGCCCTGGCCGGGCAGCAGGTGCGCGGCATCCAACGCATCACGCGCCACCCCATGCTGTGGTCCTTCGCGCTTTGGGCGCTGGTGCATGTGATCGGCAATGGAGATCTCGCCAGCCTGATTTTCTTCGGCACCTTTGCCATCAGCGCCTTCCTTGGCATGCCCTCCATTGACCGCAAGCTGGCGGCGCGGGCGCCGGAAGCGGCGGCAAGGCTGCGGGCGGAGACTTCCATCATCCCCTTTGGCGCCATCATGGCTGGGCGGAACCGGCTGGTGCCAGGCGAAATCGGCTGGCTGGCGCCGGTGCTGGCGCTGCTGGGCTGGGCGGCGATGCTGCATTTCCACGCGCGTTTCTTCGGCGTGCCGGCGCTACTGCCCTTTTGAACCACGCTTGCCCTTGGGCTGGCCTGGGCGGTATCCCGACGCCATAGAAAGTGGAGTCCTCCCTGATGCAAGCCGCGCAGCAACCCCGCCCCGTGATGCTGGTGATCCTGGATGGCTGGGGTTGGCGGGAGGAAGTTGCCGATAACGCGGTGCGCCAGGCGAAGACGCCGAGCTTCGATGCGCTTTGGGCATCCTGCCCGCATGGCTTCCTGAAGACCTCGGGCCTTGATGTCGGGTTGCCGGAAGGCCAGATGGGCAATTCAGAGGTCGGGCACCTTAATATCGGCGCCGGGCGCGTGGTGATGCAGGATTTGCCGCGCATTGATGCCGCCATCGCCGATGGGTCCTTCGCGCGATTGCCCGCACTCATGGGCTTGATCGCCAAGCTGAAAGCCTCGGGCGGGACGTGCCATTTGATGGGGCTGCTCTCCCCCGGTGGGGTGCATGCGCATCAAAACCAGGCGGTGGCGCTGGCCAAGCTGCTATCGGGCGCGGGCATCCCGGTCGCCATTCATGCTTTTACTGATGGGCGAGATACGCCGCCCCGCGCTTCGCCTGACTATCTGAAGCGCTTTGAAGCAGATTTGGTAGGTGTGCCTGGCGTGCGCATCGCGACCATTATCGGGCGCTATTTCGCCATGGATCGTGACAAGCGCTGGGATCGTGTGGCGCAAGCCTATGCGGCGATGGTGGAAGCGAAGGGCACACCCGCCGCCAGCGCCGCCGCCGCCATCACCGCCGCCCATGAAGCTGACAAAACCGATGAATTCATCCCCGCCAGTGTGATTGGCGATTATGCGGGAATGCAGGATGGCGATGGCATTCTTTGCTTCAATTTCCGCGCCGATCGCGCACGCGAAATCCTGACCGCGCTGCTTGATCCCGCTTTTGATGGCTTTGCCCGCCCGCGTTCGCCGCGCTTTGCCGCCGCCGTTGGCCTCACGGAATATAGCGACGCGTTGAATGCGCATCTCGCCACCGCCTTCGCGCCGCAATCCATGGCCGATAAATTGGGTGAGGTGGTGGCGCGTGCGGGGCTCAAGCAATTGCGCATGGCGGAGACGGAAAAATACCCGCATGTCACCTTCTTCCTGAATGGTGGGGAAGAAGCGGTTTATCCCGGCGAAGAACGCATCATGGTGCCATCCCCCAAAGATGTCGCGACTTATGATCTGAAGCCGGAAATGTCAGCGCCGGAACTGACGGAAAAGGCTGTTGCCGCCATCGAAAGCCGCGCCTTTGATCTGATTGTGCTGAATTTCGCCAATGCCGATATGGTGGGCCATACCGGCAGCCTTGCCGCTGCAACAAAGGCTGTGGAAACGGTGGATGCGGGGCTGGGGCGCATTGCTGCGGCGCTGAAGGCGGTGGGCGGCTGCCTTTTGGTCACCGCCGATCACGGCAATGCCGAAATGATGAAAGACCCGGCCACAGGTGGGCCGCATACCGCGCATACCACCAATGTTGTGCCCGCCATTTTGATGGGCGGTCCGAAGGGTGCCGCGCTGCGTGATGGCAGGCTGGCGGATATTGCGCCCACGCTGCTTGCCTTGCTTGGCCTGCCGCAGCCCGCCGCCATGACAGGGCAATCCCTGCTTGGCTAAGGCGCGCGCCGCTTTCGCGCTTTTCCTACTGGCGCTGCCAGGCCTGGCCCTGGCGCAGCCATCGCGTGAGGCGCTGGAAGAAGCGCGCCGCACCGGTGCGGCCAGCCGCGCCGCAGCAGAAGCCGCCGCACGAGAAGCAGAGGCGGCAGCGGCAGAGGAAAGCGGGCTTGCGCGGCAGCGTGTTGCCATGGCGGCGCGGGTGCAGGAAGCGGAACGCGCTTTGGAAGCGGCCGAGCAACGCAAACAGCTTGCCGAAGCCGCAGCGGCGGCAGCCTATGGCGAAGCGGCGTCCCGCGCCGCAAGCTTGGCGCCGATGATGCCCGCGATGCGCCGCTTGGCTCTATGGCCCGCGGAAACCCTGCTCGCACAACCCGCCCCACCGGATGAGGCGCTGCGCGGCCTTTTGGTATTGCAGGGCATGGCGCGGCAAATCCGCGCCGAGGCTGAGGAACTGCGCCTGGCCAATGCCGAAGCGGAACGCCGCGCGCGCATTGCGGCCGCGGAAGCCGTGGTGGTGGCGGCAGCCGAGGCGGAACTCCGCCAAGCCGCGGCAGCCTTGGATGAGGAAATTGCTGAAACCCGGCTGCGTGAACGCGAAGCACGGGCCGCGCAAAGGGCCGAAGCGCAACGCGCACAGGAAGCGCTCGCCCGCGCCAATGACCTGGCGGATATGCTGACGGCGCTGGAACGCGAACAGGCCCGCCAAGCCGCGCGGGCACGCCAGGAAGTGCAAGCCCGGGCGCGGCAGGAAGCGCGCCAGCCGCGCACAGCGCCTCCGGTTGCCGTCCCACAAGCTGTGACGACGACTGAGGCATC